>JBPCVQ010000223.1:0-23667 GCA_051010395.1 Geminicoccaceae bacterium | reverse complement strand
GGCCCTGGGGCGGCATTGGCCTATGATGAAGCAACCAAAAAGAGGGGTGGTCGATGGCTATAATCAACCGGATAGCTGATTTCCACGACGAAATGACCGCCTGGCGCCAGGATTTTCACGCGCATCCGGAGCTGGGCTTCAAGGAAACCAGAACCTCGGCGATCGTCGCTGAGAAGCTGAAAGCGTTCGGTTTCGATGAAGTGCACACCGACATCGCCAAGACCGGTGTGGTTGGCGTGCTGCGCGCCGGCAACGGGTCAGACGCAGGCGGTGAGACCATCGGTCTGCGCGCTGACATGGATGCGCTGCCGATCAATGAGACCACCGGCAAGCCTTACGCATCGACCAATCCAGGCTGCATGCACGCCTGCGGGCATGACGGTCACACTACCATGCTGCTCGGTGCCGCCCGCTATCTCGCCGAGACCAGGAATTTCAACGGCACGGTCTACTTCATCTTCCAGCCCGCCGAGGAAGGTGAAGGCGGTGGGCGCGTCATGGTCGAGGAGGGGCTGTTCGAGCGTTTCCCCATGCGCCATGTCTACGGCATGCATAACTGGCCGGGCAGGCCGGTCGGTAATTTCGCGATGCGTCCGGGCCCGATCATGGCGGCGACCGATCAGTTTCTGATCGAGGTCAAGGGCAAGGGCGGCCACGCCGCCGCCCCTCATTTCTGCCTCGATCCGCTGGTGACTGCGGCCGAGATAGCCCTTGCCATGCAGACGATCGTCTCCAGAAATGTCGATCCGGTCGGGAACGGCGTCGTCTCTGTGACCCAGCTCCATGCCGGCGACGCTTATAACGTCATCCCCGAAACCGCGTTTCTCACGGGCACGGCGCGCTCCTTCACACCCGAGGTCAGGAACCTCCTGGAAGAGCGCATTTCCGCCATACCCGGCCATATCGCCAAGGCTCATATGATCGAGGCCGATGTCAAGTTCATGCGTGGCTATCCGGCAACGGTCAACACCGAGGCCGAGACGGATCTCGCCGCCGACACGGCTGCCGAGATCGCCGGCGAGGACAAGGTCGACCGCGAGACGCCGCCGGTCATGGGTGGCGAGGATTTCGCCTATATGCTGGAGAAGAAGCCGGGCAGTTACATTTTTATCGGTAATGGCGGCGACGAAGATACACCGATGCTGCACAACCCCGGCTACGACTTCAACGATGAGACCCTGCCCCACGGCGCCAGTTACTGGGCCCGACTGGTGGAGCGGCTGATGCCTGCGGCTTGATCCGCCACCAGTCGATCGTCGACATTAATGGAGAGCTTTATGAAGGTCACGATTTGTCGCGTTTCGGCGCTCACTCCTGCTTTGGCGGCCTTGACGTTTTCATCGGCGGTATTTGCAGCAGGTGTGCCCATCACCCCCGGTCTTTGGGAAATCACAACGCAGAACTCCATGCTCGGCACTGAAGAAGTCAATCAGCAGTGCATGCAGGAGGCCGTCTTCGACCCCACCGCCATTCTCGGTGACGAGGAAGGATGCGAGCTCAGCAACGAGACCATCTCCGGCAACACCATCGATTATGACCTTGCTTGCGTCGATGAAGGGCAGCAGGGCAGCGCCACCGGACATTTCTCCTTCACCATCGATGGTGACCAGGGCAATGGCAATGTCGACATCACCTTCAAAGTCGGCGGCGAGACCATGAACATGCAATATTCTATGGCCGCCGCCCGCGTCGGCGATTGCTGACATCCAATTGGGTCAGAAGGCCCGGTCACACCATCTTCAGCCGATCAGATTGGGGAGCCAGGTGGCGATGCCGGGCACCAGCGCGATCAGGACGATCCCTGCCAGGAAAAGGAGCACGAAGGGCCAGGTGGCCCGGTAGACCTGGCTGATCGTCATATCGGGCACCACCGCCTTGAAGGCGAATAGCGTATAGCCGAAGGGCGGCGTGATCGCGCCGAGCGTGATGTTGATCAGGAACAGGAGCCAGAACCAGACGGGATCGAAGCCGAGACTGTCGACCACAGGCTGGTAGATCGGGATGGTCAGGAGAATGACCGCGATCGTGTCGATGAACATGCAAAGCAGGAACGGCACGGCCATCATGATCAGCAGCATCAACATGGGCTCGAAGCCGAGATTGGCGACCAGGCTCACGAGCTGGCTGGTGGCGCCGGTGAAGGCCAGGAGCTGGGTGAACATCTTGGACATCGCCATGATCGCCAGGATCATCGCCGCGACCGTGATCGAGGCCATCAGCGAGTCCCAGATCATGCGCAGGCTGAGATTGCGATAGATTGCCGCCGTCAGCAGTGCGCCCAGAACGCCGGTCGCCGCCGATTCGGAGGGGGTGGCGATGCCCAGCATGATGAAGCCCATGACGGAAAAAATGACGATCGCGAAGGGCAGGCTCTGGATCAACGCCCAAAGCGCTTCGCTGGCGGTGACGTCTTTGCGTTCACCATCGACATTGGCGGGCGCCAGGCTCGGGTTGATCGCAATTCGGACGTAGACGTAGACGAGAAAAATGCCGCCGATGACCAGCCCTGGAATGACGCCGGCGATCAGGAGCTTGGCGATCGAGACATCGGCAAGCGATCCGACGATGATCGCGAGCAGGCTTGGCGGGATGATCGGGGCGAGGCTGGCGCCGCCGACGATCAGGCCGGCGGCGATGTCGCGATCATAGCCGCGCGCCTTCATGCCCGGAATGATCGCCCGCCCCAGCATTGCGGCAACCGCCATGGCGACACCCGAGAGTGCTCCGAAGACGGCGGATAGGGCGACCACCAGCACATACTGACGGCCGCGCACACGCCCGACGAGCTTGTCGATCGATTCGAACAGGACATCCATGGTGCCGGAGCGAAACAGGAGCTCGCCCATCAGAATGAAGAGCGGGATCGAGGCCAGGGAGGTGATCGAGGAGGTGTCCAGAATACTGTTGGCCAGCATCGGAAATCCGGACGGCCCGATGATGACATAGATCCCGACCAGGATCGCAGAAAGAAAGGCGAGAAAGATCGGAGCGCCTGAGAGGAACAGGAAGAACAGGATCGCCAGCCCGGCCAGAAGCGTAACGTACCACTCCATCAGTCCGGCCCGTCCGCTTGGAAACCGTTCCGGCTGCGGCAGGACGGTGGCAGATGGCGCAGCATGTAGAGGGCGCTCATGGCCAGCCCGAAGGTTATGAAGCTCGATACCCACCAGACCGGTATCGGATTGATGGCAAGCGTTTCGATGCCGCGGCTATATTGGCGGATATTTTCCTCCAAGCTGATCCATGCGGCAAAGCCGAGGCAGGCGAAACCCATCAGGCTGACGGCAGCATGCGCCCAATCCGCCACGCGATCAGGCAGGATGTCGACGAGGATCGTCACGGCGACATGGCCGCGTTCGCGGGTCACTTTGGGCAAAGCGAGAAAGACCGAGGCAGAAAGAGCGTAAGAGACGAAGTCGCTGACCCAGGACGTCGGTGAATTCAAGACGTAGCGGGTGAACACTTCGAAGACGTAGGAAAAAACGATGAGGCCGAGACCGAGGACGGCAAGCGCAGCTGCGGCTTCGGTTACGAGGTCATGAGCAGTCTTCAACCCTCCTAACAATGGCTTCATGGCACCATCGACTTCCTAGTGGTGTGACCACATCATTTGGTTTCCACCGCATTTGCAGAATGTGCCAAGAAACCCGAGGGTATGCGGCCTTCTCTCAGCGAGGCTTCGGGAGAGTTCGTATCGAACATACCATCGGCGCACAGATGCCCTCAGAGAAATTTAGGTTCAATGCGTTATCTTATTGGTTCTGCATCAACTTCTCGGAACATTGCTGATAGCTCCTTTGGGGTCGATGCACCGGCTGACAGCCACATGGGCCGCTTTCCGATCCGTCAAAATCAGATCGGAAGGTGTGCCCGCCGCTGACGAAGCGGCGGGCTCCCGTCAATGACTACATGCCTTTCGATGCGACGAAATCGCGAAAGGCTTCACCCGTCTCACCAGACTTTTCGACGGCGACTTCCATGGCGCGCTCGGCAAACAATTTGCTGGCCTCTTCTGCGGAATAGCCGATCGACGTGGTCTTGGCGCCACCTTCGACCATCGCCGCGGTTTCTTCTTCCAGAAGCTTGTTGAAGACGCCGATGGTGTCCTGCTCCAGCTTGTGGCCGGCATCCAGGAGGACCTTTTGCGTGTCGGCATCAAGGCTGGACCACTTATCCAGATCCATCATGATCAGGTAGGAAACGGTGCCGAATGCCGGCTCGGCCAGATAAGGCGTGACCTCGTGAAATTTGAAGCCGACGGCGCCGACCGTGGGCCAGACCAGGCCGTCGATAACGCCCTTCTCAGCGGCAGAATAGAGCTCGCCGAAGGGGATGACCACCGCTGCAGCGCCCAGCGAATCCACGATCTTGTTGTAAGAGGGGAGGGCTCGGATTTTCATGCCCTCGAGCTTCTTGTCGGCATCCATCGGCTCTTTTAGGAAAAAACGGAATCCCGTGGTCGCGGTTGGAATCGACAGAACCTTCAGGCCCTGCGCCTCCTGATAGTGCTGATCGACCCAATCCCAAACACCGCTTTCACGCCGCGCCTCGACGTCGCCGCTGACGGCGTCGATCGCCGCCCCGATCCCGGTGTCGCCGGTGTGATAGAGGCCGTGGGTATAGATCAGGTCGAAGACACCTGCGGCCACGGGCTGCAGCTGCTTGCCGGCCGGCACGACTTCCGGGCCGCTGGGCGTGATCGACACGTCGCCATCGGTCATCTCCTTGACCAGGTCGATATAGCCATAGGCCATGTTCGCCGTGCCCGAGTGATTGGGGCCCCAGGCCGTGAGCATTTTCATTTCCTCGGCGGCACCGGCCGATACGGACATAAGCGCGCCAATGGCGGCGGCGGTCAGCGTTCCTGCCATTTTTTTCATGTCATTCTCCCAGTTGCTTTTGTTTGTTCGCCACGCTGCGGTTGTCTTTCGCATCGACTTTGATTCAATAATATGGAGTATACGCCCTATTGTGTCGAATCAAATCTCGATCGACCCTGTGGTATGACCACATCATTTGGTTTCCTTGGTTTTACCAGGACAGGCGGTATGCAGTCTTATTCAAAGGAGGCCGATGGCAATCTCTTGTATCCGCCCCCTAGACCGGATCCCGGTGTGATGGACTTGGAAGCAGTGTTCTAACCTATTGGTTTGGAACATTTCCTGTTCAGTCCTGTGGTTCTCGTGGTGTGACCACATCATTTGATTCACACGGAATCTTGTGATTGGTCCTGGGTTCAACATGTTGCGCTCCCAGCAGCTGGCCCTTCTGATGTGGTCACACCACGAGAAAGGCGAAGCGCGCTTTAACGCCTTCTTAACCTATCCATGTCATGGTCATGACTTGGTCCCCGCGACCCTGGGAATCCGCCCACCTGTCAGAAAGGAAGGGCGAGGCTCGAGTGCCAGGGTCGCATGGACCAGACAGCCGGCAAGACATCAAGTGGTTAGGAAAAGGTTAACAAGCCTTGGAAAAACCGTCTGCATTTCTATCGATGAAGACGTGCTGGGATCGATGTCACTCCGCAGCCAGAAAAGATGCCTGGGAACGATCGGGGGCAGCGTCCGCATAGAGGGTCGTCCGTTGACGCGATGGCCGGCCGCTGCTGGTAAGTAGGGCCTCCATCGCAAATGGCGTCATCTCCTGTCCGTGCTGGGCGCCTGCCGAGCGGGTGATGGTTTCGTTCATCAACGTGCCGCCGATGTCGTTCACGCCGGCTTCGAGACAGGCGGCGACGCCGTCGGGTCCGAGCTTTACCCAGCTCGCCTGGATATTGGGGATATGCGGATGCAGGGCCAGCCTGGCCACGGCATGGAGAAGCAGGCATTCGCGCCAGGTCGGTCCTCTGCGCGCTTCGCCCTTAAGATAAATCGGGCTTTCCATATGCACGAACGGCAGCGGCACCAGCTCGGTAAACCCGCCGGTCTGTTCCTGTTGCGCGCGCAGACGGAGCAGATGCCGCGCCCAATGCCGCGTGTGGTCGATATGGCCGAACATGATCGTGGCCGAAGTCCGAAGGCCTAGCCGGTGTGCGCTATCGATCACCTCGAACCACTGACTGGTGTTGATTTTGTCGGGGCAGAGATCGGCCCGGACCTCGTCATCGAGAATCTCGGCGGCCGTGCCAGGCAGGCTACCGAGACCCGCCTCGATCAGCCGTGCCAGAAACGCCTCGACCGTCAAGCCCAACGTCGCCGCACCCTGATACACTTCCAGCGGCGAGAAGGCGTGGACATGCATGCCCGGCACTTCGGTTTTGACCGCGCTGAGAATGTCCAGATAGGTCTGGCCGGTATAGTCGGGATGGATGCCGCCCTGCAGGCAGACCTCCACCGCACCTCGCTCCCAGGCTTTCTTCGCGCGCGCGGCGACGATGTCGGGGCCGAGATCATAGGGTTTGCCGCGCAGGTTCTCCGACGTTTTGCCCTTGGAGAATGCGCAGAATCGGCATTTGAAGTAGCAGATATTGGTGTAGTTGATATTGCGGGTCACGACATAGCTGACGGTATCGCCTGACACCCGGTGGCGAAGCTCGTCAGCGGCCGTCGTGACCTCGGCGATCTCACCGCCCCGCGCCGCGAGGAGACGGGTGACGTCGGCCTCACTCAGCGCATCGCCGTCACTGGCGCGGCGGAGACTACGGTCCAGTTCCGAGGACGGCAGGAGACCCGGCGTTCCCATGAGTGGCGGAGGCGTCTTGGAGGCATCTCCCGCGATCCAGACGTCGGTGCGGGGCAGACCGTCGGCATCGATCATGTCGAGCACCGGCTTTCGAAAGACCTTGTTCAGCCAGAGCCCACCCTTTTGAGCATAGCTCGGATAGACGCCGAGGCGCTCCACCAGAATTTTTCCGGCCTTTGCCGTTTCGTGGGCCAGATCGTGCAGATGCGGCCAGGGCGCTTCGGGATTGACGTGGTCGGGCGTGACCGGGGAGATGCCGCCAAAATCGTTGAGCCCGGCAGCGATCAGATCGCCTGCGCCGTTTTCCGAGAGGTTGGGCGGAGCCTGGATCGACATCGCCGGTCCGAAGATCAGCCTCGCTGCGGCAATCGTCCATGTCAGATCGTCGAGATCCGGCTCAGGCGCATCGGCCATACGTGTACCAGGTTTGGCGCGAAAATTCTGGATGATGATCTCTTGAATATGGCCGTATCGATCATGGAGATCACGGAGTGCCAAGAGGCTGTCGATGCGTTCCCGGCGCGTCTCGCCGATGCCGATCAGAATGCCGGTGGTAAACGGAATCCGCTGCCTGCCCGCTTCCTCGATCGTCGCAAGCCGCAGGGCAGGGTGCTTGTCCGGCGAGCCGAAATGGCATCCGCCCCTTTGGCAAAGCCGTTCCGAGACGCTCTCCAGCATGATGCCCATGGAAACCGAGGCCTCGCGGAGGCCGGCGATCTCCTCCGCATTCATCACGCCCGGGTTCAGATGCGGCAGCAGGCCGGTTTCCTCGAAGACCATCCGTGCCATTGCGCCCAGATAGTCGAGGGTCGTCTCATAGCCCAAAGCCTCCAGCGCGCGGCGGGCCATGGCGTAACGAAGCTCCGGCTTGTCGCCGAGCGTAAACAGCGCCTCCTTGCAGCCGGCCGCCTTGCCGGCGCGCGCGATGGCCAGAACGTCGTCCGGAGAGAGAAAGGCGGCATCGAGATTGCGCGGCGCCTTGGCGAAGGTGCAGTAGTGGCAGACGTCGCGGCAAAGCTGCGTGAGCGGAATGAACACTTTGCGTGAATAGCTGATCAGGCGGCCATGTCCAGCATCGCGGAGATCGGCCGCACGGCTCAGCAGCTCATCCGGCTCGCATTCCAGGAGTGCGTAGGCGTCCTCGTTAGACGGCAGCGGATGATGCTGGATGTCTTGCCTCCCTTGTTTCATGCCGCTCTCTGCTTTGCTGACGAGATGCCGATCAGAGCCATCTCGGTTATCCTGAGCGCAGATCTCTTGCGAAGTCCAGGGCTTGGCGCGCGAGCTCGATACGGGTTTGCAGATCCACCATCATCGTCGGCGCTACTCGAACCCTCATACCGATTTCGGCGAAACGGGAGGCAAGGCCTCTGTCCTGCTCGTCGATGATCAGGCCGTCGATCAGGCCCTGGTAGTGGCGAGCGATACCCAAAGCCGAAACCTCGATGCCGAGCTCCGCCATCATCTTGGCGGCCGGCCCTTTGATCGCCGCCCCGCCGACGATCGGCGAGATGGCGATGATCGGCGCGCCGCAAGCGCGCAGCATAGCCCAGAGGCCGGGCAGGCCCAGGATTGGGTCGACGCTGATATAGGGATTGGACGGTGCGATGATGATGGCTTCCGGCCCTGTCTCGAGTTGTTGCACCAGTTCTGGATTGGGCTTCGCAGCGTCGACCCCTTTGAACTCGAACCCGGTGACGACAGGCGCGCATCGCTCGCGCACGAAATAATGCTGAAAGGCCAGCTGGCCGTCCGGCGTGTTGACGTGGGTCGCCACGGGCTGATCGCTCATCGGCAGGATCATCGGCGCGATGTTCAGGACATCGGCCACCTCCGCGGTCACCTCGCCGAGGCTGGCGCCCTCGGAAAGACGGTGGGTGCGCAGGACATGCAGCGCCAGATCGCCATCGCCGAGGCTGAACCAGTCCTCGCCGCCAAGCGCCGCCAGGGCTCTCATGAAGGTCCAGGTTTCTCCCGCACGCCCCCAGCCCTTATCCGGATCGGCGAGCCCGGAAAGCGTGTAGAGCACGGTGTCCGTATCGGGACAGATGCGCAGGCCCAGATGGTCGAAATCGTCCCCAGTATTAGTGACCACCGTCAGCCGATCACCTGGCAAGACATGCGCAAGCCCGAGCACCAGCTTGGCGCCGCCGACGCCGCCCGAAAGCGCGATGACCGGGCGTTCGCTCATCGGAAGAGATCCTCGGATGCATCGCGGATCAAGTCGACGGCCGGGCGCTCGGGAGCCATCCCGCTGAATTCGAGCCCTCGAACCAGCACTGCCGGCAAGCCCTCATCCGCCTGGCCTTGCAGTAGTGAGGCCGCGTTCGCCAGTTCGTCGGCCACCGCCTGCTGGCTCGCCCGTAATTCGCGGCCGAAGAGGTCGCGCGCGCCGCGCCGGTCCCAGAGGCTGGGAACGCCGGCGGCACCTAGGGCGACCCCGGTGGTGCCGAGACGCCAAGGACGGCCGAAACTGTCGCTGATAATCACGCCGATGTCGACGCCGTAGCGCTGGGAGAGTTCTTGGCGCAGATCGGCGGCACTCCCATCGGGATCGACAGGCAGGAGAAGCACGTTTTCGGCACCCCCTTCCGATTGCACGTTGGAGGCATCGATCCCGGCATTCGCCATGATCCAGCCTTGGCGATGTTCGGTGATCAGAAGGCCGCGTTCCTGGCGGATGATGGAAGCACTTTCCGCGAGGATCAGCTCGACCAGCCGGGGGTTCTTGCCGCTAGCCGCCGAAAGCTCGATCGCCCGCGCTCCCGGCGTCACCTGGCGGAGATCGACGATCCGCCCCTCCACCTTCGAAACGATCTTTTGCGCCAGAACCAGGATATCCCCGGCTTGCAGAACAAGCTCACTGGCGTCGAGCGCCTCGGCAATGACCAGGGCCAGATCATCGCCGGGCTCGATCATGGGGATGCCGCTAAGGGCCTGGAGCGTGATCTGATCGGACATCGGCTCCAAAGCTTTCGTTCAGGTCTCGGCGTCCGACGGAACGCCCGTCAACCGGATGCCGGCACCGTCTATCTTGTACTTGCCGTTGATGAAAATCAAAACCGACGTCAGGGCCTCGGCCACCGCGGAATTGTCGATCCGGCCCGCATGCCAGGCCTTCATGCCGGCATCCTCGGCAAGCCCGACGACCAGTTTTCGCGCGGTTTGGTCATTGGCGCAGACCAGCACGTCGCAATCGATGTCGTGATCGAGATCGGCCAGGTGTGCGGCGGCCACATTCTGGAAAGCGGAGACCACGCGGACATCCTCGCCAAGCGTCGCCTGTACGCCCTTGGCCACCGACCCACCTTCCGGCAGCTGCACGGTGCGCACCTTCGGCGGCTGCAAAGGGACGGTCACATCCACCAGGATCTTGCCGTTCAGAAACGGGCGGATCGTCTCGAGCGTCGCCGCATGGCTCGCGAACGGCACGGTCAGCACGACGATCTCGCCCTTTGCGGCGGCATCCTGGTTCGCAGCCCCGGAGATCGGAGTTCCCGCTCGCGCCGAAAATTCCGAAGCTTTCGCAGCGGCGCGCTCCCCATCACGCGAACCGATTACGACGTCATGTCCGGCACGAGCCCAACGCTGCGCCAGACCGGAGCCCAGATCACCGGTGCCGCCGACGATCGCGATCGTCTTCTTCTCGTCACCGCCGGCCTTGTCGACATCCTGCATGCTTCACTCCCAAGCGGTCACGTCTGTTTGATATCCGGCCGGATCGTGTAGCAGGCACGGCCCATCACGACCTGCAGACCATCCGCGTCCTCGATCTCGACATCGACGAAACCGACCGTCCGTCCCACTTTGCGCACAACAGCGCGAGCGATCAGGTGGTCCGAGACCGCGAGGCGGAGAAAGTCGGTGCTGAAATTCAGCGTCAGCATCTGCCCGCCGGCCACCAGCATCAGCGCATAACACCCGGCGATATCGATCAGCGAGGCGAGGGCGCCGCCATGCCAATGCCCGGTGCCGGGCTGGCGTTCGAACTCCGGTCGCATGTGGACCTTGAGGGCGAGCGTCATCGCCTCATTGTCGAGCTCCAGCACTTCGGGGCGGAAAAGCTGGTGAAATTTCGAGCGGCCAATTCGCTCCTGAATGTCGGCGATGGTCAGACTATTGTGCGCCACGGACAAATCCTATTTCACACTCATCGCCTGCAGCGAAGGCAGGATCTCTTCGGCGAATTTGGCGACATGATCCATGCGCTCCTCTTCGGGCATCACCAGCGCGATGATCAGGTGGTTGGCGCCGGCATCGACGTAAGATTGTAGTTCCGAGATGACCTTGTCGCGCGGTCCATAGGCGCAATATTTGTCGACGATCTTTTCGAACGGCATGTTGAAGCGATAGCTCAGCTGCTCGATGGCGCGGTTGCGGGCTTCATCGACATCGTCATGCATCGAGACATACATGAAGGTAGTATAGGCGAAATCCGCCGGCAGATCGCGCCCGATGTCACCGGCGAAACCATTGATCTTGTCCACGGAGGAGGCGAGCTGCGCGGCCGTGTACATATAGGGCTGCCAGCCATCGCCATATTTGGCAGCACGCTTCATCGCCGGATCGCTCCGCCCGCACACCCAAAGCGGCGGACCGCCCTTTTGGAAGGGGCCGGGCAGCATGTCCACGTCTTTCAGCTGAAAGATCTTGCCGTCATAATCGAAGCGCTCCCCCGACCAGTAGCCCTTGATGATCTCGATGCCCTCATTGGCGCGGCGGCCGCGCTCAGTCATCGGAACGCCGCAGGCCTCGAATTCGCGCGGATAGTCGCCGCCGATCCCGACCGACGCGATCAGCCGCCCCTTGGACAGGATGTCGATCGAAATCAGCTCCTTCGCCATCATGGTCGGATGGCGAAGCGGCAGGATCAGGGTCGAGGGCAGCAGCTTGATCTTTTTCGTAACCGCCGCTGCATAGGACAGCACGGTGACCGTATCGAGAATGGGCCGGAAGAACAGGATGTGCTCGCCGGTGGTCAGGATGTCGAAACCATGCCCTTCGAGCGCCGCGATCTGCTCGGGCTCCCAGACGTCACCATCGATGTGAAACCCTACCTGCAATCTCTTCATGACGCCCCCTCTAGTGGCATGACCACATCAGTGGTGTGACCACGTCATTGGGTTTCGACAGCCGTCGAAGAATGAGTTTGAAAATCCAAGGGTATGCGATCCCTTGTCGGGATGGTCTCGAGAGGTTTCCGTGCTGGAGGTATGACCACATCATTGGGAACTCTCCGTCACGGCCAAGATCGGCGGTAGGCTACCCAATTCCGAGGACGTCGGAGGAAGCTTCCGGGCTGGGCAGGCTGCTGTCGTCCGGATTTCGACGTTTGTTCTATCTTTCTGGCTTAACCTTTTGCTAACCCGATCATGATAGAAGCCATCCAGGTCCATGCGATCCTGGGAGTCCGAGCCTCGCACCTCCATCTCAGCGGGCGGGCGGACTCCCAGGATCGTATGGACCTGATCACCATCGTACCCGGCAATCGTGAAGAAAGATTGAATCAAGCCCGCGTCGACAGGAGAGAGCAATCCATAGGCTGACGAAAGCAAAAATCGGGTCATTCGCTGACCTTATCATTCCTGATCAGGTCCCAGACCAGATCCTCCAGATCGCCGCGCAGCACCTTGCCGATCGGCGATAGTGGGATCTTGTCAATCTCGGTCATGAACTCCGGCCATTTCGCCTTGTCGAGGCCGATCGTCTCGCAATGCGCGCGAAGGTCATCCAGCGTCACATCAGCATCGGGAACGACGACCGCGGCCAGACGTGAGCCGAGCCGGTCATCGGGATAGCCGACGATCGCGACATCGCGCACGGCCGGGTGCTTCAACAGGGTGTTTTCGATCTCCAGCGGCGAGATGTTCTCACCGCCGCGCAGGATGATGTCCTGCGCCCGGCCGATCATCTTGATATAGCCGTCCTCACGCTGCTCACAGGCATCGCCGGTTTGATACCAGCCGTCATTGTGCAGCCGCCCGTTCGGATCGCCGCTCCAATAGCCCGTCATCATCTGAGCGGGGCAGAGGATTTGCAGCTCGTCGTCTATCACGCGGGTCGTGGTCCCCGGCATGGCCGTGCCATCGGTGTTCAGGCGCTTATCCAGATCGGCATCCAGCGGCACGGCCGTCACTGCACCGCACTCAGACGTACCGAAATAGGACCAGACCTGGCAGTTCGGCAGGGCTTCCAGCCCGCGGCGCACGAGGGTGCGTGGCACGGGTGCTCCGGCGGACGGGAAGAATTTTAGGGTCTTCAGCCTTTCGGCGCCGTGTTTTTCGGCAAAAGTGACGATGTCCACGAGAAACGGAGTCGGCGCCACGGTGAAGGTGCAGCCATGGCGCTGGATCAGCTTGACCGCCGTTTCCGGCTTCCATCTCGAAACCAGCACCATGGGCGAATTCAAGAGCAGCGAGAAGCGCACACCGAACAGCAGGGCGACCGCATGGCCGACCGGCGAGGAGACCAGGATCGGATCATCCTCGCCGAGCCCGAAATGTTCGGCGAAGACCTCGGTCTGGCGTTGCCAGGTGGTCCCGGTGTGCATCGCCGCCTTGGGCGTACCGGTGGTGCCGGAGGTACAGGCAAGCCAGGCAAGCTCGTCGCCACCCCTTGCGATCGGCGTTTCTGGACCGGGCTTTGCCTGTTCGTCAGGGCGAAACCGGCGATCGCCCAGCTGATCGAACAGCGGGTTGTCGCCCACCAGGCGCTCTTCGAGGATGACTACCTTCGCATCCAGAATGTCCGCGAGCTCGGTGATGCTGGTGCCGGCGCGCCAAGGCAGGTTCACCAGGACACCGGCACAAAGCCTGACTGCCAGATAGTCGACCACGAATTCGATCACATTGGGACGCGCCACGATCACCCGATCGCCGGGCTGTACGCCCTTTGCGATCAACTGGTCGGCCCGCCTGCGCGCCTGCCGGATCAGCTCGCCCACGGTGATTTCGCGATCGATTTCGGCGACCGCCATGCTGTGCGGATCACGCGCAGAGAGCCGCGCCCATTCTTCAGCGGCGAAATCTGGAGCGGCGAAATCGGGCGTGGTCCGTTGCTCCACCATCGTCAGATCGCCTTGATCTCGGTCACCAGCGTCGCGACCTGATCATCGGAGAGACCCTCGAACCAGGTTTCATCGATCTGAATGCGATCGACCTTGCCGCCATAGCGTTTCTTCAGCGCCGCCGGAAGATCCTCGGGCCTGGCGATCACCGCATAGGCTTCGAGCATCTGGTCGGTGACCAGATTGCCCATCTCCTCCCATTTATCTTCTCGCGCGAGCGCTGCGAAATCCTCCTGGCTGACCGACCAGCCATGCATCGAGAGCATTTCCTTGTATTCAGGCGTCGAGGCATAGAGCGCCACACGCTCCTTCAGCCCCTTGACCACCTTGTCGATGCCTTCGTCAGTGACGGCGGAGCCGATGAACCCGTAGCCGCCGAGCTCGATGTCATCGAAGGTCCGGCCTGAGCGCTCCAGTCCGATCTTGAGATTGGGCAGCATGACCTCCTCATGCCATCTCCAGGTAATTGGGTCGCCGGGAAGATGGCCGTCGGCGACCTCGCCGCACAGCCGGCACATGAGCTTGTTGATCGCCGCCAGATGAACTTCGGGAACGCCGCTTTCGATCGGTCCGGGATTGTAATAGGGGATCATCAGATTGTGCTTGTAATACACGCCGTCATAGTCGAGCCGGGTGCCGTTCTGCCAGCAGCCCCAGATGGCGCGCAGCGCTCTTATATAGTCCTTCATGCGCCGTACCGGCGGCTGGTAGTCCATGCCGAAACGCCGGGTCAGATGGGCCTTGATCTGTGAGCCGAGCCCGAGCTGAAAGCGGCCGCCGGAAAGCTCGTTCAGGGACCAGGCGTCATAGGCGGTGGCCATGGGGCTGCGCGGGAAGGCGACGAAGACGCCGGTCATCATCTTGATCTTTTCGGTCGCCATGGCGCCTGCGGCGGCGCTAAGCGTCGGCGGCACCGTCAGCTCGAGCAGCGTCGTGCCGTCATAGCCAAGCCGCTCGGCGCGGGCCATGGCCTCCGGCATTTCCGACAGCTTCTTTGGTCGAACCATCGAATAGACGCGCATCAAGGCCTCCTAGGAGTCGTCATAGTGGCGCGCGAGATAGGGGGCGGAGAATTTGCCGCTGTCGCGATCGCGAGCAACCGCTTCGGCATCTCGATCATCAGGGGCTCCATATCCCCCGGCGCCGGGAGTTTCGATGATGATCCGGGCTTCGGGTCCAAGGGGCACCTCGTCCGGCTTGTCGCTCAGCCGACGTTCGCCCTCCAGGTCCCGGATCAGAAACTGTCCCGACTTGCCGGGCTCGCCGCCAAACAGACCCCAGGGCTGATGGCGGAAGCGCTCGCCAGCACCGTTGAAGACACAACGGTGATCGACCGGCGTCACCACCCGGCGCAGCCCCATGCCGCCGCGACACCTGCCGGCACCACCGCTGTCCTCGACCAGGCTGTATTCCTCGACACGCAGAGGATATTCCTGCTCGATGCTTTCCACCGGCAGGTTCGAGGTGTTGGTGATGCCCACCTGGACCCCGTCCTTGCCGTCCTTGGTCGCGCGCGCGCCCATGCCGCCGCCTAGCGTTTCGAGGTAGAGATAGGGCTTTCCGCTGCGCGGATCGACGCCGGAAAAGACCGCGGTGGTGTTGGCTCCGTTCGCCGCGGCGATCACCTTCTCCGGCAGCGCCTTCGACAATGCGCCCAGAACCACGTCGATGACGCGCTGACAGGCATGGGCGCGCGCTGCGACCGGTGCTGGAAAGACCGAACTCAGCAGTAAGCCCGGCTCGATGCTGATCTCGATGACATCCAGAACGCCCTGATTGCTGGGAAGATCCGAATCCAGCGCTGCGATCAGCGCATAGCCGACGCTCGCCTGCACGGCATTCAGCGTGGTGTTGATATTGCCCGTGACCTGCGGGCTGGTGCCGGCGAAATCGAGATGGATGCGGTCGCCATCGACCACCAGCTCGAGACAGATCGGGATATCGTGGGTCGCGATGCCGTCGCCATCCATGAAGTCACTGAACTCGTAGACACCATCAGGAATATCGGCGATCGCCTGGCGAAAGCGCATCGCCGTTCGCGCGATGATCTCCCCGAAGGCTTCGAGAATGTCAGGAAGGCCATGGGTGTCGATGATTTCCCGAAAACGGCGTTCGCCGAGCCTGCAGGCGGCGATTTGCGCGTTGTGATCGCCGCGGCGCTCTTCGGGCACGCGCACGTTCAAAAGCATGATGTCCATGATGTCGGACTGCAGCTCTCCCTTGCGGAACAGCTTGACCACCGGCAGGCGCAGGCCCTCCTGGTAGATCTCCGACATGCCGCCCGCCATCGAGCCCGGCACCATGCCGCCGACATCCGCGTGGTGGGCGATGTTGCAGATGAAGGCCACCAGCTCGCCATCGACGAAGACCGGCTGCGCGTAATTGATGTCCGGCAGATGCGTCCCGCCCGCGGTGTGCGGGTCATTGGCGACGAAGACGTCGCCCTCATTGATGTCGCCCTCGTATTTTTCCAGGAGGCAGCGCATCAGACCGCCCATCGAGGCGATATGGATCGGCAGGGTCAGGGCAGCCTGCACCACCAGCCTTCCGGTCTTGTCGACGATGGCGATCGAGTGATCCTTGCGCTCCTTGATGTTGGTCGAAAAAGACGCGCGCATCAGGGCGGCAAAACATTCATCCGCGATCGAGCGCAGCCCGTTGGCAATGATCTCGAGGCGGATCGGGTCGAGCTTTTTCATTGTTTCGCTCAATGCCCGCCCTCCGCGCCGATATGGATGATCAGATGCCCGTCGACGGTGACCTCGGCGATGTCGCCGGGATAGACAGGCGTGGTCGTATCCAGCTGCTCGACGATCGCGGGGCCATGAAGGCGTTGGCCCGGCAGCAGTGCCGCGCGGTCGTAGATGTCGGCCGCGACCGGCGCTTCGGCCTCGAAAAAGACCTCGCGCGCCTCGCGCGGTTTCGGTCTGCCCGGATCGCCGGAGGCGGCAGGCCCGTCCTCGAACTCGTGAAGTTTCGCCCTGGCGGTCAGCCTGAGATTGACGATCTCGACCGGATCGCCGGCGCTCGCATAGCCATAGGCCCTCTCATGGGCTTCACAGAACTTCCGGTGCAGGGCTGCGGCATCGGGGATATCGTTGCGGCCGAGTGACCGCGCTTCGGCAACAGGCATGGCAAGCTCGAAATTCTGGCCGACATAGCGGGCGTCAAGCACCAGCTCGACCCGGCGTCCTTCCGGAGGGGCGGCCTCCGCCTCGAACCAGGCCAGGGCCTCGGCGTTGAGCGCTTCGACCAGGCCGCAGATCTCGGCAATACCATCGTCGGAAACCGGAATGCGGCGGCTGGCGACGAAGTCCTCCTTCAGATCCGACACCAAAAGCCCCTGCGCGCAGACGATGCCTGGCGCCGCCGGCACGATCATTTCACCGATCCCGAGACTGATGGCGACGTCGCGCGCATGCAGCGGCCCGGCGCCGCCGAACGGCATCAACACGAAATCGCGCGGATCGTGGCCGCGCTCGACCGAAATCGTGCGGATCGTGCGCACCATATTGGCGACGACGATGCCGAGCACGCCATGGGCCGTGCGCTCGACGTCGAAGCCCAGCCGGTCGGCCAGCGGCTGATAGGCTTTCCTCGACAAAGCCGGATCGAGCCCCATGTCGCCGTCCAGGAGCCCGCGCGCCGACAAGCGGTCGAGCAGGAGATTGGCATCGGTGACCGTCGGCCGTTCGCCACCCTTGCCGTAGCAGGCCGGGCCCGGAAACGCGCCTGCGCTGATCGGGCCGACCTTCAAGAGACCGTCCCGGTCGAACCAGGCGATCGAGCCGCCGCCTGCGCCCACGGTCTCGACATCGACGCAGGGCATGCGGATCGGAAAGCCGGCCACATCGCGATCGAAGGCGAGGTCGACGTCGAAATCGCGGATCAGGGCCACGTCGGCGCTGGTGCCGCCCATGTCGAGGGTGATGACGTTCCGCCGCCCGGTCTGGCGCGCCACATAGGCGGCACCGACCGCGCCGGCGGCGGGGCCAGAAAGGGCGGTGCGCACGGGCAAATCGTGCGCTCGCTCAGGCGACATCAAGCCGCCGCTCGACTGATTGATGCCGAGGCTGGCATGACGGGCACTCTCTTCCACGCCCGTCACCAGCGTCTCCATATAGTGCGACATGATCGGCTGCAGATAGGCGTTCAGGACGGTGGTCGACAGGCGCTCATATTCCCGGAACTCTGGCTGAACCTCGCTCGAGAGCGAGACCTTGACCTCCGGTGCTCGGGCTCTGAACGCTGCTGCGAACTGCTGTTCGTGCTCGGGATTGCGAAACGCGAAGAGGAAGCCGACCGCACAGGCTTTCGTGCGGCTGGCGAGGACCGCGTCGATGACGGCCTCGATATCGGCGTCATCAGGTGCGCGCACCACCTCGCCCGCCGCACCGATGCGCTCGTCCAGCTCGAAGCGGTGCTCGCGGTCGGCCAGTGGTGCGGGATGATCCTTTTGCAGGTCATACATATGCGGCCGTGTTTGCCGGCCGATTTCTAGAAGGTCCCGAAACCCTTTCGTGGTCACCAGCGCCACGCCGGTGCCGCTTCGCTGGATCAGCGCATTGGTGCAGACGGTGGTGCCGTGGGACACGCGATCGATCCGATCCAGCGGGATCGCGTTCTTCTCGCAAAGCGCCCTCAGACCGTTCAGGATCGCCTCGGCCGGGTTGGCGGGTGTCGACGACGTCTTGTGAACGCAAATCGCACCCTGGTCGTCGGCGGCATAGAAGTCGGTGAAGGTCCCGCCCACATCGACCCCGATTGTCCAGCCCATTGACGACCCCCTGATATGATCGCCGCATGGGTGCGGCGCTTCGCACGCAACGCTTGCAAAAGGAAGGTTGCGAGTTTACGTAGTGTACTACGGAAATGATCCAAGTCAACGACGGAGAGGGCGCGATCTCTGCACCTGGAAGGATGTTGCCAGGCAAGGCCGACGCATCACGCGACCACGCCGTCGACCGTGCAGCTTAGTAATCTGGCGCATTCCAGACCCTTGGGATACGGTGGCCGCGCGTTATGTCCATGGGGGAGAGCCGCAGGGAAATGAGCGACAACAGGCAAGCAGATTTTCGGGACCTGGGCAGCCGGCCCGGATACCTGATCAGACGCCTGCATCAAATCCATGTCGCCCTTTTTCTCGAAGAATGCCGCGAGCATAACCTCACGCCCGTTCAGTTCGGCGTGCTCACCGTGCTCTATCACGGCGAGGCGCTCGATCAGGTTACGATCGCGGGGCAGCTCGCCATCGATCGCAATAACGCTGCCGATGTGATCCGGCGTCTGGAAAAACGCGGCCTTATCGAACGCCCCAAGGTTGTCAAAGACCGCCGCGCCAAGCTGGCGCGTATTACAACGAGCGGCCAAGAGGTGGTCGACCGGATGCAGCCCCAGATGATCAAGGCTCAGCGTCGCCTGATGGCGCCTCTCGATGACCAGGAGTATGATCGGCTGATGGTGTTGATGAGCAAGGTCATTGAAGGCAACAACGAAGCCAGCAGAGCCCCACAACGCAACGGGCCAAAGGAAGAAAAGCGAAGGGTCAAATCGGCCTGAGCAGGCGTGACCTGCCGGCTTGGTCTCAGAGACGACGATCAACCCGAACGTAATCTGTGCATCAAGCTTGCCGAACTCTGGCGGGCGCCCTGATCGGAATGCTGATTGAGGCGACAACACCGCTTCGATCGTCCAGGTTCTTCAAATTCGCAGCACCGCCGTAATGTTGCGCGACAAGCCGAACGAGATAGAGGCCAAGCCCCTGATGGTCATCGTTGGCGCCGGTGCGTGTCGATCTGAAGGGGCTGAAAAGGCTTTCGATATCATCGTCAATAATGGGGCCCTTGTTCGAGATGGTCGTGACGACAGCATCGGCGTCTTTGCCTATCGTAATCTTCACCTCGCTTCCGTCATCAGCGAAGGAGGCCGCATTGTTCAGGAGGTTGCCGACGGCTTCCTTGAAGAGATCAGGATCGATTTGCAGCATGATCGTGTCACCCCGGGACTCCTCATAGGCAAAGCGGACGCCGCTGAATGTCTGCCCGAACTCCTCCACCAGCCTGCTGACCAAGGTTCCCACATCGGTCCTTCGGGCCTGGCTTTGTCGGACGAACGCCTCCACATCCGTCGCCCTCGTGGCTCGATCGATCAGGTTCCAGACATGACGAACGCCGGTTTCCGCGTTCTTGATGTGATACGTGATGTCCTTGCCGGGCTGATCAAGCTGCATGATATCCAGGCTGGAGCTGACCAGTGCTACGGGCTGACGCACTTCATGGCGCAAGAAGGCGGCAAGGCCGCGCAGCCATTCGAGATCCCGCTGGTTTTCCTGGATATGCCGGCGGGCGGCCTGCTGTTCGTCTTTGTTCTTGATGAAAAGCGTTCGCGCGACTGTTTCGCGCTGATAGGCGCATAGCGTCATGAGGCCGAGAATGCCGAAAACAGAAAACGCGATGGCGACGTTCATTTTGCTGGAAACGTCGAGATGATACAGAACGATCGAATATAGGACGCAGAGAAAGATCGTGGCTGGAATCGAGAACCTGAGCGTCAGCCCCATAAAGAAGAGAGAGTAGAGCGCTGATTCGACAAGGTTCGGCATGAGGAACATTGATCGATGCACACCGTCCGAAATCATGAGAGTCCAGGTCAAACCGACAATAATCACGCAGGAAACACCGATGAGCTGAGCGTTTTCGATATAGAGGTCTTTGTGGGTGAAAATGATGAAGGCTATCGCCATTGGCGTAAAAAACAGAAGTCGCGTCGACCAAACTCGGAGATGATTGATCTCATCTCCATAGAGAATCGCATCGATAATGCCAAAACCGTACATAAGAAAAACGGCGGCAATAACCGCTATGCGAATATGCTTGAGCTGGCTTGCGACGAACTGCGTTCGAAATTCCTGCTCCAGGGCATGATCCTGGAATTCCAACAGGGTGCCCATTTGATCCGATGACCGGCGAGGTGCTGCGATGCCATCCGGTGAAGCGGCGTGATCAAGAGGTCGCACGTCAGGATCCGCTTGGATGGCTGGTTGCTTTGTTTCCAAACCAGAAAGCATCGCTGGGGCAATCGATAACGAAAGTGTCGGACGCGCTCTGGTTCGAAACTTTATGGTGTCGCCAGATCACAGGCAACCTTGGATCAAGGAAGCGTGCCCCACCACGGCCGTCTGAAGGCTTCCCGAACCGACCGCCC
Source organism: Geminicoccaceae bacterium (assembly GCA_051010395.1). Lineage (GTDB taxonomy): Bacteria > Pseudomonadota > Alphaproteobacteria > Geminicoccales > Geminicoccaceae > JANQPX01. Next base: position 2,717 of record JBPCVQ010000223.1, on the reverse strand, counting down.
AAATGGGTGGTGCGGGGGATCGATGATCCAGCCTACGAGTAAGAAGACAAGGCGCATCGCGCTGCCGTTCGATGAAAAGGTCGGATTGCGTTTTGTGGACCCGATGAACGACAACGCCGCCTGCAGCATGAAGATCAGATATTGAATGGAGAAGCCTATGTTCGGATATCGTTTTGCCATGGCCTGCGCTCTGACCATGACGGCCTTCACTGCGCATGCCGGTGATTTCGACGCCGCGAAGTCCCATGACACCTTCATGGACGCCTTCAACAATCGCGACTGGGATGCGGTGAAGTCGGTGCTGACCGAGGACAGCGTTTTCCATCGTGCCAGCGGTGAAGAGGCGTTTGTGGGGCGGGACGCCATCGTCGAGCGCTTTTCGTCGACCATTGGTGCTGAGGATCAGTGGAACGTTAAGTTCGTGAAGCTCGATAAGAGCTCGGAGCTCACCGGCAAGGATGGGCGCGTGGTCGAGCGCGGCGATTTCGCGGTGACGGCCGGCGCTGATGACGGCAGCTGCTATGCCGGGTCCTATATGATGACCTGGGCGCCGGCGGAAAGCAGCTGGGGATTGCAGCTCCTGGCCTGGCAGGATGTCGAGGTCGATCTCGCCGGCTGTCAATAAACCGGCTGCCGGTGACAATGGACGATCGCAGACGGCCGGCTCACGCCTTGGCCGTCTGCGTTCTCGTCCTCTCAGGCAACTCTGGTCGTCGCCATCAACAAGCGGACGAGATCCGCCTGCCGGCGGCAGTCGGTCTTGGCCTGGACCTGTTTCAAGGTCCAGCGCGCTGTGTTCTCGGTAATGCCAGCGTTTTCCGCATAGTCGGCAGTCGACATGCCCGTGGCCAGCGCTGCCGCCAGTCTTGCCTCGGCCGGCGTCAGCCCGAAGATGGCCTGGACACGATCTTCAGGCGGGGCCGGCTGCTGATCGGGATCGCTGACAACGAGGAGGACGGAAGGCTTGCCTGAGAGAAAAGCGCCGAACTGTTCCTCCATCGAGGCGATGGCGGGCATGGCGAGGAGATGCAACGGACGGCCGCCCGATGGTTTGGGGATGGGTAGGGCTTCGAACCGCTTGGTCTGATCAGGCGGGCTCACGCCAATGCTGGCCGTGAGCTCGCGAAGCTTCGCCGCGGTTGGGCTGTTGCAGGCGGTGAGCGCCCCGTTCAGAGCCCGAAGACCATCTTCAGCTTCGGTCAGCGCGTAGGCGGCGCGATTGGCGATGAGAATGCTGTTGCCGTGACCAAGAAAGAAGATGGCGTCGGACAGGCGATCGAACGCTTGCTGGAGCAAATGCTGCTGATGGTTGATCGTCGAAATCTTCTCGGTGATCTGCATGGCCTGAAGGAGATGCTCGTCAAGGATCCGCCGAATGTCGGGGTCGCTTGAATCAAAGGCGTCGTCCTGACGATGTTTCCTGTGACGCTCCTTCATGTCCGGAGTCAGGCGGTCTTTGATCGTCGACCAGGCTTCGTTTGCCGCCTTGCCGTTGTTGGATTGCGTTTCGACGTCATCACATCCGACAAGCTCGTCCAACTCTTCGAGGACGAGCCGCCATTTCGAGGGATCGAGCGAGGTTGAATAGATTGTCCGGATGAGCTGGTTGAGCTCAGCCGGCATGTTCGTCGAGTTCGTTTTCATCGGGCAATGCCACCTCGTAGTTGCTATTCGCTGGCGTATATCCACGAATTCTCGACGCCCCCAGAACGGGGCTCAATCGGCCGATCGTGATGATTGATGAGCGGTCATGACAAGAAGGGGGGAATGGTGAAACCTGGTGATAATTGCCGTGTTTCTTGACCGCCCATTCATTCTTTTTCATCAAAGATCATCGGTCTGGACCGGGATGGAAGCTATGATCATCGACGTCGCCTTATTGACGGGGCAGCATGCGGGAACATCAAAGAATCCTCAAAAAGGCCAGAAAGATTGAGTGACACCAAGGCAAAGCGCATTCTTTTGGTCGAGGATATCGATATCCTGCGCGCCAACTATGAAACGCTTCTCGAAGCGCATCATTTTTCCGTCCAGGGCTGCGCCAGCAAGGCCGAAGCGCTTGACGCGTTCGCGCGTGAAAAATTCGACGTGGTCATTCTCGATGTCACTCTCGGGCCCGACTATGAAGCAGGCTTTGAACTCTGCCAGACATTTCGGGCGCAACGTTCATCGACGCCGATCGTTTTTCTGACCGAACGCGATGAGGATCCCGACCGTATCAGCGGTCTTCGGTTGGGTGCCGATGATTATCTGACCAAGACGGTGTCCGCCGCCTATCTGGTCGCACGCATCAACGCGCTGATCCGCCGTGTCGAAACACTGACTAAAGCGGCCGCAGGTGAGGATTTCGGCGGCGCTGATCGCGAAAGGCCAATCGCGGAACATTCCAATCTCCAGATCGACGGTCGACTGTCCGTCGCCTTTTGGAAGAACCAGCAGGTGGATGTATCGCTGACCCAGTTCTGGATCCTCGATGATCTCGCCAGACATGCCGGCAGTGTTCGATCGATCGAGGAACTGATGTCTGCTGCCAATATCACCGTTCAGCCCAATACCATCGTCGCGCATATCAAGACGATCAGGGAGAAGATCCAGAAGATCGACCCCACCTTCGTCTGCATCAAGGCCGAGCGCGCTCGCGGCTATCGTTGGCTTGAAGAGGTGAACCTGTCGTCGAAGCCAGCTGCAGGCTGATCGATGCCTCCACGCCTTCGTCG
>JBPCVQ010000222.1:0-2503 GCA_051010395.1 Geminicoccaceae bacterium | reverse complement strand
GGCCCCTCTCGCCGGAAGACAAGCTCTGAAAGCCTCCAATGCGATCCGCCAATTTGCATCCATCATCTTTGTCGACATCACCGGCCCTCCTTAAGCCGGCTTCCTATGAATCACTCAAATATTCTCTTGTTGAATCCTCAATCGCTTACATGAGCCAATTCATCCACATGACCTAGGGAGGCTCACCGTAACTATAGCCTACCTAATCGATCCAATCCTCGAGCGCATCGAAGCCTTAACTGTTGATGGCGCTTGGGGTGCTAAGTCCTGCGATCGGATCTCGGTGAGGACCGATCGATGGGTGGCCTCAACTATGTGGTCATGGAGAAGTTAGACCATCTAATTATCTTCGACGAGTTCGAAAATCGGATCGAGGTGATCGACATCGTTTATGGCGGATGAGACCTACCAGCCTATCTCAATGATCGTAGCTATGCACTCGATCGCGCGTCGCCGACAGAGCAGACTTACCAAACAAAGAAGCGCCAGAGCCGAGGACGGCATGCCAAGTCGAACGACTCAGATGACCGCTGAATGCAAGCTGTCCCCAGGGGTGAACAAGGCAGCCAACTCTTAATAAGTTAAACAAGCATGATCGCTACGAAAGCCAGTAGGCAGAGAATCATTGTATCTACAGTGGCTGCTCCGTTCAAAGGGATCGAGAAAGTCTCCAGCATTGCTCGTGCGATGAGCCCAGCCCCGCAGCGTTTGACGATCCATCCCGCATATCTGCGCCGCCTCGGCTCGATTGGCACCTTCAAGAACCAACGCTAAACACAACATTCGCCGCGAAGCTGCAGCCGTCCTCGCTGACTTCGCCAGCCGACGAAGATCAACCGCGGAATTGTCATCATGAAATCGAACCATAATCCCCCAAATCTTTGGGTGTATCATAGGATAATTATCAAAACGCGAGTTCACAATCGAGTCATTCGCTAGATGGGTTGGTATTAGATATTTGAGGAAAGCGCCGATTTCGATGCAATCTATTCGCAATCGGACAGCCGTCGCCCCTGCCGGAGCAGCTGCTGCAAGCGCTGTTGCTGCAGGCGTTCTAAACGGTGCGCACGAAACGCCAGCTGATGGAGCAGTTGGATTACAGTCTCTTGTTTCGCTGGCTCACCTGCCTCGGGATCGGCGATCTGGTGTGGGACGTGACAGTGTTCACCGAGAACAGGGCCCGGCGGCTCGACGGCGAGATTGCCGGCAAGTTCTTCGCAGCGATGTTGAACCACGCACGCACGGATCAATGGCCTTCTGTCCGATCAGCATTTCTCGGTGGACGGCACACTCATCCAGGCCTGGGCTTCGATGAAGATTTTTCGCCCCGAAGGTGGATCGGGCAAACCGCCTAGCCCTAGCAGGCATGGCGAGCAGGATTTCAAGGGCGAGACGCGTTCGAACGACACGCATGCTTCGACAACGGACGACGATGCCAAGCTTTTTGCCGAAGTCATGTCGGATGCGATTAGGTGAGCGTGGATCGTCCAGGCAGGCTGACAAGCGTTCCGCGATCCCAAGCCGACGCTCGATCTCCGCCGGCGCCAGAACACCGGCATCAGAGGGCAGCCGGCCGCGGTCGAAAGCGCCAATCACCTTATTCGGTTTAATGGCTGGCAAGGAATACGGTGACAGCGTATCGTAAGGCATGGTGGGTGTGGTTGGCTCGGGGTTGTCGAAGAGCCTGCCTCAGCAACAAATTCTCGCAATATATCAAATCCCTACGCTATATCCGCCAGTCCTTCATGCATAAGAGCAGCTAAGAACGGTTCATGAGAAATAATCACAAATTTCTGACGGTGACCGCAGATCGGCACATCGACTCCTTACGAGGCCTAGCATCGCCTGCGCGCATGCGGATTTTACAGCTCTTACATGATGAAGGTTCTCTCAATATCAATGAGATCAGCGTCGCGCTGAGTATGCCACAATCGACAGTGGCGACCAATGTTCTAATTCTGGAAGAGACCGGGCTCGTCATAGCCGAAGCTGCGAAGGGAAAAAAAGGGCATCAGAAAATTTGCAGTATACGCTACGATGAAATCTTAATACGCTTTGATCGCCTAGAATCGAAACGCGATCCGGACATCATTGAAATCTCGGAGACACTTAACTGGAGATAGATATTATGCTAAAGGCGTGCCTTGGGAAGAGTAATTGAGGGCACATTTGGCATGGACAAGCTTCATTGTAAGCGCTGCGACAGCACGGCGTTCGTGAAGAACGGTAAAGTTCGGGATCATCAACGTTATCGGTGTTGCGATTGCGGCTATAATTTTACCGACACGCCGGTTCGCGGCAAGCCGGCTTCAATGAAGGCGTTGGCGGTGCTGCTGTACGCGATGGGCAACGCAAGCTACGGCATGATCGCTCGGCTTTTGGGCGTGAGCAACGTGGCTGTCATGAAGTGGATCCGCCATGAGGCTTCGGGCTTGGAGGAGCCAACGACCCCGGCCAATGTCGAGATCGTGCAGCTTGATGAGATGTGGCATTTTGTTAATGG
>JBPCVQ010000221.1:0-20476 GCA_051010395.1 Geminicoccaceae bacterium | reverse complement strand
CGACCCTGGCCCCCTTGCCGATCGTGAATGGCCCGAGCACGGCGGCGCCCGCGCCTATCACCACGTCATCCTCGATGGTCGGATGGCGTTTTCTGGCGTCGAGCGAGACACCGCCCAGCGTCACCTGTTGGTAAAGCGTGACATTATCACCGATCTCCGCGGTCTCGCCGATCACCACGCCCATGCCGTGATCGATCAGGAGGCGCTTGCCGATGGTGGCGCCGGGGTGAATTTCTATCCCAGTCAGCCATCGGGCGACCTGGGACAGCCAGCGCGCCGTCACCGTCCAGCCGCGGAGCCACAATTTGTGGGTGAAACGGTGGAACAAAACAGCATGCAGCCCCGGATAGCATAGGAACACCTCGAAAGCGGAACGCGCGGCGGGATCCCGCTCGACTACGGCGTTGATGTCATCTTTTAGGGTCTGGATCATAACCCGGTGCCACAGTTCATGATTGCAATAAATGCTGCGTTCACGCTAAACACAGCGCAGCCTGCCCTTGATGTTGCGATGATGTCGAGATCAGTCAAGTGACCGATGTCACAGTCGCGATCGATTGGCAGGTGAATACGCTCATCAATGCGGGTGGCACCCCGTGCCCGGTGATCCCATGTAAGGTCACTGGACATTGATGGTGTTGTGAAGTTCGGCGCGGGAACGCGCGGAGGGAAAAATAAATGCCGGAAGTCATCTTCAACGGCGCCGACGGGCGGCTGGAGGGCCGCTACCACCATGCCACCGAGCGCGATGCGCCGCTGGCGGTGGTGTTGCATCCGCATCCGCTGCACGGCGGCACGATGAACAACCGTATCGTCTACGACATCTATCACATGTTCGTGAAACGCGGTTTCTCGGTACTGCGTTTCAATTTCCGCGGCGTGGGCCGCTCCCAGGAAAGCTTCGACCACGGGCAGGGCGAACTACGCGACGCCGCAGCCGCCCTCGACTGGATGCAGCTCTATAATCCCAACGCCAAGGGGGTCTGGGTCGCTGGCATCTCGTTCGGCGCCTGGATCGGCATGCAGCTCTTGATGCGTCGCCCGGAGATCCAGGGCTTCATCAGTGTCGCTCTTCCGGCAAATCTCTATGACTTCAGCTTCCTCGCCCCTTGTCCGTCCTCCGGTCTGATCGTCAACGGCGATCGTGATACACTGGTGACGGTTGAATCGGTCGAAAAGCTGGTGGAGAAGCTGAAGCTGCAGCGCGGCCTCGAAATGGGCATGGAGATCCTGCCGGGCGCCGATCACTTCTTCACAGGCTGCCTCGATCGCCTGAACGATACCATCGAGAACTATCTGGACATGCGCCTTGCCGCCATCGAGGAGGAAGCGAAAGCGCCCACCGGACGAAGGTCCTCCAAGGCCAAGTCGGCATCCGAAACCCCCGATGCCGATGACACGGAGGAGGAGGCGGACGGCGATGGCTCGCCTGAGGATGACACCGAAAGCAATGACGAGGTCGTCGCCAAGGCTGGTTGAAGCCCACCAATCCGTCCTTTTCCTGTTAATTGAATACTGCTCTAGAAGAGTTTGATTGATGCACGCCCATCGTTCCGATTTCATCCAGGCCGTGGTCGAGCGCGGTTTCCTTCATCAGGCGACCGACCTCGACGCTCTCGATCAGCTTGCGGCCAGGGAGCGGCTGACGGCCTATATCGGCTTCGATGCCACCGCCGACAGCCTGCATATCGGCAATCTCGTCGGCATCATGATGCTGCGCCTCTTGCAGCGAACCGGCCATCGGCCGATCGCGCTGGTCGGCGGCGGCACTTCCAAGGTCGGCGACCCCTCCGGCAAGGAAGAAAGCCGCCAGCTCCTGACCGACGAAAAGCTCGCGGTCAATGTCGAAGGCATCAAGCGTTCACTCAGTGGTTTTCTCGATTTCAGCGGCACGACCGATTGCGGGGGGCTCTCCGACCGCCCTGCAGCGCCTGAAGATAACGGTGCAGACGCTCTGCTGGTCAACAATGCGGACTGGCTGGATAAGCTGAACTATGTCGAGCTTTTGCGCGACTACGGTCCGCATTTCACCATCAACCGGATGCTGACCTTCGATTCGGTGAAGCTCCGGCTCGATCGCGAGCAGCCGCTGACCTTCCTCGAATTCAACTACATGATCATGCAGGCCTACGACTTCGTCGAGTTGGCCAGGCGTTGTGACTGCGTGCTGCAAATGGGCGGCTCGGATCAGTGGGGCAATATCGTGAACGGCGTCGAGCTCGGCCGCCGGGTGGAACGCCGCACGCTGTTCGGCCTGACCACACCGCTGATCACCACGGCAAGCGGCGCCAAGATGGGAAAGTCTGCAGCCGGCGCCGTCTGGCTCAACAAAGACCGTCTCTCCGATTTCGATTACTGGCAATATTGGCGCAATACCGAAGACGCCGATGTCGGCCGTTTCCTGAAGCTCTTTACCGATCTGCCGCTGGATGAGATCGCCAAGCTTGAGGCACTCGAGGGCTCGGAGATCAACGAGGCGAAGAAGACCCTGGCGCTCGAAGCGACCAGCCTCTGCCGCGGGCGGCATGCTGCCGAAGAGGCAGCGAAGGCCGCAGGCTCGGTCTTCGAGGCGGGTGCGGAAAACCTGGACGGCCTACCCACCGTCGAGATCGACAGCGGCGAATTTCGAGGCGGCATCAACATCCTCGACCTCCTGCAACGCGCCGGTCTGGTCATGAGCAAGGGCGAAGCGCGTCGTTTGATCCGCGGCGGCGGCGCCCGCCTCAACGATGATCGGATCAACGACGAGGATCTGATGGTCAAGGCGGACGATCTGCAGGATGGCGCCTTGAAAATCTCCTCCGGCAAGAAACGCCACATCCGCGTGCTCGCGGCTTAGTGGTATGACCACATCATATGGTTCCGCCGTCCTCGACGAACGCGCCAGGATACCCGCGGGTATGCGCCGTCAATGGCGGTGGGACAGCCGGTCTAACCGGCCATTATGCCGGGCCTGATGAGACCCTTGAGGCCTTTGGGCATCGTTCGTTGCTTCGATGGCCGGATGCGGAACGCGAGCGTCTCGCAGGCATCTGGCAAGCTTCATGAATAGATTAGGATGGCCGCGCTTGCTGTCTGGATCAGCGTTAATTGTGGAGATAAGCCCGCCAGCGTCCTTGGTAGCCAAGTGAATCTTATCACCATCTGGATCGTACCAAACGCCGACGTTCAGATAGATAGTCTTTTCAGACTTGCTCATATGCAATTCCTTAAATGTTTCGCAGTAAGCACAGAGGGTGATGGAACGCTAACTAAATGAGAATGATCTAAATTTCAGACTGACGCACTACGTCAGATTAGCAACTTTCCATTAAAGAACAGTGAACGCTGGCTCGGAGATCTTCTCCACAGAGTCGGAATTTCAGAAAAGTTCTTTCATTTTGATTCGGATTCGAGCGGAAGGCCGCGAGCAAGTTTAGGCAGATCGCCTCCGATCCCTTCGACCCCCATGCCGCGGCGCATCAGCCAGTGTTTCATGGGCGGCAGGTTGTCGAGCACGGCGAGGCTGGTGCGACGCAGCAGCTTGGCCGGGATGAAGTCAGTGGAGAACAGACGATTCAGACCGTCGGTCAGGCCGAGGATCATACGCGCATCACCTTCGCGCCAGCGAGCATAGCGCCGAAGGGTCTCGCCGGATCCGAGATCCTGGCCGGATGCCGCCGCACCTACGAGCACTTCGGCAAGGGCGGCGATGTCACGTACGCCGAGGTTCCAGCCCTGCGCGTGGATCGGATGCAGACCGTGAGCAGCATCGCCAACCAGTGCGACACGCGCTGCTCCATAGGTTTTCGCGGTTTCGGCACTAAGCGGAAAAGCAGCAGGCTTGCCCAGAATGTCCAGGGGTTGGAGTGCATCGTCCTGGCGCTCCCGCAAGGCTTCGAGCAGCGCATCGGTTGGTACTGCCGTCAGCGCACGAGCCACGTCTGGCCGCTCGATCCATGTCGCCGAACAGACATTCTCACCAATCGGCAGTAAGGCTAGCGGTCCCGCCCCGCTCATGAATTCGCGCACACGATGCCCATGCGGTTCGGCATGCCGGAAGGCGAAAGTCAGGGCTGTCTGATGATAGTCGATCCGATCGACACCGATGCCCGCCAGCCGGCGGACGGTTGACTTACGACCGTCGGCGCCGATCACCAGCGGTGTTTCCAACACCTGGCCGTCTTCGAGGGTGAGGCGGAGCCCGTCCGCATGGCGTTCCAGCATCTCCAGTCGTGAAGCTGCCGAATAGGAAATAGCTGGATTGTCCAGAACCAGTTCGAGCAGCTTGCTGCGCAGGAGCCGCGTCTCGACACCATAACCGAAGGCGTCGCCGCCGACCTCCTTGGCATCGTAAGCGATCGAACCGCCAGTGCCGACATCCGTGACATGCACGCCGTCGATCGGCGTCACCAATGGCGCGAAATGCGGCCAGAGGTCGAGCGCCGAGAAGACCTGCTTCGAGCCCCGCATCAACGCCAGCGCCCGCCCATCAAATCGTGCTGCCAGCACCTGGTTGACTTGATCGGTGTCGAGGATGGTGGGGTGGAGGCCATGTCTGGCCAAGGCCAGTGCCAGCAGTAAGCCGCTGTGGCCGCCGCCGACGATCACGAGTTCAGCGCTTATAGTCACACAGTTTGCCGACGAGTTGCTGACCATGCCGATGACATGGCCAGCTTACCCGGAAAAGTCTAGCCCGATGGCGTTGCCATCCAGCCCGACGGCGCTGCCGTCCTGCCCGTTAAAGGGGCTGGCCGACGGTCATGTCGTCTTCGACGCTCTTCTTCAGAAGCGATGTCTTCAGCTTTTCGAGGGCGCGGTGCTCGATCTGACGGACGCGCTCTTTGGAGATGCCAAGCTTGCGGCCGAGTTCTTCGAGAGTACGCCCGTCGTCGCGAAGGCGACGTTCCTTGATGATCACCTGCTCGCGATCGGTCAGTTCGGACAAAGCCTGGCCCAGCCAGATGGAGCGCGTCTTGTTGTCATGCGCGAGGGTGACGACCTCCTCCGGCGATGGCGTCTCGTCCTTTAGAAAGTCCTGCCACTCATCCTCGCCGCTGGGGCTGATGCGCGCATTCAAGGACTGATCGCTGCCGGAGAGGCGCATTTCCATCGACACGACATCGGAAACGTTGACCGACAATTCCTTGGCGATGTGCTCGCGTCCGGCATCGTCGAGCTGACCGTTGCCGCCGTCGCGAATGCGGGCGCGCAGCCTGCGGAAGTTGAAAAAGAGCGCCTTCTGCGCTGCTGTCGTGCCAGTACGCACCACCGACCAGTTGCGCAGGATGAAGTCCTGCATGGCCGAGCGCACCCACCAGGAGGCATAGGTGGAAAAGCGCACCTCGCGCTCGGGCTCGAAGCGTTCGGCCGCCTGCATCAGGCCGACCGTGCCTTCCTGCACCAGGTCGGCGACCGGCAGGCCGTAATTTCGGAATTTCGAGGCGGTGCTGATCACCAGGCGCATATAGGCGAGAACCAGTTCGTGCAGAGCCGTCTCATCTCTGTCGTCCCGCCATTTATAGGCGAGTTCCAACTCCCGTTCCCGGGAGAGAAGGGCGGCGTTCATCGAAACCCGGATAAACTCGCGACCGGCATCTCGAGCGGTTTGAGTCTCTACATAAGACATACTCTCACCCTTTATTCTGCAACCCTGCGCTCATGGTCCCCTGACACGCCATGATCGAGTTCGCTTGGGCCTTGTTAGTCAAACCCTGATCCCAACCGCACTGGCAATGATGTTGATGACATTGAGCCAGATCAGCAGGTTTCAGGGTCGACAGTGACCCTTCAATCTTCAAGTTAATTATAATTTAGAGTTTCGTAAATTAGATTTTTCTTATTTTGCACCTGCAGCATAATCCGACATGCAGGCAGACAGATGCCGATCGAGGCATTCGGGCCGATGAAATCGCAAGCGTATCGGCAATTTTTCCACTAAATTTCCGAGGTTTGGCGGAAGACGGACATGGTCCTTCTCAGTGGTGACACAGGCTGCGTCAAACTGCCCCGCTTGCGTGAGCAATTGCTCGATTTCGCGCGACTGATAACGGTGGTGGTCCGCAAACGACCGGGTTTCGACGATTTCGGCGCCAAGTTCCCGCAATGTGGCGTAGAATTTTTCCGGTCGACCGATACCGGCGAAGGCCAGGACACGCCGGCCCCTGACATGATCGAGATCGCCATCGGGAACGAGGTCCGCCGGTAACCTCGGCAGTACTGCCGGCAGCAGCGCATCGACACCTGTATGATCGGTGCCAATCACAATGACGGCATCAATGTGTGAGAGTGCCCGATCGATCGGTTCACGCAACGGGCCCGCAGGCAGGAGGCGCCGATTGCCGAAGCCCGTGGCGCCGTCGATGACCAGTAATCGAACATCCTTTTCAAGATGCGGATTCTGCAGGCCGTCATCCATCACGATGTGGCTGGCTCCGGCCGCAATAGCTGCTTTGGCGCCGGCAACCCGATCCGCCGACACCCAGGTAACGGCCGTACGAGCCAGGAGAAGCGGCTCGTCTCCGACCGCATCGGCATCATGAATGTCAGGATCGACCCTGAGCGGTCCGCGTTCTTGTCCGCCATAACCGCGGGTCAGGAAATGCGGGCGATTACCTCGAGCCTGCAGGTACTGGCCTATGGCGATCGCGGTCGGCGTCTTGCCAGCGCCGCCTGCAGTGAGATTGCCGATGCAAATGACCGGTATGCCGGCGCGCACTGGTGTCACCAAACACCGGCGAAGGCTCCCAAGTCGCCCATAGATCCGTCCAATCGGGTCGAGAAGGCATGCGACAACGCCATCCGCCTCCCAGAAGTCAGGCGCACGCATGGGAGGGAGCCTGCGCTTCGATCCGTCCGATCCGCCGATCGAGCAGGGGCATCAGCGCCTGCTGCACACGGATTAGCACGGCCTCCTCAGCAGCACCGGCCTCGCGCCCGCAAAGGGCCATGCGCGTCCTTGTGGCTGGTTCGGCGAGGAGGGTATCGACCACGCGCGCAAGTTCATCAGCGTCACCGACCCTTCTGGCGGCATCCGCGTCGAGGAGATGTGCCGTCATCTCTTCGAAATTGGCGGTGTGTGTCCCGAACAGAATTGGACAGCCCAGCCGCGCAGCTTCCAGTGGGTTTTGCCCGCCGTGGGGCACCAGCGATCCGCCGATGAAGGCAAGATCGGCGACGCGGTAGAACAAGCCGAGCTCGCCTAGGGTGTCGGCGAGATAGATCTCGGTCGCTGCGTTCGGCTGTTCGTTCAAACTTCGCCTCGCCAACTCCTCGCCACCTGCTCGCAGTTCGCACGCAAGCCCTTCACCACGGTCCGGATGCCGGGGAACGATGATGGTCAAGAGGTCCGGGTGCCGTCGACGGATCTGCCGATGCGCTGCCACCACGCCAACCTCTTCGCCTGGGTGGGTGCTGGCTGCAAGCCAGGCCGGCCGCTTGCCGATCACGGCCCTGAGTTCAGCGAGCGCCGCCTGCGCTGCGGGAAGGGGCGGCGCCGCGTTCTTGAGGTCGCCGAGCATGCGCACGTCGACGGCGCCGAGTGCTGAAAACCTGTCGGCGTCCGCTTGACTGCGCGCGAGGCAGAGTGCGAAGGAGCGAAGGAGGCGCCGTGCAGAGATGCGCGCAATGCCCCAGCGTCTGGCGGAGCGGAGCGACATCCGACCATTGATCAAGGCGAGCGGCAGGTTCGAACGTTTCGCTTCGAGGATGAGATTGGGCCAGATCTCGGATTCGACCAGGCAGCCCACCTCGGGCCGCCAATGGTCGAAAAAACGCCTCCAGGCGCTTGCCTGGTCGAGCGGTGCGAATTGATGCATCGCTCGCGGCGGCAGCCTCGTCGCCATCAGCTTCGCCGATGTCACCGTGCCTGTGGTCAACAGGATGTGCAGATCTTGACGATCATTGAGCAGAACCTCGATCAACGGCAGGGCCGCCAGCGATTCCCCGACACTTGCTGCATGCACCCAGAGCAGTGGCCCGTCCGGGCGCTCGATGGTCGCTTGGCCCGAACGTTCGCCAAGGCGCATTGCCTCTTCCTTTCCCTTGCCAACGCGACGGTTCAGATGGAGTGCAAGGAGTGGTGAACCGAGATCAGTCACCATTCTGTAAAGACCGAGCAGCATCAGGCCGCCGGCTGCACCGGCTCTACAGGTTCGGCCAGTTCGTCTGGTTCGACCGGCTTTAGACCCTGGGCGATATCGATCTCTCGGGCAAAGGCAATCATGTGCTCCTCGATAGCCAGGCGCCGGCTCTCGGTGTCACTTCCTGCCGTCGGCGGCAAGGGCTCGCCAAAGGCAAGAACGCCTGAAGCAAATGGCCAGACCAGGTTGAAGCGATCCCAGCTCTGAAAGATGCGCCGGCGGCGCGTGGCGAAGGTTACCGGCACGACCGGCACATCGGCACTGCCGGAAAGATAGGCGATGCCCGGCTTGGCGCGCATGCGGGGGCCACGCGGGCCGTCCGGGGTCATCACGATGATGTCGCCTTCGCTCAAAACGCGCTTGGCCTCGCGCAGAACCTTGGCGCCGCCACGCCTGGACGAACCCCAAAGCGTCTCGAAACCAAATCGACTGGTCGCGAGCTGAATGAGCTGGCCGTCGCCATGGGCGGAACTTATCACATAGAGCTGGCGGCGCTGATCTTCGCCAAGCTTGACCAGCAAGCGGCGCCAGGCTGGGAAGGTCATCATGAGACGTCCATGCCAGAACGCGCCGATCAAGGGTTTGCCCTCGCGGATCAGAGCTGCGGTCGCTGGCGGAATGATTACGTCCCAGCGGCCGGTTCGATCCACCAGACGGATGTAACCGGCAATCAGACCGGCGAGCATACGGCGAACCTTCGGGCGATGATGCCAGCGGACCCGTTTGGGTGCGGCGTCGATCGCAGACCCGACAGGCTCCATGATCAGAGCCCGTCGTTGAAAACGGTCGGGCCGGCCTCCGGGACCAGATCAGCCAGATGCTGATCGGCGAATTGCCGCTCATAGAGGCGTGCATAGACACCGCCCGCCTCCAGAAGCTCTTGGTGGCTGCCTTTCTCGACGATGCGTCCCTTGTCCATGACTGCGATCAGATCGGCGCCGACGATGGTGGAGAGACGATGGGCGATCACCACGGTCGTGCGGCCGCGCATCAACCGCTTCAGCGCCTGCTGGATCTTCTGCTCGGCCTCGCTGTCGAGCGCCGAAGTCGCCTCATCGAGAAGCAGGATCGGCGCATCCTTGACCATAGCGCGTGCAATGCCAAGACGTTGACGCTGGCCGCCTGAGAGGGTGTGGCCGGAAGGGCCGATGACCGTGTCGTAGCCATTTGGAAGAGCAGTGATGAAATCATGCGCAGCTGCCGATTTCGCCGCCTCGACGATCGCCGTCTCATCAGCATCGGAGCGCCCATAACCGATATTGGCATGCACGGTGTCGTCGAACAGGTCGATATCCTGACTGACAAGAGCCGTCGCACCGCGCAGACTGGAAAGCGTGAATTCACGAATGTTCTGACCATCGATCAGAATCGCCCCTTCGTCTACGTCGTAGAAGCGAAGGATCAGGTTCAGGATCGTTGACTTGCCGGCGCCTGAGGCTCCGACGAGCGCTACGGTCTTGCCGGCGGGAATGTCGAGGCTGAGGCTCTCGATGGTCGGCCTGGACGGCAGATAGCCGAACGTCACCCTTTCCAGACGGATCGCACCCTCGCTGGTTTTGAGCGTCCGTGCGCCATCAGCATCCTTGACTACCGGCTCGTGGTCCAGAACCGTGTAGATGCGATCGGCGGCGGCAAGACCTTCCTGGATCTGCGTGTTGAGTTTGGCCAACGCCTTCAGCGGGCGGTAGACCATGAGCATCGAAGCGATGAAGGCGAAGAACGTGCCGGGGGTCATATGCCCCTCGATCAC
Source organism: Geminicoccaceae bacterium (assembly GCA_051010395.1). GTDB lineage: Bacteria > Pseudomonadota > Alphaproteobacteria > Geminicoccales > Geminicoccaceae > JANQPX01. Next base: position 10,606 of record JBPCVQ010000221.1, on the reverse strand, counting down.
CTGAAAACCGCCATAGGCGACAATCAAGGCGATGGCCACGCCGCCGATGATTTCGGTCATGGGCGAGCTGATCGCCTGCACTCGGACGGCTCTGTAGTTGAGTTTGAACAGGCGTTCGATCAGACCGTTCGCGAACAATGTCTCGTCGGTCTCGCGATTGTCGGCCTTCACCTGACGCACACCCTGGAAGGTCTGCTCGAGACGTGCTGTCAGCCTTGCCATCTGCGCCTGGCTTTGACCTGCCACCTTGCGCATGCGCCGGCCTATCCGAACGATGACCATTGAGGCGAGCGGGATGCCGATCAGGGCGAAACAAGCCAGCTTCCAGTCGTAAAAGAACATAACGCCGGTAAGCCCGACGATCGTCAGAAGATCACGGGCCACGCCGGTGAAAGCGATCGAAACAGCCACACGCAGCTGCTGGGTGTCGTAAGTCAGACCGGAGATCAGCGGGCCCGGGCCTCTTGCCAGGAAATAACCGAGATCAGCCCGCATGAGGTGGCCGAAAATGCGCATTTGCAGATCCGCGATGATCCGTTGGCCGACCCGGCCCATCAGCACGGCCTGACCATAGCCGGCCGCCGCCTTAAAGAGACTGAGCAAGATCACGGCGATTGGGATCAACCAGAGCATCGCCCGATCACGATTGAGGAAAACGTCATCGATGATCGGCTTCATCAGCAAAGGCTGTACTGCGGTGATAGCAGAGAACGCCACCATGCAGAGCAGCGCGATGATCAGCGAGCGCTTTTGGTCCCGGATATGATCCCGCCAGAGGCGATGACTTGACCCGTCGGTAAGCGTCTGCAGCACTGGCACGATCTGGCGGGCAAGCGCCATCGACTGACGGACCAGAAAATCCGTCAGCGATCTGCCACGACTTTCAAACCCCGCGGTAGACAGCGAACACCTCTCGAACTGACTGATCGGCTCTCGCGGCGGCTCCTAGCCTTGCGCACTGCCATCCAAAGGCTTAAAGCGCCAGACCATCGCCGGAGGCACATTGCGGAGTACAAACCGCACGATCTCTGCTTTGACACCAAGCTTCTTAGCCGGAATCGGTGAGATAGGGGAATAGCTATATTGCAACATGAAGCCATCAGGCTTCAGCGACTTCATGCTCTCCTGGACGATCGCCTGCTGAAAATCGAAGGGCATGTTCACCATCGGCAGGCCGGAAACCACGGTGCTGACCTGCTCGATTTCCTGCTCGGCAACGATCTCCGAAAGCTTAGTGGCATCGCCGTGGACCACGCGCACACCAGGAAAGCGGTTCCTTAGATAATCGTATAGTTGTTCGTCCAGCTCGATCATCATCAGCGCATCGCTGGGCATGCCCTTCTCTAAAAGGCCCTGAGAGATAGCACCTGTGCCTGCGCCGAGCTCGACGACGGTCTGTCCTGGCTCCCAGGCAACGGCGCTGGTCACCGCACGCGCCAACGCCATGGACGAGGGAATGATCGATCCCATCGATTTCGGTGATCGCAACCATTGACGGAAGAAAAGCTCCGTCTCTTTGACATCTTGTACTTCCTGGACTTGGCTCATTCCCTGCCCCTAATGGTCACATCGAAGGTGTGCGCTCAGCGGACATGAAACGGTCCACAATTACTGGCAGGCCTTGTCCAGGCCTCTTCGCCAAATTAGCATGTAGCAGCCAACAAACAGCACAATACGCGTCATGTCGCCATATCAGCACGGGAGCTGGATGTAACAAGATGGCGATCTGCAAAAACCTTAGTGGCCACTTTGCGACTTGGCAAATCGATGCGCCCCCGGGCATCATTCAGCCGGCGCTGGAAGCGCACCTGCCCGATTGGCGAAACCTCTTGACCTCCTTGCCCTTATCCAGCTCGACGTCCGATGGCCGAGCAGAAGCATGCAAGGCGTGAGGATAAGGGTCAAAAGCGTTGCAAAAGCGAGACCACCTGCGACCGCAGAAGCAAGCTGAGCCCACCAGTCGGTTGAAGGCCCGCCAGAGGAAATGTCGCGGGAAAAGAAATCGATGTTGATCTTCAGCACCATCGGCATCAGCCCAAGGATGGTGGTGACCGTGGTCAGGAGCACCGGGCGCAAACGCTGCGCTCCGGTACGGAGCACTGCCTCCGCTGCATCGACGCCTGCTCGCCTGAACTCGTTGTAAGTGTCGATCAGCACGATGTTGTTGTTCACGACGATGCCGGCGAGCGCGATCACACCGACACCGCTCATGACGATGCCGAAGGGCTGCTGGGTGATCAAAAGGCCGAGCAGCACGCCGACCGTGGAAAACACGATCGCGGACAGGATCAAGAACGCCTGATAGAAGCTGTTGAATTGGGTGACCAAGATGATTGCGATTAGAAACAGGGCGATGCCGAAGGCCTTCATCAAGAAGGCCTGGGATTCCTTCTGCTCCTCGTCCTCGCCCTTGAACGTGACGGTGACCGCCGGATCCAGATCTTGCTCTGCGATCCAGGCGCGTATTTCGCTTGCCTTGTCGTCGACCAGCACACCTTCTTCGACATCGGCGGCGATTGTCAGCTGGCGCTCCCGATCGACCCGCGCGAGGTTGCCGACCTTGGGTGCCGGTGAACGCGTCACGAAATGGGAAAGTGGCACGGAGCCGTAAGCAGTGTTGACCCGAAGACGCTCCAACTGTCCGAGGCCGCGCCGATCCACGGGAAAACGAGCCCTGATCTCAACCTCGTCGACCGCATCATCCGGCCGGTAGTCACCGATGCGAATGCCGTTGGTCACCAGTTGAATGAAGCTTCCCACCAGGGCGACATCGGCCCCGAAACGTCCGGCCTTTTCCCGATCGACGTCGAACCGCCATTCGATTCCGGGGATGGGGCGACTGTCGGTGACGTCGACCAGACCATCCATGCTGTCGAACTTTTGGCGGACCAGGGCGACGGCTGGGTCGAGTTTTTCGGGAAAGCGCGAGCTCAGCTGCACCTGCAACGGCTTGCCGACCGGGGGGCCTGCCGCATCCTTCCGGACTTCAAGTGTAATGCCGGCAAGGTCCGCAACCCTTTCGCGCGCTTCGGCCAAGATTTCGGCGGCGGGCCTGCGCGCGCGCCAATGGTCGAATTCCAGGAGGATGATGCCGATGACATCCTCGTCGACACTGTCTTCGCCGGCAAAGGAAACGCCGCTTCGGGCATACATTGTGTCGATGCCGTCGACGTCGAGCAGACGCTCCTCGACCTGATAGACCAGCTCGTCACGCTCATCGGCCGAGAAATTGCCGCGAGTATGGATCTGCAGGCTTGCGATCTCCGGCTCGACATCAGGAAAGAATTCGACGCCACGGCCGAACAGGCCATAGGCTGTGTAAGCACCACCTGCGATGAGAACCGCCCCGATCAGCACGAGGATCGGCCAGCGCGAAAAGCGGCGAAGCATGCGCACGTAGAAACCGGTGAATCCACGGAGCTTGCTGAGGTCGCCATGCTCGACCAGAGCAAGCGAGCTCTCAGTGCCCGCATCCTTGTCCGCCCGGCCAATAAGGGCGCCGATATTGGGAACGAAGACCAGCGCCATCGCGAGCGATGCTGCGAGCGTCGCGAGGAGCGTGATCGGCAGGAATTTCATGAACTCGCCAACAATGCCCGGCCAAAAAAGAAGCGGCATGAACGCGGCGAGCGTGGTCGCGGTCGATGCGGTGATCGGCCAGGCCATGCGTTTCGATGCAGCGAGATAGGCCTCTCTACGCTCCATCCCCTCGACCATTTTTCGATCGGCGTATTCGGTAACCACAATGGCACCATCCACGAGCATGCCGACTGCGAGGATGAGCGCGAACAGCACCACGATGTTCACGGTAAGGCCCAAGCTGTGGAGTACGAGAATGCCGGTCAGGAAGGAGCCCGGCACGGCAAGACCGACCAGCCCCGCGGAGCGGAGGCCAAGGGCTGCGACTACGACGATCATCACCAGGATGATCGCCGAGAGCACATTGTTCTGCAGATCGAGCAGCATGTCCTGGATGTTGTCGGACTTGTCCTGCTGAAAACCGACCTCGACGTGAGCAGGCCAGTTCACCCGCTCCGCCTCCACCAGGTCACGGACCTGCTGCACGGTATCAATAATATTGGCGCCTATGCGCTTCGATACCTCAAGTGCAAGGGCGGGCCTGCCGTCGATACGCGCGAAACCTTCCGCATCCTTGAACGTGCTCTTAACCTCTGCGACATCGCCGATCCTGACGACCTTGTCACCGTCGATTTTAACGGGCAACGCGAGGAGATCGGCAGCCGTTTCGAAGACGCCCGGCACTTTGATCGCAAAACGGCCTTCGCCGGTATCAAGAGTGCCGGCCGCCACCAAGCGGTTATTGCGGTCGACGAGGCCTAATAGCTCCTGCAGATCAAGTCCGTAGCTCTCGACCAGAAGCGGGTCGATGACGATTTCCAAAAGTTCTTCACGTTCACCACCGATCTCGACGTCAAGCACGTTGGGAAGCGCTTCGACCCGCTTTTCGAGATCACGCGCCAGCTTCAGAAGGCTGCGCTCGGGAAGATCGCCGGAGAGGGTGACCACCAGCACCGGAAAGAGGGCGAGATTGACCTCATAGACCAGCGGCTCATCGGTCTCCTCCGGCAGATCGGCTTTCGCGATATCGGCGCCCTCGCGCACGTCGGCAAGCGCTTCGTCGATATCAACGCCTGCCTCGAACTCCAGCGTCACCGAAGCACTGCCCTCGCTTGCCGTCGCGGTCATCTCCTTCATGCCTTCGACCCGGCGAAGCTGCTGCTCCATCGGCCGCACCAGAAGACGCTCGGCGTCCTCGGGCGAGATGCCGTCATGGGTCATCAGGACATAAACAATCGGGATGGAAACGTCGGGATCGGCTTCCTTGGGAATGTCGCGATAAGCCTGAGCGCCTGCTACCAGGATCAGGACCAGGGCCAAGAGCACTGTCCTCGATCGGCTGAACGATGCCTGGATCAGCCAGTTCATCGAACGGCTTCCGAGACGACTTGCCCGTTCTCACCGGCGTTTTCGCCGTCATCGACCAGCACTGGTTGAACCTTGGCGCCATCGTTGACAAATCCTTGACCGACGATGATGAGTCGCACCTCCTTCGGGAGGCCGGTCAGCCAGACGTCATTCTGATCGGCTTTGGCAATAGCGACAGGAACGAAAACAACCGTGTCCTGTTCGTCGACCGTCTTCACACCGAGTGTGCCGTCATCGGCGAGCGCCAGGATTGAGGGCGAGACCTGATGGGCTGGAACACGCTCGATCGACAGTCGAATTTCGGCACTTATGCCGGCGGCCAGCCGGCCGGCCGGGTTAGGAATTTCGAGTTCGATCTCGAATGTCCTAGTCTGCTCATCGGCCCGGCTTGCCACATAGCGAAGCCTCCCTTCAGCCTGATCGCCGGTGGCAAGGCGAACCGAACCTTGCATTCCAACCTCGAGCTTGGCAACCTCGGTCTCGGTGACATCGCCGGTCACGAGATAAGGATCCTGATCGAGCACCATAGCTACGGGATCACCGATGTCGACGTAATCGCCGATCTCGACATGACGCCGGTCGAGAATACCGGCAAATGGCGCCTTGACGATCGTATCGTCGAGATCGAGCTCCGCTCGTTTCAGGGCGGCCTCGGCGGCAGCAAAATTGGCTTCGGCCAAAGCGACATTAGTTTCGGCCTGGAAGCCTTTTTCACCAAGCTTTCTTGCGGCATCCAGTTCGATTTTCCGCTGACGAAGCAGGGCCTCGGCCTCAAAAGTCAGTACTTCGCGGTCGCGAGGATCGAGCCGAATCATGACGTCACCCTCCTCGACAAATGACCCTTCCTGAGCAGCAAGCCCGATCACTCGACCATTGGTCTCGGCACGCATCTCAACACTGCGAACCGGTGCCGTCTTTCCGTTGATGACGATTTCCCGCTCGATGATTTCGGCGACCAAATCCTGGACGCGGACCATCAGGAGTTGCTTCTCGTCCACCGTTCGAGCCGTCTCATTTTCTTCGCTCTCGGCAACGGCGCTTTCGTTGCTGCCGACCTGCCCCGAGACGAGCCATCCGGCAAGAACTGCGGCCAGAACACCGGCGATCAGATAGGATTTCTTCGTCGCCATGGTCAGTCAGCCGCCTCGTCCGAGGCGGTCTCCTCCTTGATGTTTTCAATCAAACGATCTTTATTTTCAGTCACATACTGCCTAGCAGCACTGATCACGGCCTGCCCGTAGCCAGCGGCAAAGCGCATGCCAGGGGACAGGCCATCACAGTCTTCGGTCAAACAACCTTCGATCGATGCCAACACGTCTTTCCACTGACCGATCATCTGTTCGGCGATCTCAGCAACTTTCGCCGGCGGCAGCAGATGCGCGAAAACCATGAGAACCAGAAACTCCGAGCGCACCTTGTGGCGCGGCGGGGTCGTCATCAATTCTTCGATAAGCGCTGTCCGCCCGCTCTGCGTCAGACTGTAGACTTTCTTATCGGGCCGCTTCTCCTGGAGAACGCTTGTGCAGTCGACCAGCCCCCTGCGCGTGAGATCGGCAAGAGCCGGATAGATCGACCCGTAGCCGGCAACGAAGAAGTGACTGAACGCCTCTTCGAAATGCTGCTTGATCTCATAGCCGGTCAGATCGCGCTCGGTGAGCACACCCAGGCATAGCGTCTTGACATCCATGTCTAATCTGTTCTCATAAGATTGATATATCGCAATGATATATATCCATTAGCTATATATCAAGCCGATATGATAGCTCAGGCAACCTGAACACCGAATGACTGGAGCTGACGTCCGCCAGTCCGACAAGCTTTTCAGGAAGGCTACTGCATATCCGATAGAGGCTAATTCAGAGGCGCTGCCGAAAAAGGCATGCACATATTGCGCACCTTCCGTGACGGCAGTCGGAATCAATTGATGTAGTCACACCACTAGCTGGCTTTGTCTTCCGCAGCCCGGTGGACGGTCCAGCTCACGAGGTCCTTGGCAGCGCGACCGAAGGCCTGGTCGAAGGCATCGACGATGTCGCTCAGCTTTCTGCTCTTTGCTGTCGCTAGTCCCACCACAGACGTCGAGGCGGCATGAGTCCGGCGCGGCATGGTCACCAGCCTTGCCTGAAAACGAATGCGGACCTCTGGCGGGGCATCTTCTGCGCTGTATTCGGCCTGAAACTCGCGGATATTGACCAGCAATCCGTAGTCCGCGCGCAGACCATAGGCACCGCGACCGAGCACATCGATCTTATCGCTGTTGTCAAAGGATTCGAGGAGCAGCGTCTGAGTCATGACCGGTACGACGTCGACCCATCTGGCACCGGCGTAATATTCGAATTGGGTCGGCGTGGGCTTTAGTGCTATGCGCGCGGTGTTGAGTCCGGCGGTGGCGGTCGGCACATCGATGGCGAGACGTACGGATGTGTCGGGAAGGTTCTGGTCGAATGTGCTTTTCGGCGTCAGGTCGAACAAACGAGGCGGTGCGCCGCTCACTAGGTCCAACGGATCGATGCAGGAGGATAGCAGTAAAATCAGGGCGAAAAATGACGCTCGGAAAAAGAAGGGCGATGGTCTGATCATAAAGCGCTCATTCCGCCTTGAAGCCTCGCCGCGACCCACCAATCAAGAAGCCTGCGGGGTCACGTTCGACCTCCTTGGTGATCCGCGTCAGCGCTGCCACCAATGCCCGTGATTCGCCGACCAGGTTGGTGAGTTCGTAGAGGCCCGTACCGCTGAAGTCACTAAGTGGTTCGCGCAAATCCTCAACCATACCATCGAGCTGGCGCGCAGCACCACCGAGGTCGGAAGCGGCCGTGCTGAGCTCGGCAAGCGTATTGACCAGGTCACCACCGACCCCGTCAAGCCGCTCGTCCAGCTTGCCCGAAACCTCGCGAAGATCGCTGCCGAGCAGTTTGATTTCGCTGAATGTCTCACTCATCCCAGTCATGACTTCCTCGACATCGCCACTACTGTCGGCAAGGCTACCGCTGAACCTTTCGATGTTAGCAAACGTCGACGATAGGGTTTCGAGATTGTCATCGTTCAGGAATGTGGAGAGGCGATCGGCGACCTCCAGCGCCTGTACCAATAGATCGGGCGTCGATTCGAAAACCCGCTCGATCGCCGAACGGCGTGCAGCGATGACCGGCATTTCCTGGTCGTCTTCGGTCAAGAGTGGCGCGCTGTCCTTGGTGCCGCCGAGAAGTTGAACGTAGGCGATGCCGGTGATCCCCTGCATTTCCAAGGTCGCGATGGTATCGTTGGTGATCGGCGTATTGTCGTCAATTTCAGCGACCGCGCGTACGCGCTCGACATTGTCGGGATCGATGCCAATCTCGACGATCCGTCCGACAGGAATACCTCGATATTGAACCTGACTTCCTTCCTGAAGGCCTGTGACGGAGCCTTCGAAATAAATTGTATAGGCCATCGCCAGCTCGTCGATGTCGGACTTCACGAGCCAGGCGCTAAAGCTGGCGAGCCCTGCGATCAATGCCAGAACCACAACGCCGACAATCATATAGCTAGCGCGAATTTCCATCTAAGGCCGTCCATCCGCTCGCATCTCGTCCAGCGCCGCCCGCCCCCGAGATCCCGAGAAATAACCCTGAAGCCAGGAATTTTCAGATTGGCGAAGTTGGCTCAGCGTACCAACCACCGCCTGTTTGTCCACCAATGCGGCGATGCGGTCGGAGATCGCGGCCAAGCTGTCAAGATCGTGGGTGACCATGACCACGGTCAAACCGAGGCTTTGCTGCAACCCTCGGATAAGGCGATCAAAATCGGCAGCACCGATGGGATCGAGCCCCGCCGTGGGCTCATCGAGAAAGAGAATGTCAGGATCCAGGGCCAGAGCTCGTGCAAGGCCGGCGCGCTTCTTCATGCCACCAGACAGTTCGGCGGGAAACTTGTTGCATGCATTCGATGGCAGGCCGGCAAGCGCAATCTTGAGAGCCGCAAGTTCGCACAAAAGAGAAGGGGAAATGGTGTCTCGCTCACGCATCGGCGCCTGAACGTTTTGCGCAACCGTGAGCGAACTGAACAGAGCCCCATCCTGGAAGAGGACACCCTGACGCGCCCGGAGGCTCTTCCAGGCGGTACGCCCCATCGATGAAAGATCATGACCAAGGACATCGATCCGCCCGGCTGCTGGCTGCATCAGGCCGAGCATTTGGCGAAGCAGCACCGATTTGCCCGTCCCCGAACCACCGACGATGCCCAGGATTTCTCCCCGTCTGACCTCGAGATCGAGATCTTGGTGCACCACCTGCTCGCCAAACTGGGTGCGGAGGCCACGGATGCGGATGGCAGTCTGCTGAGCCACGGGACGCCTAAACGCCGAGAGCGGAGAAAAGGATGGAAAATAAGGCGTCGAATACGATCACCAAAAAGATGCCGATCACCACGGACTTCGTCGTGTGCCGTCCGACACTGTCGGCGCCGCCGGACACCAACAGACCCTGATAGCAACCGACAAGCGCGATTAGAAAGGCGAATACCGGCGCCTTGATGATGCCGACCCAAAAGGTCGCCGGCACGATTGCCACCTCCAACTGTTTCAAGAATTGGCCAGGCGTAATGTCAAGGACGAGCCAGACCATCAGGCCGCCTCCAAACAAGCCGAGAATATCAGCGAAGAATGCTAGTAGGGGGAGAGCAATCATCAAAGCGAGCATGCGCGGCAGCACCAGCACCTCGATGACATCCAGGCCGAGGGTTCTGAGCGCGTCGATCTCCTGGTTGACCGCCATGGCACCAATCTCGGCGGTGAAGGCGCTTCCCGAACGCCCGGCCACGACGATAGCTGTCAGGAGAATACCGATCTCTCTCAATACTGAGACGCCGACCAGGTCGACGGTAAAAATCTCAGCTCCGAAACGCTTCAACTGATCGGCGCCTTGATAGGCCATGACCACGCCGATCAGAAACGCAATCAGACCGACGATCGGCAAGGCATTCAGGCAAGTTTGCTCGAGATGGTGGGTCAGCGAGGTCAGCCGCAGCCGGCTCGGGCGGAACAAGCTTCGGGCCAGCGTCGAAACGGTCCAGCCGAAAAACGATAGCAGACGGGCGCCTTCGATCGCGACATCGATCGTTGCCTTGCCAACGCTGGCGATGAGCCGAACCAGCCCGCCAGGTGTGTCGGGCTCGGATGGTGCGCCGAGGGCCGTGCGCCGTATCTCAGCCAAAAGGGTCCGGTGGCGACGATCATTAAGTGGCATGTCCACGGACCAGCCGAGGGTCGAAAGCCTGGATTCCAGTCGGTGCAGAAGCCATGCACCGGAAGTGTCCATCGAGGTCACGCCATCGAGGCTGATCTCCGCCTTGCCTTCGCCCAGCTGCTTTGCCAGCGCCAGCAGGTCGGCCTCTCGACTGTCTAGGTCGGCAACATGATCGAAGGTCCAATCACCATCAGCCTCAATGTTCAAGCCGATACCATGGCGGCTCCATTTTAGATCACTGTGCTTTTGGGTTTCGGCGTTCAGCCGGGCAGATCGCTCTCCGGAACCGGTCATGACGGCCGAGGTCATGGGGTCAGATGCTGCGCCGAGTGGCTTTCGGCGCCCTCCCTGACCAACTCGGCCATGACGAGATCACGTCCGCGTACCTTTCATCTTTTCCCGCAGCTGGTTGATGCGATCCCGGCTGCCATGAAGGT
>JBPCVQ010000220.1:0-22355 GCA_051010395.1 Geminicoccaceae bacterium | reverse complement strand
AGCTTATCTCGAGCCTTATGTTGTGAAGTCTCTCCACTACCTGGTTCCGGCATTGCATGATCTTGGACGGGAACTGAAGGGAAGGCAGGTCGCGCCAGTCGAACATTTCAACGCGGCACAAAAATCGCTTCATTTCGTCGGCTATGAGGGCCTGTCGATGATCGCGGCCTCCGGCCTCGACATGGCGGCTTGGGATGCATTGGCCCGTGCGGCGGGCATGCCGCTTTGCGAATTCCTCGGTGGGTCGGTCGGTCCTGTTCGCGCCTATAGCAGCAATGGGCTCTGGCTGAAGGAACCGGCTGCGGTCGCCGAAGAAGCGATCGAACTTCGAGATGAGGGTGGTTTTTCCGGCCTCAAGCTTCGGCTCGGTCGAGCGCGCTCCGCTGACGATATGGCGACGCTCGATGCCGTGCGCGAAGCCGTTGGCGACGAGATGGCCCTGATGATCGACTACAATCAAGGACTTGATCTTGCCGAGGCCTTGTATCGTTGTCATGCCATCGATAGCGCCGGCCTCGCCTGGATTGAGGAGCCGATCGTCTACAATGATCTGAACGGCTTCGCAAAGCTCGCAGCCGAGCTCAAGACGCCGATCCAGATTGGTGAAAATTTCTATGGCCCCAAAGAGCTCGAACGCGCTTTACAGTTAAAGGCCTGCGATCTCGTCATGCCCGACTTCATGCGCATTGGCGGCGTGACGGGTTGGCTGCGGGCAAGCGGCATTGCAGGTGCTGCGGGCATCCCGATGTCGACCCATCTTTACCCCGAGGTCGCCGCCCATGTCATGCGTGTGACCGAAACCGCGCATTGGCTGGAATGGCAGGACTGGGCTGATCCGATCCTGCAGCAACCCTATGAGATCAAGGACGGGCTGCTGCATATTCCTGATGTGCCAGGCATGGGGCTGGAGTGGAACGAAGACGCCGTCGCCGCAAACCTCTTTGATCTATCGATCTGATGGAATTCTCAATTTCCTCTATTGGCCGCGATATGCCCTCGCCAACCCGGCCCAAGAACGCAGAGGGCCTGGCTGATGCCGATGATGGTCAGGCCAACTGCGACGGTGGCGAAGAGCCAAGCGACGTCTCAGCCAAGTGATAGAACGATTGAACAGTATCTGGTCGATCTTTGTGATCCACTGCTCCGCACTTGAGATGGAGACGGCGCCTCATTCGAACCTTAGCCATCATCTTCAGCCAACCACCACTCGGATATGCTGCTCGATCAGCCCTTCGGAGCCCACCAACGCTCTGTGGTCCTGGGCGCGGAGCATGATGCGGAGGGTGTGATTGCCTTTGGGGAGTTTTCCTAGAGACACGATCGGCTCGTAAGCCGCAGCGATCTTCTGATTGCCGGCGTAGACATGGGCGTGGCCGATCGGCTCGCCAGTTTCGACAGCGGCGCAGATGTCGGAGAAGGTGAAGCCGTCGACGTCGAGGCGGAGGATCTGCTCGCCGCTTTTGAGGCTGGTCACTTCGGCATTGATCAATGGGTCGGGCCTTCCGGGATCGAGCTTGACGAACACGCTCTCGGGTGGTCCGGCTTCCGCGTTAAGCCTCGGGATGACCACCAGCATGGCGAGCAGCAAGGTGAGCACCGGCGCTGATGTCGCGAGAACGGAGAAGCTTTTCATCGGGCCATACGCCTTATGTTGAAGGAAATGGCTCCTGCCCCAAGTCGACCAGGTGCGGGTCCGCACATGAGGAGCATGGCCATGGTGCCGTAGAGGTTGGCGTGGAAGAGCGGGGTTTCGCCGATGGTGACGGCGAAGAAGGTGAAGGCGCCCATCAGGAAGACGGCGATCGGCCGGACCAGGAGGCCGAGGGCCAGGAGGGCGCCTGCGGTGATCTCGACCAGCATCATGATCAGCGCTGCCGTTTCGAGCGGGATGCCGAAGGTCGGCACGTCGCCGTGATCGAGGATGGCGATCAGGAGGGTGGGCTGATCGAGTTTGTAGGCGATGCCGAGATAGACGAAGGTGCCGCCCAGCAAGGCCAGGGTGGCCCGCCAGGTGGCGACGCGCCATGCGGTTTGAGAGGTTTGGTCGCCTCGAGGCAACAACTCCGGCCACAATGTCAACGCAGGTCGCCGTGCGACCCGGTCGAGCGAGAGTGCGCCGCCGCCGTACATCAGGAGAATGAGAGCGGGTGCGACGAAGTGGGGGCCATAGGCGAAGAACACCGTGCCAAAGGCGGAAAAGCCGAGGCCGACCAGCGCCATCACCATGAGCGCCGCTACACGTGTGAACAGGCCGGCCAGCAGCAGGAGGGCGGTGATCAGCTCGGCATAGGCAAGCCAGGACCAGCCGCTGCCGGCAAGCGTGATCTGCATGTCCGGCACCATCAGGGTCGGTGTCGTCCAGATCGCCGTGCCATGGCGCGGAAGGCCGCCGACGGCGCCGAGACCGAGCATGAGGGCGAGGCCGAGGCGCACGAACAGCGGGCCGAGGTCGGCGGCGACCGCTGCGAGCGGCGCGAATATCCGGCGTTCGATATCTCGAAGACGGTCCGCGATGGCGATGGCGGCGACGGCGGCAAGGGCGGCAAGGGCTATGAAGCCGGCGAGCGGCCAGATGCCGGTGAAGACTGCGGGTATGGGCGCCACGGCGAGCTTTGCCATCTCATCCGGGGTCAAGAGCCAGGCCTCGTGGGCGGCGGCTTCGAGCGGAAGTAGAGCGATCACGAGCGCGAGGCCAATGGCCGGGATGTCTGCACGGCGAGGCCGTGCGGCATCTGCGAGCACTGACGGAATCATCTTCTGCCCTCTCAAATGAAATATTTTTTCGATTTGGCTAAAAAAATGGATGAACTTTATTCTGACAGTGGTGAAATTATCATGATGACATCGAGTCGATATGACGTATTTCACAGTAGTGTTGATTTTATTATTTACTGCTCGGCCCGATGCGAATCGGGAGGTCGCCAGAAGGGGTGACGGACTCTCCGTCTGGCTGATCTTTGAATAGACTGACACTGCCTCTGCCAACCATCGCGGAGATGGATGCAGCCAGGCGAGGAAACCATTGCAAATTGTCTAAAATGCGAATAAACCGCGTTACATGCTGAAAAATTAAAGGCTTACTGACCTCGTTTCCATCGAAAACTTTCGTCTGAAATTCGATAGCCGTGCCTTTTGGCAGGCTTAGGGGGTCATTGATGAAACGTCGTGTTGCATTAGGTCTTGGGGCAGCGTCTCTGGGAGCGGCTGGAGCGAGCACGTTTCCAGCACCCGCCATTTCTCAAGGCCTGAGGCGACTTCGCCTGGCGACCACCTGGCCTAAAGACTTTCCCGGCCTCGGTGAAGGCGCCAATCGTTTCGCGCGTCGTATTACGACCTCGACCGGCGGACGGATCGAGGTAAAGGTCTACAGTGCCGGCGAGCTGGTTCCCGCTTTCGATGTATTCGATGCGGTCGGGCGCGACGATATCGATATTTATCACGGCAGCGAGGCCTACTGGCAAAGCAAGGCGCGGGTTTTCAACTTCTTCTCTTCGGTTCCGCTCGGCATGACGTCCAACGAGATCGACGCCTGGCTGCTGCATGGCGGCGGCCAGGAGATGTGGGATTCACTTTCGGCGAATTATGGGATCAAGCCGCTGATCTGCGGCAACACCACCGTGCAGATGGCCGGCTGGTTTCAGGACGAGGTCAATAGTATCGAGGATCTGACGCGGCTGACCATGCGCATCGCCGGCCTGGGCGCCGAGATGCTGCGCCAGATCGGCGGCAATGCGCTCACCGTTCCCGGCGGCGAGATCGTCGAGGCGATGCAGACACGCAAAGTCGATGCATGCGAGTTCATGGGCCCATGGGTCGATAGGTCTCTCGGGCTGCAGAACGTCGCCCGCTACTATTATTACCCGGGCCTGCATCAGCCGGGAGAGGCGATTTCCGTCGGCGTTCGCCTCAGTCTCTGGAACCAGCTCACCGACGAGGAACGCAGCATCTTCCAGGATGCCGCCCATGCCGAGAACACCATGCTGCTCGCTGAGTTCAATGCGAGAAATGGTGCTGCCCTCCGCGACCTCATCACCAATGACGGCGTTCAGGTGAGGCGGCTGGACCGGCTGATTTTCCGGACCCTTTCCCTCGCTGCGCGAGATGTCGTCGAGTCGGTCGGTGCGGAAGATGGCTTTTCCAGACGTGTTTACAACAGCTTCGTCGATTTCCGCAGCCAGGTGGCGCGGTGGACGGAACTTTCGGACCAGGCCTATGTCGAAGCCCGCTCGCGCTATCTCTGAGTTTGATCACCGATCATCCCGCCGATCAAAAGACCCTGCCATCCGGGAGGCATGACGACATGCGAATAAGGACCCGTAACCTCCGGCGGCGATTTCTTTGCCTTTTGGCCTTGCCGCTGGGGCTGCTGATCTGGAGCGCTCAGCCGGCCAGCGCGTTCGATATCGCCATCGGCAACGACCAGAGCCATACCTACAGGCTCGGCATCGGCGTCAGCTCGCTCATCAAGATCAAGCTCCTGCCGAGCATGGATATCGATCTCCGGCCTTTGATGACCGACGGCGATGAGGCGAGCCTGGAAGCTTTGGAGAACGGCTCGGCGAGCTTTGCCCTGGTTGCCGTCGACCAGCGCCAGGTGATTTCGGGGGGCGGCCTGGAAGCCATCGCCAATCTCGGCACGGCCGGTTCGCTTACCACCATGCTGCTGGCGCGAAGCGAGGTCGATAACACCGCGGTCGCGCGTATTCTGGAGACGATATTCGAGAATGTCGAATTTCTGACCGCCATCGATCCGGAGCTCAAAACCCTTGATCCCGACAAGGCCGTCATGGGGCTGACCCTGCCGCTCCACGGCGGCGCCAAGCAATTTCATGCGGCCAGGTGGGCGTCCGCCGATGACACACCGATCACGCGAGAGGATGGGACGGCATCGGCGGCGATCTCGACAAACGAAGCGGCGGCGGATGCGCGCAACTACGTGCTCTATTTCGGCTTCGACGACGCTACGTTGAACCCGGAGGCGCAGGCGACACTGGAAAGAGCGGCTGGCTTCGCCGCAGCGCTGGAAGCGCCCGCGATCATCGTCGCCGCCTATACCGACAGCATTGGCGATGCCGAATACAACTATCTTCTGGCCGAGCGCCGTGCGGCGGCAGTCATGCAGGGTTTGAACGCCCTCAACGTGCGCTACAGCCGCATCGACCTCTCGCTCTTCGGCGAACGCTCCCCTTGGACCGTGACCCTGGATGACGCCAACGAGGCCAGCAACCGCCGGGTCGAACTCTTCATCGAAGCCCCGGTCCCCGAAGTTCAGGCTTTGCCCATTGCCGCCAGTATCATCGAAAAGTCCGGCGCAGACAGCGTATCGATATCGCCAGCAGGCGGACCAGCTCTACCGATCCCGGTAGAGCTCAACGATGAATCGGAATTTAAGAAGCCGCTTCCTGCAAGACCGCTTATGTGAGTGCTGTGCAGTTACCTATAGATTCCCTTCGGTTCCCCTAGAGATTGCAGCAGGTTGCCCGGATATTTGATCCGGGAGTTCAGCTTTGAGCAGCATAGCATTGCTACGCGACCACCTCGGCCCTTCGATGGCGAAGGCGCTGGCGACAGTGGTTTTTCAGACGCCGGTGATCAGCGATCCGCTGATCGATTTTTTGAAGGAGCGGCTGCATGAGCGGTTCGACGATGTCATCCGCTTCGAGAGGGAAGAGGAACGAAGCTACGCGATCGGTTAGTGCACGCATATCGACAAGCAGCTGAATGCGATCCCGCTGTTCGGCATCACCACCGAAGCTGTCGACCGCATTCATCCCGCTCTCGCTAACGCACAACCAGCTCCAGAATGGCCGGACTGGCTCAGTCTCCTTCGCCAGCCTGCTCGAGCGCTTGACACCACGGTCGCCGATGTCCGTGTGCTTGACCACATCAAGGGGCTTGAAATCGCGAGGTGACCACGTCACCGACAACACGGCGAAAAAATCCGAAAAATCCGTTTTGCTGTGCGCGCCGCCCTGCTAGGTTCGCCCGTCCATACTGGACGAGCAGGAGAAAATCATGGCCGGGAGTGTCAACAAGGTCATTCTGTTGGGCAATCTCGGGCGGGACCCCGAGGTGAGACAGACGCAGGATGGCACCAAGATCGTACATCTGGCGATCGCCACTTCGGAGCGCTGGCGGGACCGGAATTCAGGCGAGCAACGCGAAAAAACCGAGTGGCATCGCGTGGTGATCTTCAATGATCGCCTGGGCGAGGTCGCGGAGAAATATCTTTCAAAGGGGCGGCAGGTCTATGTCGAGGGGCAGCTGCAGACCCGGAAATGGACCGACCAATCCGGTCAAGAAAAATACACCACCGAGATCGTGCTGCAGCGCTTCCGCGGTGAACTCACCCTGATCGGTGGACGCGGCGACGACATGGGAGGCGGGTCCTATGGCGGCGGCGGCCAGTTTGGCGGTGGTGGCGGCGGATCATCATCCTCGGGCGGTGGCTCTTCCAGCGGCGGAGGGTCGTCCGGCGGTGGATACAGCGATCTCGACGACGAAATCCCCTTCTAAGTCAACCCACCGGTCGGTGACCGGGGCTGAAGTCCTTACTTAACAATGTGGAGGTAATCCTTTCCATGAATGAAGTTGTGCAGCTCAATACGGCGGTCGAAGACGACGACGAAGACGAGCAGAAGCTCAAAACCACCAGCACACGCACGGTCGGCACCACCGCCGATCGTTTGAAGAACTTCATCATGCGCGTCGAGCGCCTCGAAGAAGACAAAAAGGGCATCGCCGACGACATCAAGGAGGTCTTTGGCGAGGCAAAAGGCGAAGGTTTTGACGTCAAGGTCCTCCGAAAGGTCATAGCACTTCGCAAGAAAGACCCCGAAGAACTCGCCGAAGAAGAAGAACTCCTCGAACTCTACATGTCCGCTATCGGCCAATAGCCGGTACGACCGGCGGCGTTGACTTGCCTGGTGAGCTGCGGGTGACGCCGAGGGGCTCGCAGGCGGACGGGCAGAGCTTGATGGTGGCGTGAAGAGCGCCCGGCGGCGTCGCGCGATCGAGGCATGTAAATGAGCTGGCCATGCCAGTGGACGGGCAAAGCTTGATGGTGGCGTGATGAGCGCCCGGCGACGTCGCGCGATCGAGGCATGTAAATGAGCTGGCCATGCCAGTGGACGGGCAGAGCTTGATGGTGGTGTGATGAGCGTCCGGCGGCGTCGCGTGATCGAGGCAAGTCGGTGAGCTGGCCACGCCAGCGGACGGGCAAAGCTTGATGGTGGCGTGATGAGCGCCCGGCGACGTCGCGCGATCGAGGCATGTAAATGAGCTGGCCATGCCAGTAGGCGAGGCTGTTGTTCCTCTGTTTTCGCTGATCATTCTCGGCTTCGTGGCCGGGAAGATCAGGTGGATCGATGCTCTGGGTGTGAAGGCATTGGTGGCGTTTATTTTTAACGTCGCCATGCCTGCATTGTTGTTTCGGCTGGTGGTCGTCAGCGACGTTGCCGGGCTGATCGATCCCTGGTTTTTGTTTGCTCATATCAGCGCGCAGTTCGCGGCGGCTTTGATCGGGGCCCTGCTTGGCTGGGCGCTGCTTCGGCAGGACCCGCCGCATCTGGTGATTCAGGGATTTGGCTCGTCTTTTCCGAATAGTGTACTGTTGGGCATTCCTTTGATGATTGCGCTGTACGGCGAGCGTGGCGCCGTGCCGGTCACGATGATTTTCGCATTCAATGTGGCGCTTTACAGCCTAGTGACCATGCTCCTGGAGATCGTCGGCAAAGGCAACGGCCGAGTGAGGCCGCTGGCGCTCGCGGGCACCACCTTTCGGGCAATCACCGGCAATCCGATCATTCTGGCCGCGATCTTCGGCATGGCTGTCGGGTCGCTCGGCTTCGGGTTAGTTCCTGTCCTGGACAAGACCCTCGGCTTTATCGGTCAGGCGGGACCGCCGACGGCCCTTTTCGCGCTCGGTGCAAGCCTTGGCGTGCGTGAGGTGGCGAGAGGCCTGCACGGTCCCCTCGGTGCGGCCGGGCTGATGACCGCGACTAAGCTTGCCGTTCACCCTGCCCTTGCCTGGGCCATGGCTGAGATGCTCGGGCTCGATCCGTTTCTGGCGGCAGCGTTGGTGATCGTGGCGGCACTGCCGGTGGGCGCGAACGTCTATATCTTCGCACAGCATTATGACGTAGCGGTGCCCGAGGCCTCAAGCGCCGTTCTGATTTCGACGGGCATCAGCATGGTGACGATTCCCGTTCTGCTCTGGTTCATCATCTGACATCTACGCTTATCGAAGATCGAGGTCGAAGCGTGACTTCGGTCACAGACTAGAGCGATTTTCTGGCCTTTGATGACGATGTAATCGCGTTAATGGAGGAACGACCATGTCTGCGATGAGCTTTGATCGAAACGACCATCCGAGGCTCGGTGAGCTCATGAAGACGGCGATCGCCGCCGATGCTCTGGAGCAGGATAAGCAGCTCGACGAGGGGCTCTATCTGGAGCGTGATACCTTGCTCGAAGACGACTTTTTCGAGCAGTCCCTGGAAGACTATGACGACCTGCTGTCAGCAGCTGAAGACGACAACTGGGACGAGGCTTGAGCCAACCTGGCGAGCTGCCCCAGCACCGCTCAGTCCCTCTTGTACGCCCGCTGGCGGAGCCAGTGGTCAGCGAGGACGATGGCCATCATCGCCTCGCCCACGGGCACGGCGCGGATGCCGACGCAGGGATCGTGACGGCCTTTGGTCGCAACGTCGATCTCGTTGCCGTGACGGTCGATGGAGCGGCGCGGCGTGAGGATCGAACTGGTTGGTTTGACGGCGAAACGCAGGACAATGTCTTGACCGGTGGAAATGCCACCCAAGATGCCGCCTGCGTTATTGGAGAGAAAGTGGGGCTGTCCGCCCTCGGACCGCATTTCGTCGGCGTTTTCTTCGCCGCTTAGACGGGCGCTTTCGAAGCCCGCACCGATTTCCACCCCCTTCACCGCATTGATGCTCATGACAGCTTTGGCGAGATCGGCATCGAGCTTGTCGTAAATCGGATCACCAAGGCCTGCGGGGACGCCCGCTGCGGTGACTTCGATGACGGCGCCCACCGATGAGCCAGACTTGCGGATCGCCAGCAGCTTTTCCTCCCAGCGCGTTGAGGCCTTGGGGTCCGGGCACCAGAACGGGTTCTGTTCGACAGCATCCCAGTTCCAGTTTTCACGATCCACCTGATCATCACCGACCTGGACGAGCGCGCCTCGGATGGCAACAGCGTCGCCCAGCACTTTTCTCGCAACGGCGCCTGCAGCGACGCGCATTGCGGTTTCGCGTGCGCTTGAGCGGCCACCGCCGCGATAATCGCGAATGCCGTATTTGGCCTCATAAGTAAAGTCGGCATGGCCAGGACGGAAACGATCCTTGATCTCGCCATAGTCCTTGGAACGCTGGTCGACATTCTCGATCAGGAGACCGATCGGCGTACCGGTCGTCTTACCCTCGAAGACACCAGATAGGATCTGGACCCTATCCGGTTCCTGACGCTGGGTGGTGAATTTGGATTGCCCCGGCCGCCGTCGATCCAGCCAATGCTGGATGTCAGGCTCCGACAAGTCGAGCAATGGCGGCACGCCATCGACGGTGCAGCCGATAGCGGGGCCATGGCTTTCGCCGAAGGTGGTGAAGCGGAAGACGCTGCCGAAGCTGTTGCCGGCCAAACTCAAGCTCCTTTCAAGAGCACCGCCGTGTCGTGTAAGTACGCCGGCACCAAGTCAACCCTGTCGGGGTCCGACTAGACGGTGCTGATGTCGGGGGCGTCGACGGCTTTCATGCCGACCACGTGATAGCCGCTGTCGACATGCAGGACTTCGCCCGTGGTGCCGCCGCCGAGATCGGAGAGGAGGTAGAGGCCGGCGCCGCCGACGTCGTCGAGGGTAGTGTTGCGCTTAAGCGGCGAGTTGTATTCGTTCCATTTCAGGATATAGCGAAAGTCGCCTATGCCCGATGCTGCCAGCGTCTTGACCGGACCTGCCGAGATCGCGTTCACACGGATAGCGCCCCCGCCGAGGTCGACGGCGAGGTAGCGCACACTCGCCTCCAGCGCCGCCTTGGCGACACCCATGACATTATAGTGCGGAACAACGCGCTCAGCGCCAGCGTAGGTGAGCGTCACCAGGCTGCCGCCTTCGGTCATCAGCGGGGCGCTACGTCGGCAAAGGTCGGTGAAGGAATAACAGGAAATCATCATCGAGCGCTGGAAGTTGTCGGCGGAAGTATCGAGATATTTGCCCTTCAGTTCCTCCTTGTCGGAAAAGGCGATGGCGTGGACGACGAAGTCCAGTCGCCCCCACTCCTCGGCAAGATGATCGAACAACTGGTCCATGCTCGAAGGATCGGTGACGTCGGCGGGCGCCACGATCGGGGCGCCGAGTTTCTCGGCGATCGGCAGGACCCGTTTCGCCAGCGCATCGCCCTGATAGGTGAGCGCCAGCTCTGCGCCGTGGTCGGCGACGGTCTTGGCGATACCGTAGGCTAACGATCGATCATTGGCGATGCCCATGACCAGACCTTTTTTTCCGGCCATCAGGGGAGCGTCGGGCATACGGAGAATCTCCTGGACGTAATGAGAGGGTCGTTTCGGCGCGCATCCTAGCGATGGTCCGGGGTTTGGGGAAGGCCGGATCCTCGGCCGGGGTGAATGGGTTCGAGAGGTGGGGGCATAAGATGCTTGTTTGAGGACGTTGCGGCCGGAATGAGATGATAAGCCGACGTCTGATGACAGCGCTATCGTCTCATGTTGCCGAAGTCTCAGCGCATAGCGCTGTCGTTACGCAGCAGAATTCCGCACTCGTCGAGGAGAACACGGCGGCAGCCGGAGCGCTGATTGACCAGACAGTCAAGCTCAAAACTCTCATCGCGTATTTTAATGTCGAAGATGCAGCCTTGCGGAACACGACTGAAACGACACCGTGCAATCCGGCGGTGATGTCAAACACAGCCAGCATTGCCGCCTAGCGGGCCAAGGTCGAAAAATTTCTAGACCAACGCTTTCAAATATTCCAGCAACAATCGTCCATACCGTTTCTTTCGATGACAAATACTAATTTTGCACGAACATGATCTACAAAAAACCACAGTTCATCGACTTATGTAAAACATTGACAACTCAAATGGCAAAGGAGACCTTTCCTTTCCGCAGGTCCTGGCAGCAAGCTGAACGAGCGTTGCAGCAGAAAAATGGCGGATAGCCTCCTGCTCGCGCGAATTCTTGCCGCCGAGGCTGTGTGTGCGGAAAGCGGAAATAGGGCCAAACAAAGTCGATGATGGCCCACGCCGGAGACCGATATCCAGCGATATGGGAGGCTTTTTTCGATGTCTTCACGGGGGGGCATGATCACATGATGGGCTTACTCAAGATGACAACGCTCGCTGATCACCCTGTTCGGGGCGACGCACCTGTGATCCGATCACACCGAAAGTTCCACTTGGCAACGTGCGTGACGCATTGGTTCCGAGGCAAGTTGCAGATTTCTGCATTCATCAAATGACGTGATCATACCACTAGGCACGATCTGCCTCATCGATTCCCATGATCCCCGCACGGCGTGCAACATCAATGAACTCGATCAATGAACGAGCCTCCACCTTTTCCATGATACGAGATCGATGGTGATCCACCGTTCGCGGGCTAACGCCTAGATCTCTCGCGATCTGCTTGCTGGAAGCATTCGAAGGGCGACATGCCATAATTTGTGCAATCTCAAGCTCTCTTTTTGTCAGGCGCAAAAATAGCGCGCGCGCGGTTTCCAGATCTGCCTGTTCACTTAGCCTTTCGGTATCTTTCTGGAACGCACGCTGAATGCAGTCGACAAGCGCTCGCTGAGAGAAAGGTTTCTGCAGGAAGTCGACTGCGCCGCCTTTCATCGCCTGCACAGCTTTCTCGACGTTGCCATATCCGGTGATAAAGATAATCGGCATTTTGATATCGTATTCCGCCAGCCGCGCCTGCAACTCAAGGCCACTCATGCCGGGCATGCGAATATCGATGACGAGACATCCGCGCCATGTTTTCTCGTAGGCATCGAGGAAAACCGTAGCGCTCGGAAATGTACGCGCAGGTATTTCTCGCTTGGTCAGTGCATGCGCAATGGAATTCCTCATCGCTTCATCGTCATCGATGAGATAGGCAGTTTGATGACTTGATGACATTGTTGTCGCCTTCAATACTTTGTTTTACATAGAGCAGAGTTATTGCTCGATGCAAACTAGGCTTGTTGCGTGATTAGTTACACTTGCTCCTCCTGCGACTAGAAGATCCTCAACCCGCGGCCTGCCGTCAAGGCTTCGTCAGGTTGAAGGGCGAAAGCTGCATGAGTGAGCGGCGCCAAAGTAATCGGGCGAATGGCCTTGGCGATGTCGATGATGTTATGCGGCGCCGGACGGCCGGGTCACGAACAGGAACGATGATCGAAGGCAGATCCGCGCTGATTCATCGAGCTGACCGAGGATGTATTTTCCCTGGCGATGGCAGGATCATGACCGACACAAGATGAGTTGAGCAGCCCTGATCATTCGGCTTGGAGCCTCAAGGTCATCCCCACTTGATATTGCGTCAAATGTGACCCCGACATTGACATGCCGGGGTCGAGTTGACAGGGGGGAGGCTTCTACGGAAACGAATGCAACGCAGGGAGTGGGTTGGTGGTCATTCCGTCCGCGAAGGAGCGAGAATGACCATGACCGAGTATGCCGCATGATCACGCCTTGAAACAGCGTGGAGATAGAAAAAGACCGTTACCTTCAAGATACCAATTAGATTTTGGCAAAACAATTAATTAAAAGATAATAAAATTTTATGACAAAAGATCAGATCGTCAAGTTAATAATCTTTGCTGTCTGGCGTATAGGAACAATTTTATTAGAATTGTCATTACACACTCGATCTGAAAGGCTGATATATTGTTGTCGATATTTTCTTGCGCGAGCTGCTGACGCGGCTTGGAAATCCAGTATCTTGTCGGACGAGTCGGGCCGGCGCCTGGTCGAGCCTGTCGGGGCGACATGCATGTCGCCGTCATGATAGGAATGGAGCCGATCGCCCTCGGGGCCGGCCGCATCCAGGATGATGGCGATGACCCGGGTCCAGGAGGCGAGACCTTCGGCGCTATCAGGAAAAGCCATGTTTTCGCTCCTTCTCTTGCGTTCTCGACGGTCATGGCTCATTTCGTCATCCGCGCACCGGAGCCTTCGGCTGCATCGGCAAAATGCGGCTTGGCGTCCGGATCCCAAGCTTCACAAAAGTGAGCGAAGCCTGGGAGACCGTGACGGAAACCTTCAAACAGGAACGACTTCCATAACCATGTCGGCAGCATAGCCGCCGGACCAACCGACTGCAGGACAACGGATACCGAGGGCGGCATCGCCGATGATCCAAGGCACGACAGCAATCTGTCCTGCACGCACAGCAGGCTTACCACACTCCTTTCCTTGGATAATTCCTCCTGGAGGAACAGATTGGTTCCCTGCGTGCCCAAAGCGCCAGCTGCGCTGGCCTTTCAAATACCTTTTAGGATCGGCTGATCACGCATTCCAATTCGGTGGTCAAACGTCCCTTGGACACGAACCAAGTGTAATGACCACAAATCGATAGTCCTTCTCGGGGGAGGTCAGAGTCGAAGCGCCTTGTTGGCGAGGGCTCGTTAACGCGAGTATTGGGGAATTAAATATTGTGGATAATACGCTAGCGCGCAATCCTGCTTCTTCCCTTCCTCTTGTCAGAGTACCAATGATTCCGCAGATCGACGAACAGCAAGCATCCAAAAAGACCAGCGCACACGATGAGCACGAACCAGGCGGTGACTTGCCCATCGCTCGCAACCACTATGACAATGGGCAAAAAGAGCAATCCTCCGAAAATCATCAACCTCGTAACGACTTCGACGATCATCTCGTACTCTCCAGATGCGGTTCACTCCACATGCAATGACCTGCACGTCATTGGGCTACCACCAGCATTCCTTAGCGTGCTCTATGTTGGGGGGGGGCAATCGAGGGGCATGTTCAACGACAGGTGGCAAAGTACAAAATTCCCGACGATCACTAGGCCCGAGAATTGAAGACCCGGAAGCCGTCGAGGCGATTCGGAGTTGTATCATCAGCACCGTCATGGATGGGAGGAGCAACTCCCAGGTCATGAAACTAGCCTGCCCTAACCATCGATCGAACAGAAGGCTGGGACGAGAGACAGACTGTTTCCTGACAAAATCACCTGGAAATTGTTTTAATTCATATTAGTTATCATCTTAAAGTTATAATGCTTGAGCTGTTATGATGAGATAGTTCGTCGGCATGGTGTCGCACTCGACATTCTGGCCCAAAGCCGGCGTGAGAAGAAAACGGCTAAGCAACTGACGCACAAGCGCTTGAAGATGCAAGGCCGTGTGCCTCGCGTGTTGACCGCCGACAAGCTGAAAAACTATGGCGCAGCGAAGCGAGAGATCGTGATGGCGCCGTGCCCCTTTTGACCTCGGCCCACAACACCTGGCCTTGGCTTCGCCATGTATTCGCCGATGGCGGCTATGCCGGCAGCAAGCTCGAAGAGGCGCTCGTCAAAGCCGGCCGATGGGCACTTCAGATCGTCAAGCGATCCGACACTGCCAGGGGTTTCGAACTTTTGCCGAGGCGCTGGGTGGTAGAGCGCACCCTGCCCTAGCTGAACCGCAATCGCCGGCTGGCAAAGGACTTCGAGGCGCCCCTCGAGAGCGCCAAATCGTGGCTGACGATCGTGAGTGTAAAGCTCATGATCCGAAGATTGGCAAGAACATGATCAACTTATTGGATAATGATTCGAACTCTTGGAGAACAGATGATTGGCTAACCTGGTCATAAGTCGCTGAAAACAAAGGCCGCAGAGTTAACTCGAAATTAACCTTGGCACACTAGCTTTGCCCATTCCTCACGGGGCCAAGCCCTGTCGAACGGCCCTTGGGAGCGTACATGACCAGCGAACGACATCAACAGAACGTAGCATCCGATGTCGCAATCTTGACGGAAGAGCTGGAGGCACTCAGACGCCTCCTTGAGGAGGCAGAACGCGCTAATGAAGCGAAGTCGATGTTCTTCGCGACAATGAGCCACGAAATCCGCGAGCCAATGAACGGCGTACTCGGCATGACACGCCTCCTCCAGGAAACACCACTCAGCGATGAACAGAAGGGCTACGTCGATGCCGTCCACTTCTCCGGACAGGCGCTCTTGACCATCATCAACGATATCCTCGATCTGTCGCGTATGGAAGCGGGCAAGCTCAGGCTCGACCAGATCGATTTCGATCTCGTCAACGTGGCCGAGCGCACCGTCGAACTCCTGCGCCCACGTACCGAACGTAAAGGGCTCACTCTCGAACTTGAGATCGCGCCGGATGTACCAAGGGCGCTTTCGGGTGATCCGGGGCGGCTGCGCCAGCTCTTGATCAACCTTTTGGGCAATGCCGTCAAATTCACCGAGGCAGGAAAGGTACGCCTGGCAATCAGCCCGCTTGCCGATGAGGGCGGACGCATTTCGCTTGGCCTCGAGATTGAGGACAGCGGCATCGGCATCCCCGATCATCTGAAGGAACGACTGTTCACCCCCTACGCCCAAGCCGATCCGTCCGTCCCTCGTCTCTACGGTGGCAGCGGTCTCGGTCTCACCATCTGCCAACGCCTGGTCAAGCTGATGGATGGGGCTATTTCCGTCGACAGCATGGAAGGCAAAGGCACGGTCTTTCGACTTGAATTGCCCTTCGAGAAAGCTGCCCCCGAGCATGCAGCCCTACCACCGAGCGGGCAGATCGCCGGCCTGAACATTCTCGTGGTCGACCCCAACGAGATCACGAGGATGATGCTCGATCAGCAGGCTCTCAGCTGGGGAGCCGTCACCCATCTGGTCGATAGCGGTGAAGCGGCACTCGCGGCCCTGCATCGTGCCGCAGCCGCTGGCTCCCCGATCGATGTCGTGCTCATCGACAGCCGCTTACCCGACATGAACGGCGAAGCACTCGGTCAGTCCATAAGGTCAAGCGACAACCTCACCAACATTGCCCTCGTCATGATGGCGTCCTCAGGTCTTCGCGGGGATGCCGCCAGGGTTGCGGAAATCGGCTTTGCCGCCTATCTCCCGAAGCCCGTGACGCCCATGGATCTGCTGAACTGCCTCTTGAAGCTACGCGATGCCGCACCGCGCATGCCGGGCGAGCTGATCACGGTGCACAGCCTTTCCGAGAGCAAGCCCAATTGCCTCGAAATCCTGCTCGCCGACGACAATCCGGTGAACAGCAAGATCGCCAGCACCATGCTGGAGAAAGCCGGCCATCGCATCGACATCGTCACCGATGGTGCGGCCGCCGTCGAGGCCACCTCGGAAAAGAGATACGATCTCGTCCTGATGGATGTGCAGATGCCAGTCATGGATGGGCTTGAAGCCACAAGAAAGATCCGCGCCATGACCCGACACGGAACGCCTCATCTGCCGATCGTTGCCGTCACCGCCAATGCGATGACCGGTGATGATCGGCAGTGTCTCGATGCCGGCATGGACGACTACGTGACCAAGCCGATCGATCGCGCTCGCCTCCTGAGTAAGGTCAATCAGTGGGGCTATCGCCAGATAGCCGCTTAGGGCTTCTCGTAAAGCAACCACCAGAGGTGCATCACATCGTCACTGATCGCCAATGCTTCCCATAAGGCGACAAAATCCAACTTTATAAACCTTTAAGAGGAATGTACTCTTCCTTCATGATTGGCCTTCTCACCTATGTCGGCGTCGGCGCAGGCCTTGCGATTATGGGGTTGTGCATCCCAAGTTTCGGTCGGAGGATCGATCGAATGGCCACACGGGCTGGCATGGATGTCGGCTACGGTCGGGTGGTCTGGTTCGGAGGCACCATCATGGCCTGGCCGATCGGTCTTTACGTCCTGGCCACAGGCCGTCTGGTCCTCCCCGATCCATCAGCAACAACCGAAAACGCCAGCGGAAAGGCCAAGACGGATAAGCCTCAATCGACCGAAACCAGCAAGTGGATCACCGGCGACGGAACGGGTCCGTAGCCAGCCTTTGCATTATGCTGTCGCTGGCATTGGAGACGCCGGTACACCGCCATGGTGACACCATCACCTCAGCTAGTTATCCGCCGTTGCGCCAATCTGTTCTCGAAACTGATCGATCGAAGGCTGGTGATCGCGATATTCGAAGCGGTCGACCTTGATCTCTTCTTCATAGTTCGCCTTGAACCGTTCGATCGCCCGCAGTGCCTTGTCCTGATCACCTTGGTCCAGCGCAAGACGATGCTCAAGTAAGCTCGCAAGCAGATGGCCAGGAACAATCGCCTTCATGCGCTCGGCAGCTTCCTCTGCGCTTTCCACATCACCGGCGGCAGCCTGAATCAGGCCCAGGTGATACAGCGCATCGAGATCGAGACTATCGAGCCGATCATAGGCCGCCACCGCCATCGGCGCAAATTGCGTGACCTCATCCACATTGCCCTGCTCGTCCGCCATCATCACGCGATTGAACAGTCGGTCCGCGGCCTCGCGCGGACTCATGGTGGAAAGATCGGGCGGCTGCCCCGATGGTGCAGACGCCGTCCGGGAACGGGTCGTGACAGCTTGATCCCCCTCAGGCGCCGAGCCGATATCAAGAACCGAAGCAAAGAGAAGACCGAGCGCCGCCAAGGTCAGGCAAGCTGCACCGAGCACGGTCAGCGTCTGCGCGTTAAACCAACTGCCGCCCAAAAGCGATCGGCCGCAGTTATGACAAAATCGTGCGCCGACCTGATGACTTTCGCCGCAGGCCACACACACCGTCTTTCCCACTGGCAACGCTCCACCTTGCTTTCGCTTGCCGCGTCGGCTACCTGCCGTCGTCGCACTCATCGCTTGTTCTCATCACTAGTTGGTCAGGAAGGGGCTTCCGCCAAGCGCGGGCCGGTCAGCCCGGGTCAGCCTGTCTTCTAGCGCTGATGCCTGCCTGTCGTCTATGCTCTCACCTGGTCGCCGGCCCTAAATCGAATGGCGCGGGGTGCGACCACGCCCCGCACCCCAGCCTCGAAAGGATCAACCTGTTGGATTCACAAGGTT
This sequence comes from Geminicoccaceae bacterium, assembly GCA_051010395.1. Taxonomy (GTDB): domain Bacteria; phylum Pseudomonadota; class Alphaproteobacteria; order Geminicoccales; family Geminicoccaceae; genus JANQPX01. The sequence continues at coordinate 4,300 of JBPCVQ010000220.1, read as the reverse complement.
AAATTGCACTTCACGGGAGAAGAAATCGACATGATTATCTCTCTAGCCGTCGATGGCGCAGACAATGTTCAGCAAGACCTGCCGGCGATCGTTCACCACCATAGAGACGGCACGTTCCAAGGCATCCGGAAGTGCATCCGGATCTTCGATCCGCTCTCCGTGACCACGGCTGGCCTCGATGATTTTCTCATAGTCCGGCGCCGGACTGAGCGACGAGAGCGGCATTCGGTTGGCGCGGCTCGCACGTCCACTCGGATAGACGGCGGTGGTTGATTTCCTGACCGCGTTCCAAACCCCGTTGTTGAAGACGATGGTCAGCAAGGGAATGTCCAGCGCTTCCGCCACCTGATGACAGGCGGTCGGGTTGGCGAACATATAGGAGCCATCACCGACGGCGGCGATCACCAAACGATCTTTTGCTGCGAGCTTGGCGCCAAGCGCCGCAGGAACGCCCCAGCCGAGACCGCCTGCAAGCGAATGGCTGAGCAGACCATCCGGATTGCGAAAAGTCATCGCACCAACGTCGACGCCGAGTTCGGTGACGACGATCGCGTCATCGGACTTCGCCTGATCGATACAGTGACTGATCCAGGATGCCGACATCGGCGTCGTCCGCCCGGCGAGCGCCTGCCCTAGCCGGTCTTCACGCATCCGTTCGATCCGCTCGATGAGGTCCGCACGCCGCTTATTCGATCCCGCAGCCCTTCGCGCACAGCTCGCCTCGACCATAGCCTGCAGCACTGCCGCCGGATCGGCGGCGATGGCGAGGTCGGCCGGAAAACTGCGCATCGGCAGATTGCCGAAATAAGGATCCGATCCCAGCTGTATGACCTTGCAGCCCTCGGCCAGTCGATGACGATCCGGTATCCAAGGGACCATGGCATCAATGGCGAGGATGACATCGGCCTCCTCGATCCATCCAGTATGGTCGAAGCCGGCATGCAGCGGATGATCGGTCGCCATGCCAAGACGGGAAGCCCAAAAATGCACCACCGGCAGAGCCAGCCGGTCAGCGAGGGCCGCCAGCGGTTCGAAGGTCCCCACCGAGCCACGGCCGACGATCGCCAGCGGGCGATCCGCGTTCGAAAGGAGTTCGATCGCGTGATCGATCGCTTCGCCATTCGGTGCACTCTTTGCCGGTGCGGGCATGGTGGTTTGGGCCTGTATCGCGCCACCGTTGAACGGTTCGGCCAGCACCTCACGCGGCAGGCTCAGATAGACCGGTCCCTTCGGTTCGCTCATCGCCGCCGCCAGGGCCCGGTCGACCATCGCTTCGACCTGCTCGCCATAGCGAAGCTCGTAGTCCCATTTGACGACCTCACGCAGCATTCCAGCCTGGTCGAACATTTCCTGGCCCCAATGGATCGGCAGATCACGTGAGCCGATGCGGCCGCCCTCAGTAATCGGTGTGCGGCCTGACGTGAACAGAATGGGAATGTTGTCGCGCGCGGCATTGATCAGCCCCATCAGTGCATTGGCCGTGCCGACATTGACGTGAAACATCACCGCCTGCGGGCGGCCCGTCATCTGATAGTAGCCGTGGGCCATGCCGACAGCGACATTCTCATGGGTAATCGCGACCGCTTCCGGCATGGCGCGACCATCTTCTCCCCCTTTGGTCAAGGCTTCGATGATCGGCGCAAAGTCGGTGCCGGCATTGGCGAACAGCCAGTCAACGCCGCGCGACTTCAGGAGGTGGAGATAGGCTTCGGCAACACTATCGAAGCCGGCGGCATCAGCGATGTCTGCTTCTTTCTTGTTCTTTTCAGATGTCATGGTCAGCCTTCTTTCTGCTGCCGAAGTCGCTCGACCGCCTGCCTGGCGCTCATGCCCGCCTTCAGGCCGGACGACGATGCGCGATCGTTCACATAGGATAGCCTGCCTTCCTCATAAGTCGAAAGGCCATCGCCGATCCGGGCGCTCATGGCATCCACCGCCACCGCGACGATGCCACGTCCATCAAGGACTGCGAGGCGGCCAAGCCCTGCATTGTCCATCCCCACACCTGCATCGTTAAAAAAAGCGGCGAGCGCATCGACCTTAAGCGCCCCTTCGGGCCGGCCACCCATCAGGCCACCATGGGACCCTGTGAGAACGATCTGGCCGATATCATCTTCCATGACCAGGGTCACCGAATCGAGGCAGACGATTGATGGCTGATCATCGCTGGCGATGAGAACCTGACGTGCCTCACGGAAGGGACGAAAAGGCCAAGCCAGGAACGGCGCCTTGCGGAGGCATTCTGCGCCATCGGCCACCAGCATGCCAGGCCGGCACCTACAGGCCGCCGCGATCCGGTTCACCCGACTGATGCGGCCACGTGCTGCCATGTCCTCGCCGTCACCAATCCGAGCACTGTCATGGGCGCAGGTGGCGGCTGCCATGCCGAGCTTTTCACAGTAGTCGAGACAGCCCGCCCCCGCCTCCTGCAACCCCATGCCGGCATCGTTCAAGATTACCGCACGTAGACCAGAAGCGGCAGCGAGATAGCCGCAATAAATTCCGCCATGGGATCCACAAATCACCACCTGGCCCCGATGTGCCTCGCTAAGCTTGGTGGCGCTATCCGAACAGATGACCGTCGACTCGTCGTTCATAACAGCTCCCCAGCTTGACCTCCACCATCAGCTATAGCAGCGTCCAAGCGGAACCGTCAGGGAGCATGCGATGGCCGAAGCCAGACAAAATATCGATCTCGAACGGCTGAAGACCATGCACCAGATGATGGCCCGCATCCGCGCCTTCGAGGAAGCGGCACTCAAGGCGCTCGATCGCGGCCTCGTCCTCGGCGCCATCCACCCATCGATCGGTCAGGAGGCGGTGGCGGTCGGCGTCTGCGCGCAGCTCAGGCGGGACGATGTCCTCCTGTCCACCCATCGTGGTCATGGCCACACCCTTGCCAAGGGCGCCGATCCCATCGCCATGATGGCGGAACTGCTCGGCCGCGACACCGGCACCTGCGGCGGCAAGGGCGGCTCGATGCACATCGCCGATTTCGACGTCGGCATGCTCGGCGCGAATGGCGTTGTCGCTGCGAATATCCCGATCGGCGCCGGCGCTGCCCATGCGATCAAGCTCCAGGGCGGTGATCGCGTGGTCGTCTGCATCTTCGGCGATGGCGCGATCAATCGGGGACCGTTCCTCGAGGGTCTGAACTGGGCTAGAGTTTATGACCTGCCCATCCTTTTCGTCTGCGAGGACAATGGCTTTGCTGCGACCACACGCACCGAAGCCCTAACCGGCGGCAAAGGCCCGGCAGCACGCGCCGGCAGCCTCGGGCTGCCGGCATGCAAAGTTGATGGGAACGATGTGCTTGCGGTCGATGACATGGCGACGGACCTGATCGCCCGCATCCGCGCCTGCGAAGGGCCGCAGTTCCTAGTGGCCGAGACCTATCGGCTGACCGGTCACACCGGCGCCGATCCTGCCGCCTATCGGGAGGAAAGCGAGGTGAAGGCGGCCAAGGCCAGGGACCCGCTCACCCGCAGTTATCGCTGGCTCGAAGAAGCCGGCGTCTTGGCTATCGAGATCGCCGCGCTCGAACGGGCGGCCAAGGACGAGATCAAGGCCGCACTCATCGAAGCCGAAGCTGCCGCCTGGCCCGAGCCTGGGGCTGCCTACCTTGATGTTCAGGACATCGGTGCAGAGGAAAAGGAACGCGCCCTTGACTGAACTCACTTTTCTGGAGGCAGGCCGCCTCGCCCTCGCTGACGCCATGCGCGAAAACCCTGCTGTCTGGGCCCTCGGCGAAGATCTCGGACGCGGTGGCGTATTCGGACAATACAAAGGTCTGGTCGAGGAATTCGGGCCGGAGCGCATCGCCGATACACCGATCTCGGAAGCCTGCATCATGGGCGCTGCGGTCGGTGCCGCGATGATGGGCACAAGGCCCGTGGTCGAAATGCGCTTTTCCGACTTCGCGCTTTGCGCCGTCGACGAACTGGTCAACCAGGCCGCCAAGGCACGTTTCATGTTCGGCGGACAGGCCCGTGTACCAATGGTGGTGCGCCAGCCGATCGGCATGTGGCGCTCGTCCGCCGCCCAGCATAGCCAATCGCTGGAAAGCTGGTACACCCACATTCCGGGCCTGGTGGTCATCACGCCGGCATTTCCCGCTGATAACTATTCCTTGCTGTCTGCCGCGATCCGTTGCGACGACCCGGTCGTTTACATGGAGCACAAGAATCTGTGGGGGCTGACCGGCAAGGTGGACAATGTCGAGAAATCCGACCCTATCGGCAAGGCAAGGATCGTCACGGAAGGCGGCGACCTCACCATCGTCACCTGGTCCGCCATGGTC
>JBPCVQ010000219.1:0-3995 GCA_051010395.1 Geminicoccaceae bacterium | reverse complement strand
GCTTCGTCGTGGAGAGGGACAACTTCTATCCGTTGGCTTGCATCTATTGGCCATAATGGGGACATCATAAGATCAGGATAGAAATCAGCTCGCAGCGTCAAGATCAACACACAGCTCTGGGTCTGCTCAAGTTCTTGCAGTGTTTTAAAAAAGTTCGATCGTTCCTTGCGTTCAACCTGAGTGAAAACTTCCTCAAATTGGTCGACAAGCAAGAGAAACTTATTGCCGGGCGGGTTGGATTCGAGAAGAGTCTTGATGGTCGCAGCGCCACCCTCCGTCACTGGCTGCTCGTGATCGAGGATGTCGGCCAGCGTTTCTGATGGATGTTGGCCAGGACGCATCGTACGGATCAGCCAATGCGTTCCTGCGATTTGTCGGTTGTTCTCCAGTTCGGGAAGCAAACCTGCATGAACGAGCGATGATTTTCCCGACCCGGATGGACCAATCACCATGATGAACCGCCGATGCCTCAACAGTTGCACCATGCGCGCAATCTCGTCGTCGCGCCCATAGAAGTATGGAGCATCGGCAGGACCAAACGGCACCATTCCGGGATAGGGACATGGAGTAACGACATCCCGGTTCCTATTGACAGTGACAACGCGATAGGCTCGCGTCGGCTCGCTGATGTTCTTGAGATCCCGCCCGCCTAGAAACTCAAATGCGATCGGCAATTTTGTGCCAACGGCGCTCCGCGCCGCTTCTGAGATGCAAATACCTCCAGGTTCCGCTAGGCCTTCAAGACGTACGGCAACGTTAACACCGTCACCATAAATCTCATCTCCGTCCACAATGATTTCGCCCAAATGTACGCCGATACGAAATTGAACGCGCTGGTCTCTTGGCGTTTGTAAGGTGTTAAAATCGTTCTGGATGGCTACCGCTGCATTCAATGCATCGGTAACAGTCGCAAAATCAGCAAGGACCGCATCGCCGATGCAATGGACGACGTGACCCTGATGTCCACGGATCGTGGCGCTGATCGCATCGCAATGGTCCCGGACGACGCGATGTGTTGCATCTTCATCTTCGCCCATCAAGCGGCTATAGCCAACCACATCAGCATGAAGAACAGCTGCCAGCTTGCGCGTTGGCGTATTGTCGGCCATTTGTGACCGTTCCCCCTTTTTATCTTATTGAAATGACCGCCAGACAATCATCGATGCCAGATACCTGTACACATCCTTAGCTGAGCTCAACGAAGGAATTAGGCCTCCTTATTATTCGTATCTTGGATTGGCATTAGGCAAAAGGGCAACTCCCCGTTGAGCGATAATGGGTGGTTTAGAGGTCGAAGGACTCATATCTGCGGTCGTTAAAAGAACTCTTCGTTACCGAGTCTAAAACGGGCTGCTGACCCATATGAAGCAGTTCAAAGGCTTCTACCCGATCGACTGGCAGGAGCTCAGCCGGGTGATCCGTTTCGAGCGGGCCAAGGGACGGTGCGAGCGCTGCGGCCGGCCGCATGGTCAGGTGATCAGCCATCTCGGCGATGGGCGCTGGTTCGATCCGGAGCGCGATCTCTGGCGAGACGGGGAGGGGAGGGCGGTCGCGTGGATCGCATTCTCCGACTATCGAGGCCGGCTCAGGCAAACCAAGGTGATCCTGGCGACGGCGCATCTGGACCACGATCCCGGCAACAACCGGACGAGAAATCTGCGGGCGCTTTGCCAGCGCTGCCACCTCCACCATGACCGGTCCGAGCATCGCCGGCGGCGGCGGGTCACCTATCGGAAGAGACGGGCGCTCGGCGATCTGTTCGACGGGCCCTATCCGCGATGATAGGTGTCGAAGCCGCCGCGGCGCGCGAAGCCCTTGCGGGTCTGGTGGAGCGGCTGACCTATCACAACGAGGACAACGGCTTTTGCGTGCTGCAGGTGAAGGCGCGGGGCCATCGTGATCTGGTGACGGTGGTCGGCCATGCGGCGATGATCAGCGCCGGCGAGTTCATCCAGGCGAACGGGATCTGGGTCAACGACAAGAAGCACGGCCCGCAGTTCAAGGCGCAGTATCTGAAGGCGGCACCGCCGACCACGGCCGAGGGGATCAGGAAATATTTCGCGTCCGGCATGATCAAGGGGATCGGCCCGGTCTATGGCCGTCGCCTGGTCGAGGTCTTCGGTCAGGATGTGTTCGATGTGATCGAGACCTCGCCGGAGCGGCTGCGGGAGATTGCCGGCATCGGCCCGAAGCGGGCTGCCGGGATCAAGGCGGGCTGGGCCGACCAGAAGGCCATCCGCGAGATCATGATCTTTCTGCACGCCAACGGGGTGAGCACGTCGCGCGCGGTGCGGATCTACAAGACCTACGGGATCGACGCGATCGAGGTGATCTCTCGGAACCCCTATCAGCTTGCCCGGGACATCCGCGGGATCGGTTTCAGGAGTGCCGATCAGATCGCGATGAAGCTTGGGATCGAGAAGACGTCGTTGGCGCGGACGCGAGCGGGGATCCTGTATGCTCTCGGCGAGGCGATGAATGACGGTCATTGCAGCTTGCCGGACGAGGCCTTGCTGCCGACCGCGGCGAAGCTGCTCGAGGTGCCCACAGATATTCTGGCGCCGGCTCTGGCCCTGGAGATCGAGGCCGGGAGCGTGATCGCGGACCAGGTCGGGGATGTGTCTTGCGCCTTTCTGGCCGGGTTGCATCGTGCCGAGAAGGGTATAGCGGAACGGCTGAGAGACCTTGCGGATGGGAAGCGCCCCTGGCCGGACATCGATCGCGAGAAGGCGATCGCCTGGGTCGAGGCGAGGACGGGCCTGACCTTTGCCGATAGCCAGAGGCGGGCGATCGGGTTGGCGCTTTCCTCCAAGGTGCTGGTGATCACCGGCGGTCCCGGGGTGGGCAAGACCACGCTGGTGAACGCGATCCTCCGGATCCTCGGAAGGAAGGACGTGACGATCGCTTTGGCGGCGCCGACCGGCCGGGCAGCAAAGCGTCTTGCCGAGACCACGGGATTGACGGCGAAGACGATCCACCGCCTGCTCGAAGTCGATCCGCTGACCGGTGGCTTCAAGCGCAGCGCCGAGAACCCGATCGAGGGCGATCTCCTGGTGATCGACGAGACCTCGATGGTGGACGTGCCGCTGATGCACGCGCTGTTGAAGGCCGTGGACGATGCCAGCGCCTTGATCCTGGTGGGTGATGTCGATCAGCTGCCGTCGGTCGGTCCGGGCCAGGTGCTTGCCGACATCATCGGCTCGGGTGCGGTGCCGGTGGTGCGCCTGACCGAGGTGTTTCGGCAAGCGGCCGAGAGCCGGATCATCGCCAATGCCCATCGGATCAACCAGGGTCTGATGCCCGATCTGGATCGGCCGGCCGGGGCGAGCGACTTTTATTTCGTGGGGGCGAAGGATCCGGAGGATGGGGTGGCCAAGATCGTCGAGATCATCCGCGATCGCCTGCCCAGGCGTTTCGGTCTGGATCCGGTGCGCGACGTCCAGCTGCTTTGCCCGATGACCCGCGGTGCTCTCGGCGCGCGTGCCCTGAACCTGCATCTGCAGCAGGCCTTGAACCCGTCGCCATCAGATCGGATCGAAAAGTTCGGCTGGACCTTCGCCGTCGGCGACAAGGTGATGCAGATCGAGAACGATTATGATCGTGAGGTCTATAACGGCGATGTCGGCTTCGTGGTCGGGATCGACACCGATGAGGGCGAGCTCGCGATCGCCTTGACGGCCGGCGTGTGGTGTATGATTTCAGCGATCTCGACCGGGTGGTGCTGGCCTATGCGACCACCATCCACAAATCCCAGGGTTCGGAATATCCGGCGGTGGTGATCCCGATGGCGAAGCAGCATTACATGATGCTGCGCCGAAACCTGCTCTATACCGGCGTGACCCGTGGCAAGCGCCTGGTGATCCTGGTAGGGGAGAAGAGAGCGGTGGCGATCGCGGTGAAGGGGGTAACCGGTCGGCGTCGCTGGGCGAAACTCGGCGAATGGCTGACAGCGGCTTCGAGCCTGGCATCGTTGGCGTCGTGAGGCTCTGGGATTT
>JBPCVQ010000218.1:0-12354 GCA_051010395.1 Geminicoccaceae bacterium | reverse complement strand
GTCCCCGACCTTGACCTCGGTCACCCCGTCGCCGATCGCCTCGACCACACCAGCGCCTTCGAGGCCGGGCGTGAACGGCATGGCGGGTGTCGGGTAGAGGCCGGTCCGGAAATAGACGTCGATGAAGTTCAGGCCGATCGCCGTTTGCTTGAGTTTCAGCTGGCCCGGACCGGGCTGGCCGACTTCGACGTCCTCATGTTTAAGAACATCAGCTCCGCCGGTCGCGTGGATACGAATGGCACCCGCCATCAAGGCCTCCTTTGAGCAAAAAACATGTTGCTGCAAGGCTAACGACGACCGCCGCAGTAGCCAAGCCCTGGCCGCATACCAGTGATCCAGGTACGAGCGGAAACTAAATGACGTGACCACGCCACCGCCACCACTAATGGCCGAAATAGGCCTTGTTCAGATCGTCATCGGCCTGAAGCTCGGCGACCGTGCCGCCCATCCGGATTTTGCCGGTCTCGAGCACATAGAGTTGCTCGGCGAGCGTCATCGCGAAATTGACGTTCTGCTCGGCGATCAGGATGGTGAGGCCAAGTTCCTTGTTCAGCCGCTTCAGGACATCCGCGATGTCGGCGCAAACCTTGGGCGCAAGCCCGATGGTTGGCTCGTCGACCAGTAGCAGCTTCGGGTCCGTCATCAAGGCGCGTCCGAGCGATACCATCTGACGCTCGCCGCCGGAGAGCGTCGCGGTCTCCTGACCTCTCCTTTCCTTCAAGACGGGAAAAAGATCGTGCGCGGTCTCCAGGCGCTTCTCGACATCATCACGTGCGGTGAACGTGCCGACCAGGAGATTGTCCCTCACGCTCATGAACGGAAAGAGGTGGGCGCGCTCGGGAGCATAGCCAATACCGCTGCTGACGACGGAAGATGATGGCTGGTCCGTAAGCTCGATACCGTTCAGGCGAATGGATCCTTCAGTCTTCGTAAGGCCCATAATGCTGTCGAGAAGGGTCGACTTGCCAGCACCGTTGGGGCCGATAATGCCAACGATGGCGCCTTCTTCGACATTGATCGAAACGTCGTGCAGAGAGCGCGCCATGCCATAGAAGGCGGAAAGGTTCTGGATCTCCAATAGCGCCATCTCGCCTCGCTCCCTAATTCCCGAGATAGGCGGAACGGACGCCATGGTCGTTCATCACGTCCTGAAAGGGCCCCGCAGCGATCACCTGACCGAAGGACATGGCGACCACCCGATCCACCAGAGGCTCGAGCGATCGAAGGTCATGGCTGACGATCACGAAGGTCGTGCCTTCCTTGCGCTTGGCTGCCAAAAGCTTGGAAATCTGGGCGATCTCGCCGACTGTCAGGCCGGCAAAGACCTCATCCAGCAGCATGATGTCAGGCTTCGTCGCAAGCGTACGCGCCAGTTCGAGCTTTCGGAGGTCGCCCATCGAAAGCTGGCTCGGCAGACGTTCGAGATCTCCATCCTGAAAGCCGACGCTGCGGGCGAGCGTCAGTTCGGCCTCATGATCCGGGCGATCGCTCAGCATCGCCCGAAGACTGTCCGGCATGAGGCCAACGCGAATATTGCCGGCGACGTCCATTTCGACAAAGGGCCGCGGCACCTGGTAGGTCCGAGAAATTCCCGATTTGATGCGCTCATGGGTGGGAAGGGAAGAGATCTCCCGATCGCGCAGCCTGATCGTGCCGCCATCCTGCCGAAGCTCGCCCATGATCAGGCTGAAAATCGTCGTTTTGCCGGCGCCATTCGGGCCGATCAGACCAAGCGACTCGCCCTCTTTCACATGAAAGGAGAGATCGTTGGTCGCGGTCAGCCCGCCGAACCGCTTGAGCAGGTGATCGATCTCAAGCAGCCTGGTCACGTGCCGCCTCCGGTTTCGACCGAAACCGCTCGGCGGCGTCGGTAACGATCGCGTACAGCCCCTTGGGCTGATGGACATAGAGCATCAGCGCGATGCCACCATAGATAAAATAGCGCTCGGCGCCCGGAAGAAGCGGGCGGAGATATTCGAGCAGGAATGTCAGGAAAAAGGCGCCGGCCATCGGTCCGATGATGGTGGACGCACCGCCGATCAAGGCGGCGACGATGATCGTGAACAGGAAGTTGATGTCGAAGAGGGCACGCGGTGCGATCGAGCCCAGATAGTGCACGTAAAACGCCCCGCCGAGACCGGCGACGAAGGCCGACACCATGAAGGCGAACAGCTTGAGCTTGGTGGTATTCAGCCCACTGCCGCGCACAGAATCCTCGTTCATGCCGATGGCGGAAAGGGCCGTGCCGAGCTGCGTTCGCGTGAGTGCCCAAAGTCCGAAGGCGACCACGGCCATCAGACCAAGCGAGAGATAAAAATTGCTGATGGCACCCGAGGTCAGCGTCTCGATGCCAGACATGCCGCGGGTGCCGCCGGTGATGTCCGGGCGAATCACCTGGACCAGCTGATACATCAGCTCCATGAAGGCGAGCGTCACCAGCGCGAAATAGGTGCCTCGAATGCGAAGGGCGGGAAGGAAGAACAGCGTGCCGGCGAGCATGGTGGTCAGGACAGCGACCGGGATGCTGATGCTCACGGGCATACCGTAACGATAAGAAAGAATCGCGGTTGTGTAGGCGCCGATGCCGATCAGGAAGGGATGACCGAAGCTGATATAGCCGGTGCGGCCGGAGAGAAAATCCCAGCTCATCGCGAAGATGGCGAGATATTGGGCGAAGATGATGGTGCGCAGCGTGCCTTTGCCGACCAGCAGCGGCAAGGCGCACATACCGGCGATGAAAATCACCCAAAGCAAAACGTGACGTCGGGTGATGTCGGCCGCCATGTCAGAGCTCCTCCCGACCGAAGAGGCCCTTCGGCCTGATCACCAGCACGCCGATGATCAGAAGCATCGTAAAGACGCCTCTAAGTTCAGCCGCTACGAGCGTCGTCGTGATGGTTTCCATGAAGCCGATGATGTGGGCGACGATCAGCGTGCCGATGATGCTGCCGATGCCGCCGACGATCACCACGGCGACGGCGATGATCAGCGGGCCGACCCACATGGACGGGCTGAGCTGGGTGTAGCTCGCGAAGAAGACGCCGGCGATCGCACCGAGCGCCCCTGAAATCGCCCAGGTCGTTAGGTTGATGCGATCCGGATCGATTCCGGAGATCGCCGCCCCCTTTATATCCATGGAGACGGCGCGGATCGCCCGACCGGTGTGGGTCCGCTGCACGAAGAGATAGAGCCCGATCAGAATGGCCCAGCTGGCGAGTGTCGCCACCAGAATATTGTACGTGACCGCAACGCCGCTCACCCGCCACACCCCCGATATGATCGGGTGCATGATCTTGGCGCTATCGTTGAACAGCAAGACGATGCCCGCCTGGATGACGACGGCTAAGATTAGCGTCGAAATCTCGACCGCAACCTGATCACCCTTCAGCCGCTTCACCAGCAGCTGGTACTTCAGAAGCCCTGCAAGGGCACCGATCATGACAGCGATCGCGAGCCCCAATAGCTTGGGAAAGCCGAGGGTCTGAACGACGTAGAAATAGCCATAGGCGCCGATCATCAGATAGGCGCCATAGGCCAGATTGAGCACACGCCCGACACTGAAGATCAGTGTGAAACCGATCGCGATCAGCGCATACAACCCACTCAGCAACAGCCCTTGAATAAGGATCTGCGTCAAGAGGCGAAGCCTTGAAGGCAGGGCCTTCTGCCTTTACGGGAGCCAGATCCTGGCGACGCCGACACGACCCTGGCGCCCAGGCAAGGGAGCGCATGATGTCTCAGGCCTTGCTTCACGCAGACGATCTTTCGACACTCGTTCATCATTCCTTAACCCATCTCCCCATGCTGTTGCCATCATCCAGGTCCATGCGATCCTGGGAGACCGAGCCGAGCGGCCACGTCTTCGGGCAGGCGGATTCCCAGGATCGCATGGACCTGGAAACCCCGCCTTTATGGCAAGCTGACGTTAAGAAAACGTTAGGCGGGGCATGGAAGAACACGTCGGTCACACCTCAGTTGGAGGGAGTGGCGATCCATACCCCGCCTTGTTAATTCGGAACCCAGGAGGGGACGATGAAGTCGCCGGTGGCGAATTTTTCCGGGTACACCACCTGAGCCGTGCCGTCTTCGTACCACTGAATGACCACCATGGACGGCGCGCCGTCGTCATAGGGCGGCGTGATGTCGAAGCGGGCGTTGTGCGGATAGGTGCGCTGGGTGCGTTCCTCGATCTCGCCGGGCTTCCAAAAACCGTAGCGGAGCCAGGTTTCGCCATCCTTCTCGAGCGTCATATCCTGCTCGAGCATGGCGCTTACCCAGTTGTCCAAGGGCTGGAAGCCCCCGGCTTCCTCGGCAGCGGCCATGGCTTGCTGAATGCCCCAATAGGCGTTGAAGCCGTTGAAGTGGGGGAATTTTGGCCGGCTGTCGCCAAAGCGCGCGGCATACTTATCGGCGAATTTCTTCGACTTCGGATCGAGCGCGAAGCCAACCGACGGGACCGGGCTCAGCGTCGAGATCCCGCCACCGGCGCCGCCGGTGTCCTCCCAGTATTCCTGGCCGAGTGCGCCGACATTGACGCCGGTCATCGCCATCGGGACCTGCAGCTTCACATATTGCGAGGAAACCACCTGGCTGTTGACGGAGGAGATGATGTAGATGAAGTCGGCGCCGCTGTCCTGTGCGCGGCTGAAGATCGGCGCGAAATCGACCGTGGCGATGTCGTAGACAATGGTATCGACCACCTCGATGCCGGCTTCCGGCGCCAGCAATTCCGAGACAAGGCCGTTGATCGCCCCACCGAACGCTGTATCTTCCTGGAGGATCACCACCTTCTTCCAGCCCATCTTGTCGGCGAGGATGTCCTTGCCGAAGTCGACATAGAGCGTGGCCAGCGCCTCGTCCGAGGCGATGTTCATGAAGTACATTTTGTGGGCGTCGTAGTCCTCGACCAGCTTGTCGATGATGCCGATATAGGATGTCCAGGTGTCGAGCGTCGGGATCTTATATTCGACCATGCGCGGCAGCCAGCCAAGCGACACGTCGTCGATGCTGCCCGATATGATAAAGTCGACCTCGGCGGTCTCGGCGAGATATTCATACGCCTTCACACCCTCGGTGACATCCTCGCCGGTATCCGCCTCGACCAGCTCGATCATGCGTCCGCCAAGCACGCCACCCGCTTCGTTCATCTCATCGATCGCAATCTGCGCACCACGCAGTGTACTGCGTCCGGTATCCGAGGCGAGCGAGCCGATGAAACCGACCTTGACGGGCGACCCATCCTGGGCCTCGGTTACTTGTGCCTGAAGTGTTAGGAGCGGAGCGAGAATCGCCATCACTCCTGCCGAAGCTCTTAGAAAATTTGACATGATCGTCGATGCTCCCTGTTTATCGTTGTCATCCGACGTTGGTTCTTTGTCTTTCTTCTATCGAGACACGCTCGTGCCCGTCCGTCAATTCCAGCCGCCCAGCCGATGAAACTACTTTCCTCTCTGGCCATCAAACTTTGATAACGCCGTCCTCGCCCGTGACCACCGCGTCCGCCTCGATCTCGATCATCATGCCCGGCTGGGTCAGTCCGGCTTCGACGCCTGACGTCACCGGATCGATCCCCTCGAACACCTCACCATGCGCACGAACGTAACCGGCACCGCCGGTGCCCATGTCGGTGAGAAAGGCGCGCGTCCTGACCACGTGGCGCATCTCGGCGCCGACCTCGGCAAGAGCGTCGGCAATACGCTGAAATATGTAAACGCTCTGCGCGTAGCAGTCGCCGGGGGCGTGAAGTTTGCCGGAGGGTTCGATCGCTGTGGTGCCGGCGATATAGACGAATGGCCCGACGCGCTTGGCGCGTGCATAGGACCCGATCTCCTCGAAACGCCCACCCGATTTGAAAGTGTGCTTCGTCATGTCGATCATCTCGCCACGCGGGCGCGTATGGCCTTGGCGGCAGCGCGCAACGCATCGTGTTCGCTATCTGACAGGGTCAGTTCCTCGACTTCGATTACCCCCCTTGGGCCCAGACGACAGGGTACGCCCAGCACCGTGCCATCGATCCCATATTCGCCTGACAACATGACCGAAGCGGGCACCGGCCCGGTGCGGGCCGCGCGGAGATGATCGATCAGTTCCATGGTGGCATGAGCGGGGGCGTGGGTCGCCGATCCGGTTTTTCTGAGCGACACGACTTGACCGCCACCGGTGACGGCATCTTTGGCGGCCGCATCGATCGCCTCGTCCGACAGGAACACCTCCAGCGGCCGCCCCTTGATGCGCGCACGTGACGTAATCGGCACCATTTCGTCCCCATGGGCGCCGAGGCAGATCGCCTCGACATCGGCCGATGTCACATCAGCCGCCTTGGCCAGCGCATGGCGAAAGCGACTGCTGTCCAGGGTGCCGGCCATGCCGATCACCCGTTCTCGTGGAAAGCCGGTGGCTTGCAGCATCTCCGCGGTCATTTCGTCCAGCGGATTGGTAACGACGATAACAATGCTTGTCGGCGCTCGGGTCTTGATCGCCTCGGCAGCACTATGAATGACTCGCCGATTGACATCGATCAGGTCGGCGCGCGTCATCCCCGGCGTTCGCGGCCGGCCGGCCGTGACGACGACCACATCAGCGCCATCGACCAATTCCAGGTCGGCACGGCCGACAACGTTGGTTTGGGTGTGCGAAATACCGCTTGCATGGTTCAGGTCGAGGGCCATGGCCTCAGCGAGACCGGGCATGATGTCGATCAGCGCGATCTGGTGTGCGGCGCCTGATTGCGACACCAAGAGAGCGAGCGCGCTGCCGACACCGCCTGCCCCGATTAACGCGATCTTCCCGAGACGGCGAGCCTCACGCGACGTCCGTGACACCACCGGCGTCACCCATTTGGGCGAGCGTCGATAGAGCCCGCGGCGAAGAGCAGTTGCACCACCCGTCCTAACAACGGCTGGCCGTTCGAGCGGCCCGTCGACCAGCGCCAGTCCGACGCGGACCGCGGTTTCTTCGGCGAGTGGGGTGAGGATGTCACCGGGCAGGACTTCCATCGTCAGCCGGCCGCGGCGCCTCGCCGCCTCGACATGCTCCGCCCCGATGACCCGCCGTCCGTTGTGCATCACCTTGCCTTATCACCACTGCGCGCCGCGACGCCCTCAAGCGCTTCGATGGCGCTGACGGCGCCATCCATCGCGGCCTTCACCGAGTTTTCCGAACCGCTGATGAAGAGACGCCCGAACCGACCGACGGCGCGCACCTCGACGATGTCGATCTCCGCCGATTTCTCCGCCTCATTCGCGGCGATCGAGATGTAGGCGGCCGGCGCGCATTCCAGAATGCCGAGTGTTTGCCCAGGAACGAGGAGTGCGCCACTCCGCCATTTGTTCAGGAGCTGGGCCTGATAAGGCTCGACCGAGGTGATGATCTGCATCGACGCGATGTTGGGTTTGACCCGGTCCATCATGCTGGCGCCGAGTTCATCGAGAACAGCGTCGCGCGCCGCACTCACCTCAGCATTCGACGGCGATCTCAGTATGAAAAAACCGAATTCGCGCTCGACGATCTGCGTCGTCGCCTCGACCGAACTCGCTTTCAGCGCACGATCGATCAGTGAGAAGACGCCATTTCCCGGCGCAAGCTCGCCGATCAGCACCGTATCGCCGGAAAGCGGCACCGAGCCCTGCACGGTCGCCCCGGTATAGGCCGCGAATTTTGGCTGCAGATTGTCGATCTGCATCAGCGCCCGAATAGTGATGTCAGCGGACATGTTCTTGGTCTCGGTCACGATGCTCTCTCACTCGCGGCAACGCCCCTGGGTGACAGGAGCAAAGTCGATGAAGTGGCCACGCCACTAGCCATACTCGTCGTAGATGTCGCGCCAGGGGCGACTTTCATAGGCGACGCGCTTGATGTTGATCAGATGAAGGGCGGTTACGTTGTCGGATGTGATCGAGCCGGACCAGGTGCCGGTGCCCAGCATGAAACTCGGCTCCAGATCGGTCGAATAGCCCATGCCGCCCATGATCGCCGGCGTGTTCACCAGGACCCTGCCGGTCGGGATGCCGCTGAAGCGGGCTACGACCTTTGGATCATGACAGTGGATCACCGACGTGTGCCCCCACCCGCCAAACTTGGCGATTCGCACGGCGAGATCGATACCTTCTACATCGTCGCTTGCCTCATAGAAGGCGAGTACGGGGTTCAGCTTCTCGGCGGAAAGCGGCACCTGTCTGCCAATCTCGGTCTGTTCGACGACCAGACAACGAGCCTTCGGCGTCACCGCAAAGCCGGCAGCTTCCGCCAGCACCGCCGGCGCCTGGCCTACCTTATCCGGATTGATCGCCCCGCCATCAGTGAAGATGACCTTGGCCAGCCGATCAGCTTCATCTGCGGTGCAGAAATAGGCGCCATGCATCCGCATCTCGTGGCGAAGATCTCTCGCGATGACCTTGTCTGCAATCACGGCCTGCTCGGAGACACAGGCCGTGCCATAGTCGAAGGCCTTGGAGACCACGATCTGCTCCGCCACCTCACCGAGCTCTACCGCCATCGAGGCGTGCACATAGCAGGGGACGTTGCCGGCGCCGACGGCAAGCGTCGGTTTCCCCGAGGAATAGGCCGAGCGCACCATGCCCGACCCGCCGGTCGCCATGACCACCGAGGTGCGACGGTGGCGCATCAACTCGGCCGTGCCTTCGATGGTCACTTGATCCAGACACTGGATGAGCCCCTTGGGCGCCCCCAGTCGTATGGCGGCTTCGGATAGGATCTTCGTCGTTTCAATACCCGAACGAACGCCGCGCGGATGGGGCGCGCAGACAATGGCGTTGCCGGCCTTTACCGCTGACAGCACCTTGTAGATGATGGTCGACGTTGGATTGGTCACGGGGATGAGCGCCGCCACCACCCCCATCGGCTCGCCGATCGCGGCAACCTTCGTGGCGTCGTCCCGCCAGAGCAGGCCGAGCGTGGTGACATCACGAAGGTAGTCGGCGACCGACAGCGCGTTGAACAGATTCTTGACCCGCTTGTCCGCAACGTTGCCGTAACCGGTTTCATCGACCGCAATCTCGGCAAGACGCTTCGCCTCAGGCTCGATCGCCCGCGCCATCGCGTCGACTATAGCGTCGATCACAGAGGGATCAGTGCCGAGAAATTTTCGGTACGCCTTGAATGCAGTCTCGGCAGCGCGCCTCGCGCCGGCGATGGAAGCGAGGTCCCTATCCACTAACGTACAGCCCTGGCCGGCTCGGCCATGATCATGCGATCCATGATGCGCCTGGCATCGTCAATGTTGCCGGCGTCGATGCCGATATTGTCGAGTCGCCGACCGGCACTGCCAATGTCGGCGTCGAGCACCGAAGAGGCGAGCGTGATCATCGCATCGGTAACGGGTGTTGGCTGGCCGGTGACTTGAGCTGCGGAGCTTAAGGGAACCAGGGAGCCTATGATGGCATCGCGCAGCAGCGATGCCGCTTCTGTCCGCGAGGGAATCGGCCGGCTGCCGTCGCCTTTGGGCGTACCTGCATGAATGCCTAGCCAAGCTTCAACATCCGGCAAGTCGCGAACGCCGAAATGTCTGGCGACATCGGCGCGTTCCGCCGCCAGGTTTTCGATGACGGCCCGGTGCTTCTCGCCGATCAGATTCCGGAACGACTCGTTCTCCGCCAACGGCACGCCGCCCATCGGCACGGCCGGCCGGCCATCGCCGATCAACGGCCCCCCCAGCAGAAGCGCCGGCACCTCGACCACGCCGCTGCCGTCGGCAAAGCTCGCATGCAGTAGGCTGATCGCGGGCCTGAGATTCGGAAGAATGCTTCCGAGCCCCTGCAGCAGGTTGCTGCTCGAACTTGGCAGGCTTGCCGCGTAAACCGGCCCGGCCGACGAAAGAGAGAGCCGCGCACCCTCGGCAACGCACCAAAAAGGCAGGCCCCCGGCCTCGACAATGGTGACAGCCGCTTTCGCCCCTCCGACACGCAGTAGCCAGGCCACTTCAAGCGCCCCAAAGGTGCGACCAGGCGCCAGCACCAGGACCTGCCCATCTCTGACATGATCAGCCAGCACCATGGCGTAGGTACGTTGCTTGTGAATAGGCCCGGTCAGGAAGATCACTTCAGCATCGGCAACCGCGCGATCCAGCTCCATCGTCGTCCTGATGGAAGGCGCATCGTCCCGATCGATCTGATAGGCACCAAGCGGCCCGGCATCGCGCAGGGCGATGACGCCTGCGGCGCGCAAGGCGTCGATCTCAGCACCGTAAGCCGAGAACAGCGTCACCTCGAAGCTCTCAGCGAGAGCCAGCGCCGCCAGCATCTGCGCGTCCGCGCCACCGCCCAGGACGGTGATGCGACGGTATGCCGGCACAGTAACCGGTGCAGGCCGCGTCTGCTGCCGTGCCACGGCTTCAGCGAAGTTTTCGAAGTGACCGGAGGTCATGGGCTGATGCTTCCGCGTTTGTCAGCCTCTAATCCGATGAACTGGCCATGCCAGCCAGGCCAGCGATGATGGGTTCGAGTTCGTCGTGGGGGCGCGGGATGACGTGGACGGCAACGACGTCACCGACCTTATTCGCGGCGACCGAGCCGGCGTCCGTCGCCGCTTTGACCGCGCCGACCTCGCCGCGCACCAGGGTGGTCACAAGACCACCGCCGGATTTGGTCTGGCTGAGAATGGTCACGCTCGCAGCTTTCGCCATGGCATCTGCGGCTTCGAGGGAGGCGACCAGGCCACGGGTTTCGATCATGCCCAACGCCATATGCCCGCTGACAGGTTTTGCCATCTCACTTTTTCCTTTTCCTGGAAGATGAAGTCGAGGCTGATCGCCCGGCGATCTCCACATGGTCGACGACAGCGATAATCGCCACATCAACCGGCAGGGTGCCGGCTCCCGAACTTAGCCTTGCGGCGGAGCCTGTCGTCAGCAGCACCATGTCCCCCACGCCTGCGCCGCATGTATCCGCTGCGACAAGGGAAAACTCCAGCACGTTGCCTATACCGTCTTCGACGTCGACGACCAGAAGCTTCGTGCCGGCGAGGCCGGCCTCTTTGACGGTGGCCGTCACGGTGCCGGTGACGCGGGCCAGTCGCACTGGTCAGAAGTTTCCGAGATAGCGTTCGAGTTCCAGCGGCGTGACCTGGGCGTCGATGAAACCGACCTCGCGTTCGGCCTGCTGCAGCACCAGCTCGTGGATGAGCTCGCCGCACACGTCTTTGAGGAAATCCGAGGAACGAGCGAGGCTGATCGCGGTCGGCAGATCGGTCGGGATCGGGGTAGCATTCTCGTCTTCATAGCCGTTGCCGGTGCACATCGTCGACGGGGTCAAACCCTGTTCGATGCCATCAAGGCCGGCGGCAAGATCGGCGGCGATGAGGAGGTAAGGATTACAATCGGCACTGCCGTCCCGCTTTTCGATACGGACAGCACTCGGCGATCCCTCGATGATGCGGATGCCGACCGTGCGGTTGTCCATGCCCCAGGTGGTGTTGGTCGGGCAGAAGGAAAACGGCTGGCGGCGGCGATAGCCATTGGGCGTCATGGTGTTGCAGATGGAGGTTTCCGGCATGTATTTCTGCAGGCCACCGACAAAGTTCCGACCGAGATCATTCAGTTTCCCGTTATCGGAGAGCACGTTGCTCCCATCCTTCCAGAGCGAGTAATGGGCGTGGAAGCCGTTGCCGCTGTCCTCGAAGAACGGCTTGGCCATGAAGGTCGCCTGGTAGCTTTGGCGAGCCGCCAGCTGCTTCACTAGAGATCGGAACATGACGACGCGGTCCGCGGCGATCAGTGCCTCGTCATAGCGGATGTTCACCTCGGCCTGACCCGGCGCATATTCCGGATTGGACTGCTCGATCGGGATGCCGATCTCATTGATCTGCTGGCGGATCGGGCCGAGGACATGCTCAAGCTCGGCGGCGCGATCCAGGCCGTAGACCTGGATGCCGCTGTCCCGCGGGCGCTTGGTTTCGGGGTCGAGCAGGTGGAATTCGAGCTCGGTGCCGACCTTGACGGTGTAGCCCATGGATTTCGCGCGTTCAACTTGACGAACCAGGACGTTCCTGGGGTCGATCGGCACCGGTTTGTGGTCCATGCCTTCGGCGCGCGCGAAGCAAACGGCGACGCCGGGCTCCCAGGGAAGTGCCACAGGTTCCGTGATCGGAAACATGTGAAAATCGGGATAGCCATTGCCGAAATTGACATAAGGCGTGTCCCAGACATCGCAGGTCATATCGAGCGCGAACAGGGCGATCGAGAAGGCGTTGCCGTTCTCGCAGATCGTCTCCCAGTGTGAGGCCGGGATGCGCTTGCCGCGCATGATGCCATTCAGATCGCCAAGCCCCATGGCCACCGTATGAATGCCGTCCGGGAGGCTGAAATTCGTCGTCGCCACGGCTCGTTCCCCACCTGATGTC
>JBPCVQ010000217.1:0-6665 GCA_051010395.1 Geminicoccaceae bacterium | reverse complement strand
AACGCCTTCCCCGTCCAACGTTCCAGCAGCCGCTGACCACGGCGCCGCACTTTTTGTCTTTTGTGACCGTTTCGTGCAGCAACGGTAAATCGAAATTATCCCATAGAATGGAATAAGTCAATTTTGAGCGGAAAAACACAGCTTGCGATCTTGACCTCGACGGTAAGTCGAAGGGCCGGTCAATCCGGTCCAGGTTGGCGGAATGTCGTGCTGCCCCTTTCGATCACCTCGAATCCGACGTCGATGCACCTGGTTTCGTCGGGCGCATCCCGCAACTTCGCCAGAATAAGTCGGGCGGCGTGTCTGCCGATATCGTAGCCGTGGAAGCGGACGGTGGTCAGGCCGGGTTGGGCGAGGGCGGCGAAGTTGGCATCGCCGATTGCAGCAACGCCGATGTCATCAGGGATATGCCAGCCGCGTTTCTGCAAGTCGACCAGGGCTGTGCATCCTTTAAATTCGATCGTATTGAAATTCTTAACTTTTCTCACTCTGGATTGAAGCATCATCCACATGGTTATGTGGGGCACTTTGGTCCTGGGATGGCTGAGATCTTGCTGCCGGTCGCGGCATGAACTCCCCTCTGCTTTAGAAAACTTAGCCCTTCGTCAGCAGCTAGAGCAATTCCGGGTGAGGTTTACGAGTTGACGCGTTGCAAGGTCGAAATGCGAAGAACGCCGCTTCGTCACCTCCCAAACAGCGCAGGCAGCCAGAGGATATTGTCAGAGGAAAATTTTTTTTTCTTCTACAGTGCCCTCAAGCCGAGACTCTCGATTAAAAAACTCGTTTAGAATCAATGAGCTTATGGAGTTCGCCTTGCCGTCGGATACAGTACTCGATTTTCCTCTGACAATGCCCTCTGCGTGTCACATGTTTGACGGTTTCGTGCTCCGCCGCAGCCAGTCGGCGAAGGCTTGGTCAGAGACGCTGCCTGCCGCCGTCGCCATCATGATCTCGACCGCGTCTGCCTCGCTTGCGATGAGTGTCCTGCCGTTCAGCCGCAGAAACACATAGGCTGTCAGAAACGCGGTCCGCTTGTTGCCATCGATGAACGGGTGGTTGCGGGCGATGCCTACCGCATATGCGGTTGCCAGCGTACAAAGATCGGTTTCGCCGTATGCATGGAGATTTTGTGCCCGGGCAAGAGCTGACTCGAGAAGACCTTCATCGCGCAGGCCGGAGGCGCCACCATGCTCGGCAAGCTGTTGATCGTGCATGGCGTCGACCTATCCATCCTCGCACCTATACGGGCACTTCGGTCTCGTACGCTTGGCCAGGCTGGGGCACGACGTGCCGTGGGCGAAGGCGTGAGGTTTTGTCCGAGAGCCGGATGCGGGAGATCTGCAAGTCCGGTTCGATGAAGCGGGGTGTGGAAACGGAGTTACGGGTTGGCTAATGAGGCACCGCCAGACGAAAGGGGCGGAAACAGATAGGCCAATCCTAACGCCACCGCGCCACATCCCGACTCTACCAGGCTCTTCCTTTAGCGGCCTCCCGGCGCGTGCGGAGAAAGCGCCGCAAAGCGGCCTTCGCGTCCAGGAACCCCTTGGCGCTCCCGCTTAGCGCTGGTTCTCTGCCGCAAGGCTCGTTCACACTGAGTGCCGATTGTGATGAAAAAGTCGGAGCGGATACTTGGGGCGGGATTTCGTTGGAAAATCGTTCTTCGAGACACGTCTTTACGAAATGAACTTCTAAGAAAACGCTGTGAGTAGAAACTTATTCTAGGCCAAGAAGCAACTTTCGGGCGGTGCGGACTTTTTCATCAAGTCATTTCAGAGCAACTACAATCTCACTCAAAGTTTGCCAACCGTTGGGATTGCAATCGTCAAGCACTGCCGTGCTCGAGAACGTTCAGATCTGAATTACCGAACCGCGAAGGCAACTCGAAGAAGCCAACCTTCGCATTTTTAGCCTTTTTCGCACCGTTGCCTTTTTGGCACCGCTGACTGCGATAGATTATGCTTTTTTTGCATTGGCCGGGCTGGCAAGATGGCCATAATGACTGATCAAAATGAACAGCTCGGGAGGCATGCCAATGACAAGGTGGAAATATGACCTGACGTCCCTCGGTCGACGGGACCTGCTACGCCAATCCGCAGCGTTGGGCGTACTGACGGCTGCTCCGAGCCTCATTACGGTCGCGGCACGGGCGGCGGACAGTGCGGCGGTCAACATGCAGCTGGGCTGGCTCGCCAGCAATGGCATACTCGGTGAGGTGGTCGCCAAGAACCAAGGCTTTTATGACGAAGAAGGCATTACGTTCGAAGTGACGCCAGGTGGCCCGGGTGTCGATGGTGTCGCTTCGGTGGCAGCGGGACGATCAGGCGTCGGTCAGCTTTCCTCGAGCCCGTCTCTGATGCTGGCACGTTCCGCCGGCCTTCCTGTCAAAGCGTTTGCGGCTGGCTATCAACAGCATCCCTTCACCTATTTCTCGCTTGCCGGCGATCCGATCCGCGAGCCGAAAGATATGATCGGCAAGACCATTGCCACCCAGCCGACCGCATTCATTCTTCTTCGCGCCTTGCTTGCTAAGAATGGCATCGACGAGGGCGATGTCGAGATCGTGAATATGGGCAGCGACATGAACCAGCTGATGACCGGCCAGGCGGCCGCGGTCACGGGCTGGATGACCAACACCAACGCCTTGAAGATTCTCGGCGACGACCGGATCGACATGATGCTCTGGGACACGGGCATTCAACTCTACGCCAATGTCTACTACACCACCGATGATCAACTCGCCGAGCATTCGGACGTACTCGTCAATTACCTTCGCGGATCGGCGCGTGGCTGGGGCTATGTCAGGGCCAACCCTGAAGAGGCGGTCGACATCCTGGTTTCCGAATATCCGAACCTGGACCGAGACAGCGAGCTCGAAGCGGTCGGCCCGGTGCTTGGCTTCGGCTTCAATGACGTCACGGCGGCAGATGGCTGGGGGGTGATGAATGCGGACAACTGGCAGGCGCAGATCGACACCTATGCCGCACTCGAGCAGTTCAAGGGCGATACGCCGACGGTCGACGACGTGATGACGACGGCGATCCTCGAGGCGACCGCCGATATCCGAAAAGAGATCGGCTGAGCCCATGGACGCCGCAACCGCCGCCAGCCAGCCGCCTGAAGCCAAGGCTGGTGGTGCTGCGATTGCGATCCGTGATCTCTCGGTTCGTTTCGAGACCGATAATGGCGTGGTCACGGCTCTCGAAAAGGTATCGGTCGATATTCCAGAAGGGGCCCTGGTCACCATGCTCGGGCCCAGCGGTTGCGGCAAGTCGACCTTGCTGCGGGCCGTCGCCGATCTGGTGCCGGCCAGCGAAGGTGACGTCTCGGTGTTTTCGCGCGGGCCGGACGAAGCGCGTCTCGCCCGCGACTTCGCCTTCGTCTTCCAGGACCCGACACTCCTTCCCTGGCGAACGGCGCTCGATAATGTGCGCCTGCCGCTGGAAGTCGGCGGCGGCAGCGCAACGATAGATCAGCCCGTCGCCGCCGGCGACCTGCTTGCTCTGGTCGGTCTGGAGGGACGGGAAAACGCGCTGCCGCATGAGCTCTCCGGCGGCATGCGTCAGCGGGTGGCGATTGCGCGCGCCCTCATCTGCCGGCCGCGCATCCTCTTGATGGACGAGCCTTTCGGCGCCCTCGATGAAATCACCCGGGACAAGCTGAACGAAGAGCTCCTGCGCATCTGGGAGGAGACCGGAACGACCATCCTGTTTGTCACCCACTCGATCCCGGAGGCCGCCTTTCTCGGTCAGCATGTCCTGGTGCTTGCTTCGAACCCTGGCCGCGTGCGGGAGTTCTATCCTGTGGATCTGCCCCATCCGAGAAAACTGGCGATGCGTGATACGATGGAGTTCGTCGAAGTCACCGCCCATCTCCGCCAACTCCTGGAGACCTGCTGATGGCGGTGGCGAGCGCCACAGGCGTGACTTCAGGCCAGCGCAATAGGTGGCGCGCACGTGGCCCGGCGATAGCTGCTGCCGTTGGCCTCATCGTCCTTTGGCAGGCGATTATCAGCGTGTTCGGGGTGCCCGGCTACATCGCGCCTGGACCTGCGGAGGTCCTGAAGGTGTTTGTCGAGAAGGGCGACATTCTCTGGCTGAATTTCTGGCCTACACTGTTCGAAGCGCTCTCCGGCTTCATCCTTGGCAACGGCATCGCCATCTTGCTCGCCGTCTGGTTCGTGCACAACCAGCCAGCCGAGCGCGCCTTCTATCCGATCGCGGTTTTCATCAACACCATTCCGATCATCGCCGTTGCGCCGATTCTGGTCCTGATCTTCGGCAATGGCTACACGCCGAAGATCGTGATCGCCGCCCTCATCTGCTTTTTCCCGACCTTGGTGAACATGGTGCGCGGCCTCAAAGCCGTGAGCCCTGCCACCATGGAGCTGATGCGCGTGCTATCAGCCAGCAAGCGCGAGATCCTCTGGAAGATCCGTCTGCAAAGCTCGCTTCCGTTCCTGTTCGCCGCCCTCAAGATCGCGTCCACCACCTGCGTGATCGGCGCGATTGTCGGTGAGTGGATCGGTTCGAACTTCGGCCTGGGCGCCTTGATTATCGAGGCGACCTACAATTTTCGGGCGCCTCTGCTCTACGCGACGGTGTTCTTGGGCGCGGGCCTAGCCGTCACGCTCTTCAGTATCACCGTCCTGGTCGAGCGCAGGCTGATCACCTGGAAGACACCGGCCGTCCACTGAGTTGGATGGTCCCCTCGAGACGAGGAGGAGACTATTATGACCACACCGACATCCATCCGCGAGGCTACGAGAGACATCCCTGTCGTCGCCAAGACCGACGTCGTCGTGGTCGGCGGCGGTCCCGCTGGCCTGTCAGCCGCCGTGTCGGCCGCGCGCAACAGCGTCAGCGTCACGCTCCTGGAGCGCTATCCCTATCTCGGTGGGCTCGCCTCCGGCGGCATGGTGCTGGTCCTGGACGACATGCACAACGATCTCGAGATCACCGTCCAGGGTATCGGCATGGAGATTATCGAACGCATGCAGAAATGGGGCCTTGCCGTGGTCCCGCCCGAAGCTGACCGACAACCCGACGTCCGTCAGACCGAGGCCATGTGGCAAAAATGGTCCCGCTGGAATCTTTTCGATTTTCATACCCATACGACCCCGCATCCGATCATCTTCGCAGCAGCCTTCGATCCCGATGGCTTCAAGCGCGCCGCGAACGACATGGTCAGCGAGTCGGGCGTCAATCTTCGTCTGCACAGCTGGTTCTCCTCGGCGATCGTCGAGGACGGCGCGATCAAGGGTGTGACCGTTGAATCCAAAGAAGGCCGTCAGGCCATCCTGGCCGATGTGGTGGTCGATGCTACCGGCGATCTCGACGTCGCCGCTAGCGCCGGCGCACCATTCGCCGAGGGCTCGTTCATCGTTACGACGGTATCGCGCATGGGCGGCGTCGATACCGATGCGGCCGAGCGCTTTCAATTCGGCGAGCCGGAGCGCTTCGCTGAAATCGACCGCGAGGCCAAGCGGATCATCGGCGGCTGCTGGCAAAATTGGTGGCTGAAGACGCCGCTTCCAGGCGTGGTCTGGTGCAATTGTCCGCATATGACGGGCTTTGATGGGCTTAAGGTCGACGACCTTACCGCTGCCGAATTCGAAGGCCGAAGGCGGATGACCGCCCTGCTCGATTTCGCCCGGAAGAACGTCCCCGGTTTCGAGAACGCCTATGTCGTCGACTTCGCGCCGCAGACCGGCGTTCGCCAGACCCGCCTTCTAGAGGGCGACTATGTCGTGACCAAGCAGGATGTGATGAAGCGCGTCTATTTCGAGGACAGCGTTTGCCGCGGCCGGGACTACTACACGCCCTACCGCGCCCTCCTGCCGAAGAACGTCGACCAATTGCTGGTGGCGGGGCGCCACT
This sequence comes from Geminicoccaceae bacterium, assembly GCA_051010395.1. Taxonomy (GTDB): domain Bacteria; phylum Pseudomonadota; class Alphaproteobacteria; order Geminicoccales; family Geminicoccaceae; genus JANQPX01. The sequence goes on along the minus strand of JBPCVQ010000217.1, from coordinate 789 downwards.
ACTCCTCGACCCCGTCCGCTCAAAAGATGAGCCGAGAAATCCCGCCCTGCATGGCACAGGGTGAAGCGGTTGGTGTAGCGGCGGCCCTCGCCCTCGACTCCAACGTAAAAGTCCGCGATGTCGACGTTCGACAAATTCAAAAGAAAATGCGGGCGCAGGGGGCTGATCCCGGTGATCGCCCATCCGACAATGCCTTGATCATGGAGGCCGCCGAATGAGTTTTTCTAAACTTCCACTGGACGGCATTCGCGTCATCGACTTCACGCAAGTGATGATGGGACCGTGCTGCACCCAGATGCTGGCGGACTATGGCGCCGATGTGATCAAGATCGAGAAGGGCAAGATCGGCGATCTCTCCCGCTGGAGCCTGGGCGCCGATCCCGACGGGCTGAACAACCCGGTCTTCTGCAGCCTCAATCGCAACAAGAGAAGCGTCACCCTCGACCTGCGCACGGATCAAGGCAAGGACGTCGTCCGAAAATTGGTCGAAACCGCCGATGTCGTCGCCAATAATTTTCGCCCGGGTGTCCTGGATCGCATGGGCCTTGGCTATGAGGACCTGAAGGCGATCAATCCGCGCATCATCTTCGCCGTCGGCACCGGCTACGGCTTGGAGGGCCCTTATGTCAAAAAGGGTGGACAGGATGTGCTTGCCCAGGCGATGAGCGGCGCCATGCATCGCCGTGCCGATCCCAGCATTCCGCTCTCCATCTACCCGACGGCGCTGGCGGACTACGCGGCCGGCATGCATATGGTGCAGGGCATTCTTCTGGCCCTTCTGCAACGCGA
>JBPCVQ010000216.1:0-4722 GCA_051010395.1 Geminicoccaceae bacterium | reverse complement strand
CGCGATCCGTTCGATCGGCTTTTTGTTTCGCAGGCACGCTGTGAGAAGGTTTCGCTTGTTTCAAAGGATCAGTGGCTACAGGCCTATGACGTTGAGGTGATTTGGTAGGGTCTAAGTTACGCCATGCTTGGTCGTTCGCGGTCATCGGCGTCCCCGCTTGTCCATGCTATCAGGCAGGGTGCTCGGTCAAAAGGTTGTTCATTTAAGTATCCTAGCGGGGTTTGGGGCCGGCAATAAGGCCCCATTGATCAGATATGATCTGAGCGTAGCGAAGGCATTAAAAGGCCAGCGCAAAGCGCTGGGGCGGAGTGAGCAGAGCGAACGGAGGGTAGGAGGCTTTGTTTATCTTTTTGAGGCTGTAGGCCGAATGTATTAGAAGCAAGGCGTTGCCTTGTGTTCTATGTTCTATAGTGTTCTGTGTTCGGGGGGCGTTTTTAGACGATTTTTCAATAGCTTACGCAGCTAAAAATTACATATTGGGGTGGTTAGAGTTACATATTGGGGTGGGTCAGCTTACATTTTGGGGTGGCCAAAATTACATATTGGGGTGGCCTAAAAACAAGTTATCCACAAGCTACGAACGCTTACATTTTGGGGTGGGTGCCATTTCTACATGATGTAAGCGATGCCGTGTACGCCTAACCAATTGATAATGCTGAATAATACTTTCATTCCCGCTGACTTTAACTTACCAGCAACGCTTACATTTTGGGGTGGGTTGGGCTGCTGTAGATCGCACAAATCCTTGAGATATTCGGCGTAGGCATCTCAAAGATGATCCGCATCCGGTTCCTGAAATGATGCGATGCGACATATTCTGCTTGCATCTCGATGTGGAATTTGATTACGTGAAGAAATTACAAACGTAAACGTTTGACGTAAACATGAAACACTATCGCACGCTTGAAGCCCAGCCCAATGACGTCTCGCTGATTAAGCCAGGCGAATTGGTCGATATTATTGAGATGACCCCCCTCACCCTTACGGATCGGCGCATTTACAATCTGCTGATTGAGCACGCATGGGACACAATCGAGAAGCCCGTAGAGCATAGCATCGCCAAGCAGATATTGCGTGGGTCTCATAGCAACAACGACCGGGTCGGCGAAACGATTGAACGGTTGATGGCCGCTATCGTCAAAGTCCGGGTGGTCCGAGATGGAAAGGAAGAGATAGAGCGTGTGCAGCTTTTGGGCGGCAACGCTGAGCAGGTACGTGCGGACGGCATCGTTCGCTATGAATTCCCGTCGAAACTACGGCGCATCATTAAAGACAGCACGATCTTTGCACGCCTCCAGAAAGAGGTGATGCTGGCGCTCTCCAGTAAATATGCTCTCGCGCTTTATGAAATGGTGCAGAAACGCTGCAACATGCGGCGAAATTATGAGGAAATCCCACTGGCGGAGCTGCGCGGCTATATGGGTGTGCCGCGTGGGAAGCTGCTTACCTGGGGCAATTTCAGCAACCGGGCGCTAAAGCCAGCGGTCAAAGAGGTGAGCGCGCTTTCTGATTTTCTGGTGGAAGCGGAACCAGTGCAGAAAGGCCGCGCGATCGTGGCCGTCAAACTTTCCTGGTGGCCGAAGGACGGGGAAGGTGTCCAGCAGGTAGCGACCGAGCTGACACACTCCAAAGTGGGTCGCAAAGCACGCATCCACGGTACGGTGGAGCAGGTTGAGATCAGCGTTCCGGCCGATGGCATCCCTCTCTTGCACGATAAGACGATCCAGAGCGCCAAGGAGAAGGTGCAGCCGTATGGGCTGGATGTCGATACGCTGGAGCTGGAATGGCGGCGCTGGGCAAGCGGGCGAAAAGTCCCTGCCAACCCGGACGGCGCTTTCCTGAAGTGGGTGGATACGCATCTGGAACGGAACGCCTATCCCGTCATGTTTGGAAGCTAAGCTTCCCTTCCCTGTGACCTAGAAACACCAACGGTCAGCTTTCAAACGGTTGACCAACATAAAACCTATATAAATATGTTGACTTACATCATTATTTATTAATACCGTTGGTCAACGTAGTTTATTTGAGGGGCATAGCATGCCGACAATCGCCTTTGCCAATCCGAAAGGGGGAGCCGGGAAAACCACCGCTGCCTTACTGCTTGCCACGCAACTGGCTGACCGTGATACGCCGGTGACGATCATCGACGCCGACCCGGAGCGCTGGATTTCCCAATGGGGGGCATTGCCGGGCAAGCCTGACAACATCCATATCCGCTCCGAAGTAACGGAGGAGACCATCATCGACGCAATTGACCAGGCGGCGGCTGAGACACCGTTTGTCATCGTCGACTTGGAAGGCACGGCCAACACATTGGTTGGTTACGCGGTGAGTCTCGCCGACCTTGTCATCATCCCGACGCAAGGCTCCTCAATGGATGCGAAGGGAGGGGCAAAGACCGTGGGGCTGGTGAGGCGACAAGAACGGGTGGCGCGGCGGAAGATACCCTTCGCCATTCTGCTTACCCGTGCCAGTGCCGCTGTAACCTCTCGTGCTATGCGGAACGTCCAACAGCAGCTCGCACAAGCTGAGGTCGATGTGTTTCAAACGCAAATTGTGGAACGGGCAGCTTACCGCGACATCTTCGATTTCGGTGGGACGTTGGCGAGCCTCAAAGGAGCGCAGGTCAGCAACTTGGACAAGGCTATCGGGAATGCTCGCGAGTTTGCCGGAGAGGTGCTGGCACGGCTCCGCAAGGCCGATGCACCAACGAAGGTGGCCTAAGATGGGGAAAGAACGCACTAGCCTTGGTTTTGGGGACGAGCTGGACGAACTCGACCCCAAAACCTGGGCACCGAAACCAACTGAAGCCAAACCACGGCCGCCGCGTGATGCGTTAGAGCAGGCGACCAAGGCGGCAGGGTTTCAAAGCCGCGAGCCGCAACCAGAGCAACCGATCCGACAGCAACGCCGCGCCAGGCGCACGGGACGAACGGAGCAATTCACGACCAAGACCACGCCGGACTATCGGGCACTGATTTATGAGATTGCCGATGGGAAGGTGGATGGGCATCAGCGGCTGGTTGGGGAAGTGCTGGAACAGGCGGTCGATGCACTGTTACGGGAGATTGCGCCGGAGCGGGTGGGGTAGTTCACTACAGGTAGGGGGTGATGAAATCAGAGCGACTGTCTACGCCTTGCTCTCTATGCCGTCGAATACCTTGACCATCTCTGGGTAGTTTCGGCGGATGTTGCCGTAGATGCGTTTGGCGGTTTCTTCGTCGTAGATGTGGCTGGTCGTGTTCCGATCGGAGAGCATTTCGAGCCAGGCCGCTTCATCGGTGAGCCATCCAGCCTGGAAGGCTTTGCGAAGCGTGTCTTTGGGCGTGGAGGTCTCTACGCCTTCCTCAGCCAGGAGGCGCTTGAGTGTTTTCCAGAATAGCTCAAGGGCAAATTCAAAACGCTGGATGGTGCCGTCGATGGCAAGCGTATTACTCTCCGGCACCTCAAGCGCTTCGCCAAGGCGATCCAGTGCCCGGCGAAGATTACGAAGCGACACTTCAACCTTACGGGCGTTCATAGACGATCTTTCCGGTGCGGAGGATTTCATCCCGCAAACCGCTAGAAGCTTCTTCTAGCCAGATCACATCGACATCCAGCAGCGTCTCTGCGTCCTGTACGGCTTCAGCAATAGCCTCCCAGCGCCTTCGATCTATATCAGGGCAGGAAAGGGCAATATCGACGTCTGACATCGTTCCCGCGTCCCCTTGGGCACGAGAACCAAACAGATAAGCCTTCTCTACCTCCTGGAACCGCCGCACTTCTTCCAACACGGCTTCGACCGGCGCTCCAGCTTGTGGTCGCCTTCGCCGCCGAGGGCGGTGCTGCTCAACGAGTGCTTCCAGCTCTTCAAGCTTGCCGGAGATGGCATCACGCAAGACATGACTACGGTTCAGGCCAAGCTCCTCCACGAGCCTGTCAAAGCTCTCTTTGGTCTGCTCAGCAACCCGGAAAGTTAGAGAGGCCATATCACCTTCGCTTGTAAGCATTGTCTTACAACACTAACGAATCCAAACGGCAAACGCAATTCCTATGAAGCGTGTGTGTGGTGTGGACACGATTTATTACCGCATTGTCGATGACACGATAGAGATCATGGCCGTTTTAGGCAGGCAAGACAGAAAGAAGTGGCTTTAGCTACCTGCCTCACGGCACATCCCGCACTGCGGTTGCCCGGCTAGAAAGCGGGCAGGGGAATGGCCACTGGCACCAAGCTTCGCATCAATTTCGATCCGCCCCCGACCGCAGCGGAATAGCTGCATAAGATAGCTAATCTCAAGCCGCTACACTCAAGCGTGGTCAGAGAGAAACGGCCTCCTTGCTAGGCAAGGAGGCCGTTCTGGTCGTTCGCGGCCATCGGCTTCCCAGCCTGTACCGCTCCATCATTCTAGCTCATCGCCTAGGCCGCACAAGCGTGCCAAAGCTCGCCAGGCCATGGGCTAGGTCCAAGGTTGCTAGATGGCATTAAAATATCGCTCGACCTCCTTGATGGTCATGACGTCGACGTCATAAGCCATGGTCCGCCAAGCGACATGGACCATGAGATCCGCCCGTTGGGTCAGGAGAGCAAAGGTGCCGACGGTCATCTGCTTATAGCCACCCCGGTAGCATGCTGGGAGGTCTTTGAACGGACGTGACGGCCAGGTACTCATGGCCAGATCACCTTGACGAAGAAGACGATGGCGATTGTCCATCCGATGCAGCCTGTTCCGGCACACAGCG
>JBPCVQ010000215.1:0-18214 GCA_051010395.1 Geminicoccaceae bacterium | reverse complement strand
TCTTTCACCGACCCAGATTTCTGGCTCATCTTCGCTCCTTGAATGGCTACGATGATCCAGAAATCCTCCCTTATTCAACAACCAAATTCTGTCCCATAAGCCCTGAGGCCGGACAGGACATGACCTCGCCGGCGTGTTCTTCAAGACGACGGGAGTGATGGTCGCGGCTTATGTATACTGTTGCGCATCGCCTGTATGTTACATTCAGTCGGCCCATTCGATTGCAGTCGAAAGCGTAACATTTCGAATGCATCCCAGCCGGCCGTAACAGCGTCCCATCTTCGGCGACCAACATAAGCTTCCCTCACAAATCCATCGGAAGAAGCCTCGAAATGGAAGCCGGCCACCTCTTCCAGCCCTAAAAGTCGAATTGAGCTATCGCCAATTTCCCCCCTACAATCAGAAGGTAGTTTCGCACACCGATCGAATGATTTCTGGTATTTGAAAGACCAAGATCAGAAAGAAGCATTAGATGTGATTGTTTCACGTGAAACAATCGCGCACATTAAAAACAGACGTTTGATGGTCAGTTTATGTGTGAGCTGACGGCATTTAGGCGTCCTAAGGCACGTACGGCAACCAGAAAGACAGCAAGATCTAGACTCAACCGGCCTTCCATCTCGGTTAGTAACCGCTCCCAACGACCATATCCGGTGACCTCGGCGTCAAGCCAGCTAACAGTCTGCCGATAGGCATCGCCAGACGTCAATTTATTGCTCGTCTTCCAGAATGATGATGTCAGAGCCTGTATAGCCAGCCGACGATGTTCTTCGACGATATCATCATGAAGCTCGGCAATTGCTAAGCGATCCCAATGATTATCGATCGCCACACGTTGCAGCATTTTGAGCACCTTGCCGAGTTGCAGTGCCGAGTCCAACGCAAAATAGGCTTTTGCTGCATTGACGATCTCAACTCCGGTTTGCCTGGCAACGGAGACAATCTCGGCTGCGGAACAGAGATAAGGAAGCCTGGAAAAGCTCGCCGCCGCCATCTTATCCATGCCGAATGACTCGTAGTCGGCCTGTGCCTTTTTCAGCTGAGCAAGCTCACCTTGTCCTAATACCTGCTCCAGCGTCCCGAGAACCTCAGAGATTCCAGGTTGGAAATCATTAACACCCTTTTGAATGTCGATCGGCTGCGGGAGATTCGAGAGGAACCATTGCGTACCTTCTGCAAGAGCGTGTCGAGTTTCATCAAGCAATGCTATCTGTCGATCGGCGCCAATCAGTGAGGCGAACTGCTCTAGCTGACCGATCAACGGAACCAGGGTGAACGCATCGCGCGCCACGATATAGGCGCGCGCGATCGTAGCTGGCGTAGCACCAGTCTGCTCGGCTAGGTCCCCAACAAATTCACCGAGGCCGCGATTAACCACACTATTAGCAACCAGCGTCGCCACGATTTCCCGCCGCAGACCGTGGCCAATGATCTGTGGCTCATAAGCTTTACGCAGTGGTCTTGGAAAATATTTGACCAGGTCATGGTGCAGGTACGGATCATCAGGCAGATCGGAGCTAAGAAGATCCTCATATAACGTCATCTTCGCATAGGCCAGAATGACGGCAATTTCGGGTCGATAGAGGCCCAATCCAGCCTGACGACGCTGTGCCAGAGCTTCATCATCAGGCAAGACCTCAAGCTCACGGTTAAGCCGACCGCCGGTCTCGAGGCGCCGCATAAACGCGGTTTGGGTATCCAAAAGCTTACCAGGATCGGCGAGAGCGTGCGAAATCGCTTGAACCTGCAGGATGTTGTTGCGCAAGCATAGCTCCGCTACCTCATCGGTCATACGCGCAAGCAGCTGATCCCTCTGCTTGCCTGTCATGTCGCCAGCATCGACCACGGCACCCAGAAGAATCTTGATGTTGACCTCATGATCCGAGCAATCGACGCCTGCGGAATTATCGATGAAGTCCGTGTTGATGCACCCCCCCTGCCGCGCAAATTCGATACGCCCGCGCTGAGTAAGCCCAAGATTACCGCCTTCGCCAACTATCTTGCAGCGGAGTTCGTTCCCGTTCACCCGCACGGGATCATTTGCACGATCAAAAGCATCGGCATGGCGTTCAGTCGATGCCTTGACATAGGTACCGATGCCGCCATTCCAGAACAGTTCGACCGGCGCGAGGATAATGGCTCTAATTAGATCATGGGGCGGCAGGCTATCGGCCTCGATATCGAGCGCCTCTCTAATCTCCGGGGTGAGCTTGATGGACTTCAGTGTTCGTGGAAATATACCGCCACCTTTGCTGATCAGATTTGGGTCGTAATCATCCCAGCTGGAGCGCGGCAGTACAAACAGACGCTTCCTCTCAGCGAAACCCGCCGCGATGTCAGGATTGGGATCGATAAAAATGTGACGATGATCGAAGGCGGCAATCAGCGCGGTAGTCTCGGACAGCAGCATGCCATTCCCGAACACATCACCAGACATGTCGCCAACACCAACAGCAGTAAATGGCTCAGTCTGACAGTCTTTGCCCATCTCAACGAAATGGCGCTTGACCGATTCCCAGGCACCGCGCGCGGTGATGCCCATGCCTTTGTGATCGTAACCGGCGGAACCACCAGAAGCGAAAGCATCGCCTAGCCAGTGACCGTAGTCGAGGCTTACGCTATTTGCGATGTCGGAGAAAGTGGCCGTGCCCTTGTCAGCGGCAACCACCAGGTAGGGATCGTCCTCATCATGGCGAACGACATCCACTGGTGGCGCGATCCCATCAGCGGTCCGGTTATCTGTCAGATCAAGCATGCCGGATATCAAAATTTTGTAGCAAGCGATCACCTCCTCCTGGAGGGTAGCCCGATCGCCACCCGGGGGCGGACGCTTAACTACAAATCCGCCTTTGGCGCCGACCGGCACAATGACGCCGTTCTTGACCATCTGCGCTTTCATCAGGCCGAGGACCTCAGTGCGGAAGTCTTCACGTCGATCCGACCAGCGAATGCCACCACGCGCGACCTTGCCGCCACGGAGATGCACACCCTCTGCGCGCGGTGAGTAGACGAAGATTTCGAAGGCTGGCCGCGGCAACGGCATCTCCGGCACATTTGCAGGATCGATCTTCAGAGAAAGATAGGGTTTGAAGGCACCGTCTTCAGACTGTTGATAGTGGTTGGTGCGAAGCGTCGCCAGGATAAGGCGCATGTAGCGTCGAAGGATGCGATCCTCGTCCAGATTGGCAACCGCCTCCAGACCTTCACGTATCGTTGTCTCAAGCGCTGCAACCTTCTTGGTTCTGTCTTTGCTGGCATCCGGATCGAAGCGCGCATCGAACAATTCTGCAAGAAACCGGGCCAGCTCTGGATTGCGGGCTAGTGTCTCCTCCATATAAGCTTGACTGAAGGGGATACCGATCTGCAAAAGGTATTTGCAATAGGCCCTTAGAACCAGGATCTGCCGGCTGGAAAGGCCGGCAAATAAAACCATACAATTAAATCCATCATTCTCAATTTCACCTTTCCAGATTAGCTCAAAAGTCTCCTGGAAAGTCGGCCCCACCTTGTCCAACTTGACATCGACGGTGCCAGTGGGACGCATCCCGAAATCGTGCATCCAGAAAATCGAGCCGTCTCTGCCGACCAGCTCATAGGGCTGCTCATCAATGACGCGAAGGCCCATATTTTCAAGAATCGGCAGGGCGTCGGAAAGCGGAATGCCCCCGCCCTGACGCGCAATCTTGAACCGAAGTTGGCCATATTCATTTTCGAGCGGACGAAACAGCGATAGCGCCAGGCCTTCCGGTTGTCTGGCCAGCCGGTTAAGACGATCGACATCGGGCACTGCGGCTCGTGCCGGGACCTGTTCCTGATAGGCGAGCGGAAAGGCCGAGCCGAAAGCACCAAATAGCCGGTTACCCTCTTCTTCACCATGGGTGTCGATGAGTGCTTCGCGCAGGCTATCCGACCATGACCGGGCAGCAGCTATCAACTGCGACTCGATTGAAACTAGATCCACATCCCCCTCGAGCCCATCCGGCATGCGCACAATGAAATGAATGCGCGCGAGCGTCGATTCTGACACCTGTACCTGATACTCAGTCTCTTGGCCGCCAAGAGCTTCTTCCAGAATGTCCTGAAAACGGCGACGAAGCTCGGTGTTGTAGCGCTCGCGTGGCACGTAGACGAGGCAGGAAACGAAGCGCGCGAAGGTGTCGCGCCTCGCGAACAGCCGAATGCGCTGACGCTCCTGGAGATGAAGCGTCTCCATGACGGTATCGAGAAGATGATCTTCGTCAGTCTGAAAGAGCTCGTCCCGCGGATAGGTCTCGAGGATGTTGATGAACGCCTTACCGCCGTGGCTGCTCGGCACCAAATCGGCCCGTTCGATCAGGCGGCGCACCTTATGGCGGAGAAGCGGGATATCCCGCGGATTACGATTGTACGCAGCCGATGTGAAAAGGCCGAGAAAACGATGCTCACCGATCACCTTGCCTTTCTTGTCGAAGCGCTTGACGCCAAGATAGTCAAGATAAACTGGGCGATGGACGGTCGAGCGGCTGTTGGCTTTCGTGATCATCAAAGGATTGGGCAGGCGCGCTTGGCGCTTAACCTCGTCCGGCAGCACGGCGAAGCTTTCGGAGACTTTGCCGTCTTCGCGATGCTTCAGAATGCCAAGTGCCGAGCCGGGGATCCGATGCAGCTGGTCCTTGCCCTCAACCGTTGCAAGGTCGTAGCAACGATAGCCAATGAAAGTAAAATGATTGTCGGCGATCCATTCAAGAAACGCTCGCGCTTCGGCAAGATCGTCGGGCGGGATGACCTTCGCTCCAAGATCCAAATCCGCCAGCGCTTCGTCAATCTTGCCAAGAATAGGCCTCCAGTCTTCGACGGCGGCGCGAACATCGGCAAGTGCGCGCTCAAGCTCATCTCTTATCTGGTCCAGACGGGCGGGATCACTCTGCCGATCCACCTCGACATGCATGAATGACTCGGCAACACCGCTGCCGGCATTGGCGTTACCCCTGTGAGCACTACCATTTCCATCAGATGCGCTGATCTCGGCGAGTCTATGGTCTTCCCCGCGCGTTACCGGCAGGACGGGATGGATAACGAGGTGGATGATCAGCCCGAGACGATTGACCGCCATGGTGATTGAGTCCACCAAAAACGGCATGTCATCGGTGACGATTTCGATGGAGGTGTGGGTGGATTGCCATCCATGCTGCTCGATCTGCGGGTTATAGACACGTACCTTGGCCTTGCCAGGTTCCCGCCGTTCACCAAATCGTAGATGAGCAAGGGCTGCGCCATAGAGATCGAGGGCATCACGATCCACCAGATCAACCGGTGCGACCGAGCGATAATAGTGGCGGAGAAACGCCTCCCCAAGCTTAGCCTGGCGTTTATCGAGTTTATCGTGAAGGCGGGCGATGGCGCCCGACAGCAGATCTTCCTTCTGGTCGTGCAACCGCGTCGCCATGAGCAAGCCCCTCATCGTTCCATCCCAGCGCTATTGATCCACCTTCGGCTGGGACTCCTATAAAGACTGTGTGTTAAGTCTCGGTTAACATCAAGCAAACTATAATCATTTCGCTTCGGCCCCTTTCCTGGAACACTTCGAAAGGCAGCTAGATTTTCATCACCTCAGATAGAGCTTGTAACCGACATGACTGGGCTCGAAGCCCTGTTCTTCGTAAAATCGAAGCGCATCTTCCCGAGTCTTATTGCTAGTGAGCTGCACGAGATGACAGCCCTCCTCAAGCGCTGATGCGACCGCCCATTCGATCATGGTGGCTCCGACCCCTCGGCCACGGAACGTCCCTTTAACACGTACTCCCTCAATCTGCATGCGAATGCCTCCCTTGAACGTCAGATGCGGGATCAAGGTAAGCTGCATACACCCGACCACTTCGCTATCGACTTCGGCGACGATCAGCCGGTTGTTCGGATCAAGGTCGATCGCCTCGAAGGCTTTCAGGTAAGCAGGATCGACGGCGTCACCGAAGGCTTCGCGTCCCTTGCCCAGCGCATCATCGGCGAGTAGCTCGATGATTTCAGACACATCGGCAGGGCAGGCCTCGCGAAAAGCCAGCGTTGTCGGCAGATTTCCCATCCCCATCTCCTTCGCCTCGTTCTCTATCAATCAATTGAATCATAGTGCATCACTTTTCTGCATTCTGCATAAAATCTGAATCTGAGCATCGACTTATCAACAATCCAACTATAAATTGAAATCTTTCCTAGGAAACAATCATTTGAAAAATAAAGAAAGCGGTTCACAAGTCTATATTATCAAGATATTTGTGGAGTTTAGAATCATGCTTTTAGATTGGATTTGGATCATGCCGCTGAGTTGGATCAAAGGCCTACCGATAGCTGCACTGCTGCTGAGCGGCTTGGTGACGCTTTCGGGCTGTAACACCATCAGCGGCACCATCGGCGGGGTCGGCAGGGATATCAGCGCGATCGGTAACACGCTGAGCGGCGTCTCTGGCGATTGTCGACACGAGCGTTGCGCCAGAAATCGGAGTGCTTGCGGTCGGGATGGTTGCCGTCGAGGGCGACGCGTGGTCTCCGAATGCGTCGGCAGCAGTTGCGGACGAAGTTCTCGTGGTCCTCGCTATGAGCGCGTCTCCTATCGGGAACGCTACGCCTATCGCGATCGCTATAGCTCGCGCCGTGATTCCCGCTGCTGCCGCTAGCGATGCGTGGCGCCACCGCAGCGGGTGTTTGGGGCCGTGATCGATGAACGGTTTCAACCGGAATTCGTTACGCGATTCTCTCATCGGCGCTGAAACAAGGGCGTCAGGCGTCAGTTGGCCTTTTCCCAGTCGCCGGTGGTGATACCAACAGAAAACCGCATACCCTTCGAATTCCAGGCACTTTCTTCGAAGACGTCTCAAGTCAACGAGGTGGCCATGCCACCAGGGTCCAAATTCCGAGGCGTCCTGCACGGCCACGTACTTCCATTGGCGCTCCTTCCACCAGACCCGAGAGATCGGGCACAGCTGTCTCTTTCCTGAGCTGACCGACCACCTCGTTGCTGACCGCGAGCGACGTGCCGAGGTTCCGGGTCATGGCTTCCAGCCTCGATGCAACATTCACGGTATCGCCGAGGACCGTAAACTCCAGACGCTGGCCGCCACCGATGTCGCCTTGAACCACCGGCCCGTAGTGGATTCCGATGCTGATCACCAGCGGCTCATCGGCTTTGGCCGTGCGCACGCGATTGAGATCGTCGATTTCCACAAGCATCCTTCGCGCCGCCAGAAGGGCATTGGTAGCGTCTCTGTCACCGGGCATGGGTGTGCCGAAGGTGGCCATCAGACCATCACCCATATATTTGTCCAGCGTACCGCTATTGGCAAAGACTGCGGTCTCCATGCGCTCGTGAAAGCCGCGCAGGAGATCGACCACCTCCTCCGGCTGCATAGTCTCGCTGAGGCTGGTAAAGCCCTGAATATCCGCGAACAGCACCGCAACTGATTGGCGACGAACGGCACCGAGCGGCTGATCCTGCCCCGCGAGCTCTTCCACAAGATTGGGCGAAAAATAGCGGGCAAGATTGGTGTGCGCACGTTCGATGGCCACCTGGCTCAGCACCAGACGTCGGGCGCGGCTGACGACGGCCGCGAGCAGAAGAGTGACCAGAATGATCACGAACACCTTCTTGTTCTGCATGTTCAGATGAATGAATTCTGGATGGAGAAACAGTCGAAGCGTCTCGCCGACACCATCGGCTGCGATCCAGATAGAATCATTTGATGTGATCGCTCCTGGAAGCGATGCCAGAAGCGAAACGCCGACACGCCAGACGATCATCGAAGCGAAGCCAGTACACAGCACCAGGCCAGGATTGTAGCTGAGTGCAGCACCCGCCAGCAAAACGAATACGAAGATGATGTTGGCGTAGCGGAGGATCATCTCAGGAGGATAGGATTCGGCAAAAAGCGGATTGGGCAGTAGCAGCACGATGCCGAGAAGCACACCATCCAAGGTAGCGAAGACATAGGCGAGCCAGCGTTCGCCGATACGACGCTGCATCAAAAACAGCTGGGCGGCACCCAGCAGCAGGAAAACCAGGATCCAGACGTGATAGAAAATCGTGTAGGTCTTGGGCACGGTGATGAAGAGCCACACCTGCACGGCGATCAGCGTCGCAAGGCGGGCCCAAAGCGCCGTGGTCAGGCCTTGCCATTCGGCGCGGGCGAACGCGCCCTTTAGCCGCCTCTCCGTCCCGTTGTCGCCTCGCAACATCAGATCTTTCCTGTCATCCTTTCCATCGCTTATCGGCTAAATCCAGGAAAAGAGAAAGGCGTTCTCCAGATCACGGTCACATCTTGCGCATCGGCAAAAACTTGCGCATAACGCCGCCCCTCGGCAACAGCCGAGACCGTCGACCTAAACGCGCCCTCGCAAAGGGCCAAAACTAAACCGAGTGTATGTCATGAACGACTGGATCGAAGAAACTCTGCATCCTGACTTTCGTTTCAAGATGAAGGTCGATCGTGTGCTGTTCGAGGGGCGCTCGGAAAACCAGCATGTAGCCGTAGTCGAGAACAATACTTTCGGCCGCACCCTCTATCTGGACGGCGTACTGCAGACCTCCGAGCGAGACGAGTTCATCTATCACGAAATGCTGACCCACGTTCCGATTCTTGCCCACGGCGACGTCCGTGACGTCCTGATCATCGGGGGCGGTGATGGCGGGATGCTGGAGGAAGCGCTGAAGCATCGCTCGGTGGAACACGCAACCATGGTAGAGATTGATCCCTCGGTGGTCGAGATGTGCCGTGAACACCTCCCCTCGATTTCAAATGGCGCCTTCGACGATTCACGCCTGGATCTGGTGTTCGCTGATGGCGTCGACTTCGTGAATACGACAGACAAACGCTTCGATATCGCGATCATCGACAGCACCGATCCGATCGGTCCGGGCGAAGTCCTTTTCACCGACGACTTCTATCGGTCAGCCAAGGGTGTCCTCAAGGAAGGAGGTATTCTCGTAACGCAGAACGGGGTCCCGTTCGTCCAGGGTGACGAGCTCAGGCAATCGATGCGAGCGCTGAACGCCCTCTTTACCGACGCCACCTGCTATATGGCGACCGTTCCCGGCTATGTTGGTGGCCCCATGGCCTTCGGCTGGGGAAGCGATGCGCTCCAGCATAGACAGGTGTCGGTCGAAACGTTGGAGCAACGCTTTGCTGCTGCGCAACTGGACGTTCGGTATTACACGCCGGCGGTGCACCAGGGTGCCTTCGGGCTACCGGGCTATGTGCTGGAGTTGATCGAGGGGTGGTAAGGTCTTCATAGAAATTTGAGAATTTAGAAGTTCAAAAGGCCGAAGATTTTTCAACCTAACGGGCCACCTATCCCGAAGACCTCCATAGATTGAGAACATATGGAGGATATTATGTCCATGCTTGAGCAATTTGGCTCATTTGCGAGCAACGTGATTACCGAATGGGACGAACAGGATCATCGAACCATGACATTGGTCAAGGATTTCAGCTTCGAAGATCCAAACGGCAAAACCTGGTATGTTCCGGCCGGCACCAGGATTGATGGCGCCTCAGTACCGTGGTGGCTCTGGTCGATTATCGGCTCGCCCTTCATTGGCAAGTATCGCAACGCATCCGTCGTTCATGACTATTTCTGTCAGCTGATGAGCGAACCCTGGAAGGATGTTCACAAGCTCTTCCATCACGCTTGTCTCGCCGGCGGCGTTAACAGGCACAAAGCCCTGATCATGTATTGGGCCGTCTATCTGTTCGGACCACGCTGGCCTGATAACAATTGGATAGGGGCAGACCTTATCGAGACATTCAATCAGCAGCTCTTTCCAAGACGTGCCGGGCTGAACTGATCCGGCGAGGGCGTTTCTGTAATCCTGATCCGATGTGACGTGGATTACAGCGCTCAATCGGCCTTGTGACCTAGCGTCGAGGGATCAAATTTGATCACCACCTATTTAAAAAAGGGCAATCCGATGTCGCGTGCTGCCAAACCATTCATCAACTTCCATCGTGTTGCACCTTTTTCTGCATCCAATCCACCTACCCCCGTTTTGCGTCGGTTCTGCCAGGCTCTCGCCCATGGCTGGAGAACAGCTGCTCGCTACCGAAGGCTGGAGCTGATGAACGACAAGGAACTGGCGAGGCTTGGCATCGATCGGGCCTCCATCGGCCGCTATGCCTTCTTCAGCGAACAACCAATCGGCCGGCGTTGAGTGGGAGAGCAGAGCTCTGAAGCGTCTTGAAATCGATAGCCCCGAAATAGGCCTCTTTGTCAGTTGCCGAGGCTGAGCCTGTCACCTGGATCATGAAGCGGCTGTGGATGATCGCCTACAACTCGCCATCGGCGGTCTGAATGACTTTCTGACCGCCGACGCGTTTCAACTGGCCACCGGTGGCGCCGGCCATGGCAGAGTTGGAGAAAACAGCCATCATGGCCGCAATCATTGGGCTGTCAGCCATCAGTTGGATCTCGACATTGCCTCGCCCCTGACATAGTCGGCGCCAGCACTCATGCCGCCACCGAACATCGCCATAAAGGTAAGATGGCATCAAGAAAGCCTGATGTCCGATGGACATACAACTTCATGAGAACGACCTCAAAATACGATACCGGATGACACTTCGAGGGTTTCACATGAGTATCAGGTGAATAGCAGGTCTTGTTGTCTCGCCGATCGAGACGGGCTCTTCGACGATCAGCCTTTCCAGCGCTCGGCCGCCCTGTCGTCGGACGAGCGTGCATCGACCCACTCGGCCTTGCCCTCGGTCTCCTCAAGCTTCCAGAATGGTGCTTTGGTCTTCAGCCAGTCGATCAAGAAGGCACAAGCATCCAACGCCGCAGCGCGGTGCGGGGAGGCAGCCGCCACCAGAACGATTGGCTCGCCTGGCAACATGCGCCCGTAGCGGTGAACGATGAGGCTTGCCTGCAGTGGCCAGCGACGCTTCGCCTCCTCCTCGATCTCGGCAAGTTTCGTTTCGGTCATGCCGGGATAGTGTTCGAGGGTCAGTGCGGCAATCTTGTTGTCGTGAGTCGCTTCCTGGCTGACGAAATCGCGCACCAAGCCGGTGAAGCTCGCGACCGCACCGATATCAGTGCGCCCGGCGCTGAGGGATGCGAGCTCCTCGCCAACATCGAACAGTTCTTGCTGAACTCTGATCAAGGCTGCAAGGCCTCCTTGCTAGCCGCCGGTGACTGGTGGGAAGAAGGCAACTTCGTCGCCGGGCTTCACCGGGTGGTCCGGGTCGGCATAGTCCTGATTGACGGCCGCGCGCACGACACCGGATCGACCAATCGCCTCAGCGAAGCCAGGTCGCTCGGCCGCCAGCCAGATCATGAGATCACCGACGGTCGCCACGTCGGCAGGCGGGCTGACCTCTTCCTCGGCCTTGCCAACCTTGGCGCGCAGCCAGGCGAAATATCTGATGTTCATTATAGATGCATCCATTGCCCCAACGTTCGCAACGACAACTAAGGCTTAACCATTGCTCAGACAAGTCCGGGCCGTGACCCTGTCACCGGGCGGTAGCGGTGCCGGAGGTCTCTTCGCTCGTGTGCCGGAGACCAATCTGGAGATAGTCGAGGCCGGTGATCACGGTGAGGCCAGCGGCAAGCCAGAGCCCATACCAACCGATCTGATCGGCGAAGGCCCACCAGGGACCGGCCGTTCCAGCCATCAGGAAGCCGATAGCCATCATCTGTACACCTGTCTTCCACTTCGCAAGCTTCGAGACCGGCAAGCCGACCCGAAGCTCAGCCAGGAATTCGCGAAGCCCGGAAACGATGATCTCGCGACAAAGGATAACGAGCGACGGAAGAATAGGGGCTCTATCGAAATGCACTAGCATCAGGATGGCGGCACCTACCAGGAGCTTGTCGGCGATCGGATCGAGCATGCGCCCGAAGGATGACTGCATCGACCAGCTGCGCGCGAGATAACCGTCCAGAAAGTCGGTGATCGCGGCGATAGAGAAGATCACGCAAGTCGTCCATTTGCCGATATCACCAGGAAGATAGAACGCCGCGGCGAGTGCCGGCACCGCGAGCACGCGACCGATGGTCAGAAGATTAGGCGTGCCGGTGAGCATGGGTCAGCTCCTCCTTGCCGTCATCATTATCGCGAGCAGATTCCGCGTCTGTCCAGGCATTGACGACGTGCGGACGTCGTTCTCTGGGTAAAAGGCAGGATTAAACAGCCGATCAGGCTGCCGCAATGACGGTATTATTGGCGTTCAGTGGTCATCGTGAAACGTATCATACACAGCTTTAGCTACGGCTTTACTAATCCCAGGTACGCGCTCCAGATCCAAAAGACCAGCGGTTTCGATGGCACGAACGGAACCAAAATGGCCAAGAAGCGCCTTTTTTCGCCTAGCACCAATGCCGGGCACGCTATCGAGAGCCGATCGTCCGACTGATTTGCCGCGCTTGGCACGATGCGTCGAAATGACGAAGCGATGGGCTTCATCACGGAGGCGTTGGAGAAAATAGAGGAGCGGATCGCGCTGATCCAGCTTGAACGGCGTCCGCTCGGGAAGGTACAGCGTCTCCTTGCCCGCATCTCGCTCCGGCCCCTTCGCAATCGCTAAGACAGGCTGGCCCGTCACTCCTAACTCTTCCAGGGTTTCCAGGGTGGCGGAGAGCTGGCCAGCTCCGCCGTCGATGATGATCAGGTCGGGCCACTGGCCTTCGGTGCGATCAGGGTCTTCCTTCTGCAGCCTGGAAAACCGCCGGCCCAGCACCTCGCGCATCATGCCGAAGTCGTCACCAGGGGCCAGGTCTTTGTTCTTGATGGTGAATTTTCTGTAAGCAGATTTATCCAAGCCTTCTGGCCCAGCGACAACGAACGCGCCCACGGCATCCGTGCCTTGGATATGGCTGTTGTCATAGATCTCGATGCGATTTGGGCGATCCTGGAGATCGAGGGCGTCGGCTAGCCCCTGAAGCAGCTTTGCCTGTGCGCTACTCTCGGCAAGTCTTCTCGCGAGTGCTTGGCGGGCGTTCTCCTCGGCCTGATGTACCAGCTGGCGGGTCTCGCCGCGCTGCGCATGGCGGATCTCAACTTTTCGCCCGGCGCGCACCGAAAGCGCTTCCGCCAAAAGGTCCTTGGAGCCCGGCTCTGCTCCCAGCAACACGAGTTTCGGTGCTTGCCGCTCCGCGTAGAACTGACCGAGAAAGGCTTCCAGGAGATCGGCATCGTCAGCGTCCTGGATCTGGCTCGGATAATAGGCGCGATTGCCGTAATTCCGTCCGCCACGATAGAAAAACACCTGGACGCAGACCTGTCCGCCCTCGCGCGAAAAGCCGATGACATCAGCATCGCCGACAGAGCTGACATTGATCCCCTGGCGCGTGGTGATGTGGGCCAGCGCCTTCAGGCGATCGCGGATCGCAGCCGCCTGTTCGAAATCGAGCGCTTCGCTCGCCGCAAGCATGTCGTTCTGCAGCCGGGCCTGGATGGCGTTGCTTCTCCCAGCAAGAAAATCATGGGCCTGGTCCAGAAGTTCGGCGTAATCCTCGGGCTCGATCCGACCGACGCAGGGCGCCGTGCAGCGTTTGATCTGAAACTGGAGGCAAGGCCTCGTCCTATTCGTAAAAATACTGTCGGCGCAGGATCGAAGGGGAAAGGCTCTGAGCAGCGCGCCCAGCGTCTCGTTGACGGCGCCCGAGGACGCAAACGGGCCGAAATACTCACAGTCCTTCCGCTTCGTGCCTCGATGCCGGCCGATCCGGGGAAAAGGCTGCTTCTCCGTCGGCTTGCCGAGAAAGATGTAGGGGAAGGACTTGTCGTCGCGCAGGAGGATGTTGAAGGCGGGGCGCAACTTCTTGATCATGTTGCATTCAAGAAGAAGCGCTTCGACCTCGTTCGTCGTGGTGATGACGTCGAACTGTCGGGTCAGAGCCACCATGCGCTTCAGGCGTTGGCTGAGCGTATTCATCTTGGTATAGGCCGGCACCCGTTTTTTCAGCGACTTCGCCTTGCCGACATAGAGCGCATCGCCTTTGGCATCGAGCATCCGGTAGACGCCAGGACTGTTCGGTAATGTTCTGATTTTCGCCTCTATCAACCGAGCCCCTTCCGGGGGCGGGTTACTCTGGGCCGGCTGCGCGCTGTCGGTCATCGCTCGATCTGATGGCTGCTGAAAGGCCTTCTATAGGTGGCGAAGCGACGGGCCGAGGTCAATGCGCAGAGAAGAATGGCGAGGCGCGTGATGGCCGTCACTTTCTGAACCAAGGGCTCTTGCCAACATGCTCTCGATTTCAAAGGAGATTTGGAATGAAGAGAGTTTTTCTTTCGCTTGGTCTGGTCTGGCTGACGATCCTCGGTGCGCACTCAGCCTACGCCCTTGATGGCAAAGTAGGGGCACTATTCGCGAGCGATGCACTCCAACCCTCGGAGGCCACCATCCAGCTCATTGAGCGCATGTTTCGAGGGCAGATGGCGCCGGTTCCGATGGCCCACCAGCAAAGTCTCGACAGGACCCTCATCAGCCGTGACTGGCCAGGCCTCGAAAAAGCGATTGCCATCCTGCAGGAGGATGAAGGGCCGAGCACTGTCCTGGACTGGCTGGCGACGCGCCACGTCGCAGGCTATCTCGCCGCAAGCTCTCGCTACGCACTCTACAGCTTCGACGTCGCCGAAGCCTATAAAAAGGCGAGCCTCAAAGAAACCGGCGTCATGCTCTGGTTCTATCTTTTTGCCGCCATTCAGACCGACGGCCATAAATGTGCCGATCGAAGCGCGCCAGGCGCTTTTCTTGATCGGGTGCGCGCGCGTACCGAACACATTCGGAACTATGCCGCCTCGCTTCCCGTCGACCGCCTGCGTCAGAGCAAGGACCTAGCACTTTTTCTCGAAGAGGCGATCGCGCCAAATCGGGCGACTGACCCAGTGCTCTGCGCCATGGGCATGGCGTCGATTCAATCAGCCTTGAATGCTGAGGTGAACCGCATCCTGCAGGACGGTGTAGCAGCCAGTGAAATCGAAGGCAGGGAGCCAAGAGAAGGTGAAATAGGCCGCCAGATCCAGGTGCCGGCCGATGCTAACTTTCGACCCGGAATCAAGCCCACCACAGCTTGGCAGGATGCGGCGAGCGAAGCCCGTGCCGCACTGCCGGACAAGCTGGAGCGCATCATCGTCGAGCTGAAGAAGTGAGTGAAAACCATAGAGACCTGGTAGCGCGAAAGAGCCTTGGCTTCGTTCCCTGGTGGCAGAATGGGGCCGAAACGAACGGGCATGAAGCGGCATACAGCCCGTATTTCCAGGTCAGATACAAGTGACCGTTGTCAGCCTTCGGGATTTCTCTTGCTATCCATAACCGAGCAGCATGTGGACTCCGCAATATCTCTTCTACAGCGTCTCCAAGATCATGAAAAAACCGCATGATTCCGCATCGGTACACATATCAGGCTTCGCGCTCGATCCGTCACTTCCCTTCGTCATGAAGGCGATCGAGTATCATCGATCCAGCCTCAAATCAAAGAAAGGTCTGTCGTCAAGCAATGAAGCCGACCCCGCCCCGAGGAGCGGGGTATCTGGGCCGACCTCCACTTTGCGCGCGGCAAGCCGCGGGAATCTACCCAAAAAGATTCAACTGAGTGGGCGCACCGTCCCAGAGATAGAACTCGTCTTCATGAATTGCGAGCGGTTCCAGTTCATCGGCAAGGGCAGGATGGGCCAGCATCACCACGGCAGCGGCCAGCGTCGCGATCAATCCAGTCAGGAGGGGTTGATACCCCATATGACTTTCTTCCAGGAGTGCGGCCGCTCAGCCTGCAGTCTGGACGAGACTGATTATCCGCAATCCTCGATGCAATGATCGCGTTCCGGATCATCTTGCTCGACCTCAGGTAGGACCCGCTTCGTATCCCAGATGTTCGCCATCGCCGGTTCGGTGACGACAGGCATGCAGCTGGCTATAAAAAGGATAGCCGCGGAGGCAGAAAGTATAGTCAATGGGTTCGACATCGTGCATTCCTCTGCGAGACATCTCTGTTAGCTGCGTTCTTGCAATACGGTCGCCAGCCTTGACTGCTTGTGAAGCAGTTCACTCTCAACCGAGAAAACCCTAGCCAGTCGTTGGCTCTTCTTCTGCGTCAAAGGTGCATTAGAATGGGCTGTGTCAGCATCGAATCTTGGAGACTTCGTCAGCAATGGACGCACTCAAAAGCATAAAAAACGGTGGAAAGGTCAAAGGCACATTTTCCGATGATGAAATGAACCGACGCCTCGAAGCCCTGCGCGTGCATATGGCTGCCGATGACCTGGATGCGGTGCTGTTCACATCGATCCACAACATCAATTATTTTTCGGATTTCTTGTATTGCGCGTTCGGGCGGCCATACGGATTGGTGGTTACCCAGGACGAAGCGACGACGATCTCCGCCAATATCGACGCCGGTCAACCCTGGCGGCGCAGCTTCGGCGACAACCTTGTCTATACCGACTGGCAACGCGATTCTTTTTTCGATGCTGTGCAGAGCCTCATTCCGGACGCGACGCACGTCGGCGTGGAGTTCGATCACATCAGCCTGGAGCGTCTGGAAAAGCTTAAGTCCGCGCTGCCGCGCGTCGCGGCCGTCGATGTTGCCGCCGCGACGATGCGTCAGCGGATGGTGAAGTCGGCCGAGGAAATCGTGCTGATTCGGGAAGGTGCCAGGATTGCCGATATCGGCGGGTTTGCCGCTGTCGAGGCGATCCAGGTGGGAGCTGAGGAGCATGAAATTGCGCTGCATGCGACCGGTGCCATGGTCCGTGAGATCGCGAAGACATTTCCTCATGCCGAACTGATGGATACCTGGACCTGGCTGCAGTCCGGGATCAATACGGACGGCGCGCATAATCCGGTGACGTCCAAACGGCTCGAGCTTAGTGATATTCTCAGCCTCAATTGCTTCCCGATGATATCAGGCTACTACACGGCTCTGGAGCGCACCCTCTTCTGCGAAAGCGCCGACGAGGCGTCGCTCCGTTATTGGGCAATCAACACCGAGGTCCATTATCGCGGGCTGGAGCTGATCCGGGCGGGCAATCGCTGCTGTGATATCGCGGCCGAACTGAACGAGATTTACAAACGCCACGGCGTACTCGATCGACGCACCTTCGGCTATGGCCATTCTTTCGGCGTACTCAGCCATTATTACGGTCGCGAGGCAGGCCTGGAGCTGCGCGAAGACATAGAAACAGTGCTGGAACCCGACATGGTGGTTTCGATGGAGCCGATGATCATGATACCGGACGGCGAGCCGGGTGCTGGCGGCTATCGCGAGCACGACATCCTCGTGATCACCGAGGAAGGCGCCGACAACATCACCAAATTCCCCATAGGCCCGGAAAAGAACATCATCCGAAAGTCCGTCGCCGTCTAGTGGCGTGGCCACCTCATTGGATTCCAACCGTCTTCGAAGAACGAGTCAGGGAACTTGAGGGTATGCGGCTTCCTGTCGGTATGGCCTTGGGATTCGCCCCCGCCAGACCTCGACCGTCCCAACGAAACAACCGCAAACCGTCGGGCCAAGCGTCAACCCAAGTATATCCCGCCCGCGATGCGGGCCCAAGGAGGCGTGGGGGTGAAGCGGGCGACGAGGGTATCGACGAAGGCGCGAACTTTGGGTGAGAGGTGGCGATTGTAGGGGAAAACGGCGTAGATATTGGTATCGAGTGCGGTGGCGCTGACCGTGTAGTCGTCGAAGACGGTTTCGAGACGGCCTTCGGCGATGTCCCGGCCGACCAGCCAAGTCGACATTGGCGCCACACCCAACCCCTCTAAAGCCATCGTGTAGATCGCCTCGGAATTATTGGTCTGAAAGTTGCCGGTCGCTTCGACGTCGTGAATGGCACCTTCCGAATCGCGAAAATGCCAAATGGCACGATCATTGCCGCGCTTATAGACCAAGCAATTATGGCTCTTCAGGTCGTCCGGCGCCTCAGGTCTGCCAGCATGATCGAAGTAACTCGGGCTGGCGCACATCACCCGAATATTCGGAGCCAGCTTTCGCGCGACCAGACTGCTGTCCTGCAGCTCGCCGATACGTACGGCGAGATCGATGCCCTCCTCCACTAGATCGACAAATGCGTCAGTCAAGCTGAGATCGAGGGTGAGATCCGAGTACATCCCCAAAAAATCCGGCAACATTGGCACGATGTGGGCGCGGCCGAAGGCGATCGGCAGATTCAGACGGAGGGTGCCGCGCGGATCAGCTTCAAGCTGGGTCACGGAAAGCCGCGCTTCTTCGACATCGGCTAATATGCGCC
>JBPCVQ010000214.1:0-4894 GCA_051010395.1 Geminicoccaceae bacterium | reverse complement strand
GATCCGGAAAATGTGCCGGGATCAGGAGGCGGCCGGTGCCGGCAAGCGCCTCCAGCAGATCCTTCCGGGTGCGGCGGGATTGATCGGGGTCGGTACAAAACGCACTGGACCAGTCGGGAAAAGCGAGCTGCAGGGGTGTGTGGATGGCATCGCCCGAGAAGATGGCGCCCGGGCCCTGTTCGGCGTGGATGCACATATGTCCGGGCGTGTGGCCAGGCGCGGCGTGCAGGGTCAGACCTTGGGCGAGATCATAACCATCGTCGACCAGATCCATAGATCCCGCTTCCATCACCGGAAGGACGCTGTCGGTGAAAGCGCCGTGTTTTTCTTCGCTGGCCTGATGCTGGCCTTCCCAAAAACTGTACTCCGCCCGCCCGCAGATATAGCGCGCATTCGGAAAGGTCGGAACCCAGCGGCCGTCTTCGAGCCTGGTGTTCCAGCCGACATGATCGGCATGGAGATGGGTGCACATCACGACATCGACGTCGGCAGGGCCGATGCCGGCCGCTGCAAGCGCCGCCAGCCATTCGGTCCCGTCCCTGCGGTGCCAGTCAGGGCGGAGCGGGCGCTCCTTATGGGCGCCGACGCAGGTGTCGATCAGGATCACACGGCCGTTTAGCCGGAGCAGCCAGGAGCGGACCTTGAGATGCAAAATGCCGTCCGAAAAGACCTCCGGCTCCAGCCACTTGACCTCGCGGACCGCATCCTCGCTGGCATCCGGCAAGAGGCCTTCAAGCGGGATGTCGAAGCGATCGAGATCGGTGAGGCCAGTGATCTCCAGATCGTCCAGATGCAGTGTCGCCATCAAGCCCTCACATGATCTTTGGTTTGGCGGCCGAAGGATCTCGCGCGGCTTCCGGCCCATCCCAGAGCCTGCCGATATAGCGCCCGCCGGTTTGACCATTGGAGGCGTCGGAGACGAGCCAGAGGATAGCGTCGCGCATAACGTCGGGTGACAGGAGATGGCCATCGGCCCCCTTCTTGGCGGGAGAGGGCGGGAGGAGATCGGTGTCGGTGGCGCCACCGGGCAAGAGGACGTTCACGTCGATGCCGGTGCCTGCCAAATCTTCCACCCAGACCCTGGATGCCGCTTCGAGAAACGCCTTGGACGGGCCGTAGGGCGCGTAGCCCCGCCGGACCATGGTTTGATCCGAAGTCGATATGTTCACGATCTTTCCGAATTTCTGGCGCAGCATCCATGGGATCGTGGCGCGGGCCATCAGGAAGGGGCCGTTGACATTGACGTCGACGATCCGTCGCCAGGCATCGGCGTCAGCTTCCCAGAACCTGGTGGGGGCGGTGTTGAAGGTCTCCGAGATCAGGCGCATGCCCCGTCCGGCATTGTTGACCAGGACATCGACCCGCCCGAATGTTTCGATACAGTTCCGAACCGTCATGTCGGCCGCAGCCTGATCGGTGACGTCAGCGGCAAGCGAAAGGACGTTCGAAGCACCGACCATGTCTGCGAGATCGCCGGCCGTCATCGACAATTCGGGGGTTTCCTTCGAGCCGGTGATGCAAAGCCGAGCATCGGCTTCGGCCAATGCCAGCGCCATCTCGCGACCAAGCCCGCGAGCACCGCCGGTGATCAACACGACCCGGCCTTTGAGCGAGGCATCCGGGGTCATGGCATATAGCCGCCGCCGTTCACCCAAAGCGTCTGGCCGGTCATGAAGTCGCTATCCGGTCCCAGCAAAAACATGATGGGGCCGACGACATCACCGGGCTCTGCCATCCGGCCAAGCGGCGTCATTTTTATGTAAGCGTCGATATCGAGCGCACTTGGCTCGTCCTCGTTCGAGCGGCCGGTGCCACCGCGCAGGAAGGCCGTGTCCACCGCTGCCGGGCCGACGGCATTGACCCGGATTTCCGGCGCCAGTTCGAGGGCGAGTGTTTTGGTGAGGTGGATCATGGCGGCCTTGGACGCACCGTAGAGCCCATAGCCTGGGCGGACAAAGGCGGCCAGGCCCGAGACGACGTTCACCATGGCCCCGACCCCAGCGGCGCAGCGCAGGCAGGGGATGGCGGCCTTTGCAGCGAGATAGGCGCCGCGGAAGTTGCCGTTTAGCATCTCGTCGAATTCGGCTGGCTCGGTCTCTTCCAACGGCTGCACGCCGGTCATGAAACCTGCCAGATTGACGAAGCCATCGATCGAACCGAGGGCTTCGAAGGCGTCCTTGATACTGCCCTCGTCGGTCAGATCCATGGTCAAGGCGCGCATGCCCTGCGGCGGCGGATGTCCTTTCAGCGAGCTCGGCAAATCCAGGACTGTCACCTGCCAGCCCTCACTCTGCGCACGGGCACAGAGCGCGCGCCCGATACCACCAGCACCTCCCAGAACCGCCAGATGTCGGCTTTTCGTCGTCACGCGCGTTTCCTCTTGTCCGAACCCCTTGCAGCTATAGGATGGCATAAACGGTGATCTAGCAAGTGGCAGACAAAAGGCCACGCAAACCAAGGGGAGGGCTTGCCATGTGGAAATCCGCAAGAGCTATGATGTTGGGCGCGTTTGCAGTTGCGGCGCTGGCCCTGCCAGCGATGGCGCAAACGGTGGGGCTCGGGACCACCAAAGGCGGTGCCACGGCGCAGATTGCCAATGCGATCGCCAGCGTCGTTTCGGCTGCGGGCGAGGTTCAGGTTCGTCCGCAGGTCTCGGCCAACACGTCTCAATATATCCCGCTGGTGAATGCCGGGCGCCTCGAGTTTGGCATCGCCAATTATCCGCAGACCCACTATGCCGTCGAGGGCACCGGCATGTCCTCCAAGGCCAATCCCGATCTCCGCGTGGTGGCGGCTCTGTTTCCCTTCAAGGCAGGGATTTTGGTGCCGGTCGAGTTGGGCGTGACGAGCTTTGCTGATCTGGCCGGACGCAACGTGCCGCGTTTTCCCGATGGGTCCCTTGGGGACTTCATTATCCGTGCTGCCTTGAATGCAGGCGGATTGACCTATGCGGATGTAAGTGAGGTGCCGATCGCCAACTTCCCGCGCATGTTCGATGCGGTGAAGCAGGGCCAGACGGATATCTCGATCGCTGCGATCGGGTCCAAGCCCACCTATGATATCGAAGCAGCGGTCGGCGAAATCAGCTTCATTCCGTTCGGCGACGGGGATGAAGCTAAGGTCACGGAGCTGCTACCCGGCGCCTCCCTTCAGGATATTGCCGCGAGCGACGAGCTGCCTGGGCTGGACGATGGATCCAGGGTGTTCGCCTATGACTACCTCCTGTTCGCGCACAAGGACGTGTCCGATGATGTCGTCACCAAGGTCTTGACCGCCCTTTTCGAGGGGGAGGAGGGGCTGAAAGCGACGAGCCCGCTATGGCGCGACTATGATCCGGCCAAGATCGGCAAGGCGTTGAGGCTGGACTATCACCCCGCTGCAGCGGCGTTTCACAAAGCCAATGGCGGAGGCTGAACACCTCCGTCGGTAGTGCCAGGTGCGGACAGCGCTTCGCCGCTTCAAGGGCGCAGTCAGTGCTCTGGTGGCGCTCCTGTCGCTGATCTGGGCGCTGGATCTCGCACAAATCGCGGGATGGCTGCTTTATCCGGAGCAGATTGCAGGCTTGCTGTTCGGCCTTGCGGCGACGACGGTGTTCATCGGCAACGGTGATCGCGAAATCAGAGGCGTCAACCTTCTGCTGCTGGGTCTCGCGATCTGGGTAGGCCTGCATCTGTTCCTGCGGTTTCCAGTCCTCTCGGAGGGGGCGTTCTACCATCCGGATGAAGCGCTGATCCTCGGGATTGGTGTCGTCATCGTCGCGCTCGAAGCGCTTCGCCGGATCGCCGGCTGGAGCCTGATCGTCATCCTGGCGGTGCTGGTCGTCTATGCCCTGTTTTCCGACCTGGCGCCCGGCAAGCTCGAGGGACGACCGATCCCGCCTGCCGACATTCTTCGCTTTCTCGGCACTGACAGCACGGCGACGCTGGGCGCCCCTTTGCAGGTGGCGGCATTTATTGTCGTGCTCTTCATCTTGTTCGGGCGGTTCCTGCTGATCACCGGTGGGGCCGAGGTGCTGACGGATGCCGCCCGCCGGCTTGCGGGCGAGGGACGGGGGGCGACCGCCAAGATGGCGGTGATCGCCTCGGGGTTTATGGGGTCGATCTCAGGCTCCGCGGTGTCCAACGTGATGTCGACAGAGGTCATCACCATCCCGGCCATGCGCCGCGCCGGTTTCAGTCGTGACAAGGCAGGCGCCATCGAAGCCGTTGCATCGACCGGGGGGCAGATCATGCCGCCGGTCATGGGGGCTGCTGCCTTCCTGATGGCCGAATTGCTGCAACTGCCCTACCAGCAGATCATTCTGGCGGCGCTGCTCCCGGCAGCTCTCTATTTCTGGGCAGTCTATCTCCAGATCAGCATCCTGGCCGCACGGGATGATCTCGGATCGGATGATGACAGCCAGGCCAAGGCCTGGTCGTTGATCCTGCCGCATGCCCTGATCGTGGTCGTGCCTATGGCCGTCCTGCTGGCGGGCCTGTTCCTGTTCAGCGCGCCCGCCGGAAAGGCGGTGGTCTGGGCATCGGGCGTGTTGATCCTTGTAGGTTTACTCGATCTCACAGGACGCGGCCGCATCACGGTGAACGGCGTTGGCCATGCCCTGGTCGAAGCCGGTGCGGCCTCGGCACAGATTTTGCTAGTCTGTGCCGTCGCGGGGATGATCATCGGGCTGTTGTCGGCCTCGGGCTTGTCCTTCGGCTTGTCCTTCCTGCTCCTAGAACTCGGGAGGGGCTCGCTGCTGCTCCTCCTTTTCCTGACGGCGTTGGTCTCGATTATTTTAGGCATGGGCCTGCCGACGACAGGTGTCTATCTGCTACTCGCAACGCTCGCAGCACCGCCGCTCGTCCAACTCGGCATCGGTGCCTTGGAGGCGCATTTCTTCGTTCTCTATTTCGGC
>JBPCVQ010000213.1:0-9017 GCA_051010395.1 Geminicoccaceae bacterium | reverse complement strand
TTGAGCGAACCGATATTGCCGCTTTCCTTGCCCGCAGCCGGATCGATGGCGGCATTGATCAGGGTCGGCTTGCCGCTGTCCATGGCATCGGAGACGGAGCGATAGAGTTCGTCCGGGTTCGAGGCATGGACGCCCACGCCGCCGAAGGCTTCCATCATCATGTCGTAGCGTGCGTTTTCGACGAACACGGTGGGGGCTGGATCCTCTCCGCCGGCACGGTTTTGATCTGTGCCACGGTAGATGCCGTTATTGTTGAAGACCACCACGCAGACCGGCAGATTGTATCGGCAGATCGTCTCGATCTCCATGCCGGAAAAGCCGAACGCGCTGTCACCCTCGACCGCAAGAACAGGTTTGCCCGTTTCGACCGCCGCCGCGATGGCCGATCCCATGCCGACGCCCATCACGCCCCAGGTCCCGACATCGAGGCGCTTCCTCGGCTGGTGCATATCGATGATCGAGCGGGCGAAATCCAACGTGTTGGCGCCCTCGTTCACCAAAATGGCATCGGGGCGCTCGGCGACCACCCGCTTCAGCGAGCCTAGCGCCGCGGCGTAATTCATCGGCGAGCTGTTGTTGCGCAGGGTCGGCGCCATGCGCTCGATATTAGCGTTCCTTTTATCACGAACTGCATCGATCCATGCAGTCGGCGGCTGCTTCCAGTCCTTGCCCATGGCATCGGTAAGCGCGGTCAGACAGGACTCGATGTCACCCACAACGGGGGCCGCGATCTCGACATTGCTGTCCATCTCTTTCGGCTCGATGTCGATCTGCACGAATCTGGTCGAGTGGGGCTCACCCCACTGCTTGCCCTTGCCGTGGGACAAGAGCCAGTTGATGCGCGCACCGACCATCACCACCACATCGGATTCCTTGAGGACCAGCGAGCGCGCTGGACCCGCGGATTGCGGGTGCGTGTCGGGCAGGAGGCCCTTGGCCATGCTCATCGGCAGATAGGGAATGCCGGAGGTTTCAACGAAGGCGCGCACCGCGTCGTCGGCCTGTGCGTAGGCGGCGCCCTTGCCGAGGATGATCAGCGGCTTTTTGGCATTCTTGATGACCGCGAGCGCGCGATCAATGGCCTCCGCCGATGGTCTTTGCGCTGGCGCGGGGTCGATGACCTTGACCAGCGACTTCTGGCCTTCGACTTCGTCCATCACCTGGCCGAGAAGATTGCCGGGAATGTCGAGATAAACACCGCCCGGTCGGCCCGAAAGCGCTGCTCGAACCGCGCGAGCGACACCGATGCCTATATCTTCTGCATGCAGGATGCGATAGGCCGCCTTGCAAAGCGGCTTGGCGATGGCTAGCTGGTCCATCTCCTCGTAGTCGCCCTGCATGAGATCGACGACCTCGCGCTCCGACGAACCGGAAATCAGAATCATCGGCCAGCAGTTCGTGTTAGCATGGGCAAGCGCCGTCAGGCCGTTCAAGAAGCCGGGCGCTGAGACCGTTAGGCAAATCCCCGGCTTCTTGGTCAGAAAACCCGCGATAGCCGCGGCGTTGCCCGCGTTCTGCTCATGGCGAAACGACAGCACGCGAAGGCCTTCTTCCTGCATCATCCGGCCAAGATCGGTGATCGGAATGCCCGGCACGCCATAGATCGTCTCGACACCATTCAGCTTCAGCGCATCGATTAGAAGATGGAACCCGTCGGTGAGGGCGACCTCTGAACCGGTTTCGGCGTTGTCGTTAGTCGCAGCAACGGTTGCACTCATGGCTTCATCTTTCCTGCTTATTCTGAACCGGCAGCAAGGGGCCCCGAACCGAGGTTTTCCAGCCTTGTCCAGGTCCTACGGATATGGTCGTGCAGCTTCATCGTGTGCTCGCGCACGAGGCGTTCGGCCAGATCGCCGTCACGTGCCTCCAGGGCTTCGATGATCTCCATATGATCGACGACCGAACGGCTGGCGCGGTCATTCTCGCCCATCGCCCGACGCCGGGCGGCATGCATATGCTCGAAGAGCCCATCGGCCGTCGTCTTCAGCAGTGAACAGCCGGATAATTCCAGGATGCGCTGATGGAACTGGATGTTGGCTTCCGAATATTCCGCGAGATCAGCGCGTGCCGCATCCGGGCTGTGCTTCATCGCAAATTTTCGTAGGTCGCGTAGATCCCTATCGCTCGCATGATCGGCCGCAAGCCTGGCTGCCATGCTTTCCAGCGCAGCCCAGGTGACGACCATCTCCAGAATTTCGTGCATGGATTTACGCACGATAAACACGCCCTTGCGCGGCTGGATCTCAACCAATCCGTCTTGAGCCAGCCGTGCCAACGCCTCTCTGATCGGCGTACGGGAGATCCCCAATTGCTCGGCCATCTGCCGTTCATCGAGACGCAGATCGACACCTTCATGGTAGATATTCATGTCCAGGATCGCCGAGCGCAAAATGTCATAGGTGTGATCCTTCAACGTGAAGTTCACATCGATGCGCGACAATTTGGTGCTGATCGACACGAGCAGGCTAGCTCCCTCCGGACAATATCAAGGCAGGCGCCTCTCCTGAAGCTTGAATGTGGTATACCATACATCAAGAGAGCTGACCGTCAACGTCTCTTGTCTGAGGCACAAGGTTGTTTACGATAAATTCATAAATCGCGCTTAGGTTGCAAAACAATAGACTCCTTAACGGGGGTCCTGACGGCCATTAATGTGTAGTGACCGCAAAACAATAGACCGGCATCGAAAGAGCTGGTTAAAGGTCTGTGATTACTACTGGAGGAATGAAAAACGTTGATTGAAGCTTGCGCCTCTGCGGCAAGAGGCATGCAGTTGCGGTTTGTGCTCGCCAATGCTGGCATCGGTGTCGTGACCATCGGAATGATGGTTTTCGAGCGGATGGCGCAGGCCGTCATTCAAGTAGCTGCTGACCAAGATGACATAGGACCCTTTCGACATCGGGAGACGACATGAACATCCATGAATACCAGGCCAAACAAGTCCTCGCCAAATTCGGCGCGCCGATTTCCAAGGGTGCGCCAATCATGGACATAGCCGATATCGATGCGGCGATCGACGCCTTGCCGGGGCCGATCTATGTAGTGAAGTCGCAGATCCACGCGGGTGGACGCGGCAAGGGTAAGTTCAAGGAGCTCGGGGCGGACGCCCTGGGCGGTGTGCGCATCGCAAAGTCTCCGGACGAGGTGCGCAGCCATGTCAAGGAGATGCTCGGCAATACGCTGGTCACCAAGCAGACCGGGCCTGCCGGCAAGCAGGTGAACCGTCTCTATCTGGAGGATGGAGCGGATATCGCGCGCGAACTCTATTGCTCCATCCTCGTCAACCGCGAGACCGGCAGGATCAGCTTCATCGCCTCGACCGAAGGCGGCATGGATATCGAGGCCGTGGCAGAGAATACACCAGAAAAGATCCATACGATTGACGTCCACCCTGCCAAAGGGGTGACCGATCAGGAGATCCAGAAGCTGGTGGGCGCTTTCGAACTCAAGCCGCCGGCCGCCGTCGAAGCTGCCGATCTGTTCCGCAATCTCTACAAGGCCTTTGTCGAGAGCGACATGAGCCTCCTTGAGATTAACCCGCTGGTCGTTCTGGGCAACGGTTCCCTTCGGGTCCTGGATGCTAAGGTCTCCTTCGACGGCAATGCTGGTTTCCGTCAGCCTGAGCTCGCTGAACTCCGCGATGTCACTGAGGAGGACGAGAAGGAAATCGAGGCTGCCAAATATGACCTCGCCTATGTCGCGCTGGACGGCGATATCGGCTGCATGGTCAACGGCGCCGGCCTCGCCATGGCGACGATGGACATCATCAAGCTCTATGGCGCTGAACCCGCGAACTTCCTCGATGTCGGTGGTGGCGCTACAACGGAAAAAGTCACTGCTGCCTTCAAGATCATTACCGCCGACCCGAAGGTGAAGGGCATCCTCGTCAACATCTTCGGTGGCATCATGCGTTGCGATACGATCGCAGAAGGCGTGGTGATGGCCGTGAAGGACGTCGGCCTAAAGGTGCCGCTGGTCGTCAGGCTGGAAGGCACCAAGGTCGAGGATGGCAAGCGCATTCTCAATGAGAGCGATGTGGACGTGGTCGCGGCTGACGACCTCGACGATGCCGCACAAAAAATCGTAAAAGCGGTGAAGGGTTAAGGCATATGTCCATTCTCATTGATCAAGACACCAAAATCATCGTCCAGGGCCTGACCGGCAAGACCGGCACTTTCCACACCGAGCAGGCGCTCGCCTATCACGACACGAAGATGGTGGCCGGCACGCACCCGAAAAAGGGCGGCACGAATTGGCAAGGTTCGAACGGCGAAACACTGCCGATTTACGCGAGCGTCGCCGAGGCGAAAGAGGCGACCGGCGCCAACGCCTCCGTAATCTATGTGCCGCCAGCAGGCGCCGCGGCCGCGATCGAGGAGGCGATCGAGGCTGAAATCCCGCTTATCATCGCTATTACGGAAGGGGTTCCGGTCCTCGACATGGTGCGGGCCAAAGCGAAGCTCGACGAATCAAATTCCCGCCTGATCGGACCCAACTGCCCAGGTGTGCTGACGCCCGATGCCTGCAAGATCGGCATCATGCCGGGCTCCATATTCAAGCGCGGATCGGTCGGCGTTCTCTCGCGCTCCGGCACACTGACCTATGAGGCTGTTTTTCAGACCACCAACGCCGGCCTCGGCCAGACAACAGCCGTCGGCATTGGCGGCGATCCAGTCAAGGGCACCGAGTTCATCGACGTGCTTGAGATGTTTCTCGCCGACGACGAGACGAAGCAGATTATCATGATCGGCGAAATCGGCGGCTCGGCAGAGGAAGACGCCGCACAGTTTCTCGCCGACGAAGCGAAGAAGGGTCGAAAAAAGCCGACCGTCGGCTTCATCGCAGGGCGCACCGCACCGCCAGGACGCACCATGGGCCACGCTGGCGCCGTCATTTCCGGCGGGAAAGGCGGTGCTGAAGACAAGATTGCCGCCCTCGAAGCCGCCGGTATCCGTGTCAGCCCCAGCCCCGCGAAGCTGGGCGAGACGCTCAGCGAACTGCTTAAGGGGTAAACTACCGAGAGATCTCCCTGACCGACCGGGCATTCTTATATGAATGTCCGGTCTCTTTCTCGGAATTTGAAAAGCTAAAACCTATCGGTGGCTTTGCGGGCCGGCCAAAAAAATAGACGATTCAGGCTCTATTCCGCTGCTGCCCGCTGATCCACTCGCCCCACTTTTGCCGCACAGAATTTAAATTCTGGGATCTTGCCGTAAGGGTCCAGCATCGGGTTGGTCAGTGCATTGGCTGGGCTCTCGTTGAAACAGAAAGGCATGAAAACCATACCGTCAGCGACTTCGCGGTCGGCGCGCAGGAGGGCTTCGATCGTGCCGCGGCGGGTGACGACTTTGATCATGTCGCCTTGGCTTAGACCTTGCCGTTCGATTTCGCGTGGATTCATGGCGGCGAAACCTTCGGGCTCGATATCGTCCAACACGTCGGCTCGGCGGGTCATGGCGCCGGTGTGCCAGTGTTCCAGCACGCGGCCTGTCGTGAGCACCATCGGATATTCGTCATCCGGCACCTCCTCAGGCGCGCGCAGATCAGCCGGTACGATGCGGCCGCGACCGTCCGCGGTCGGGAACCCCTGATCGAAGACGACCCAGTTTTCAGTCCCGTCGGACTGGCTCGGATAGGTGACGCTTTCCTCCGCCTCGAGCCGGTCCCAGGGAATGTAGTCGAGTGATTTCATCACCTGACGCATTTCCTCGTAAACAGTGGGGACATCAGCGTAGTTCCAATCAAGGCCGCATCGCTTGGCGAGGTCGATCAAGAGTTCGATATCTAGCCTTGCCTCACCAGGCAGCGGCAAAGCCGGCCTGCCGATCTGCACCTGTCGGTTGGTGTTGGAATAGGTACCGAGCTTCTCCGCATGGGCGGACGCCGGCAGGATCACATCGGCATGCCAGCAGGTTTCGGTGAGGAAGATATCCTGCACGACGAGGTGATCGAGTTTCGCCAGGGCACTGCGGGCGTGGTGCTGGTCAGGGTCCGACATGGCTGGGTTCTCGCCCATGATGTACATGCCGTTGATGGCGCCTGCATGGATCGCATCGACGATCTCCACGACGGTCAGACCCTTCACCGGATCAAGCGAGCGGCCCCAAAAATCCTCCATCTCGGCGCGCACGTCGGTGTTCTCGACGGAGCGGTAGTCCGGATACATCATCGGGATCAACCCGGCATCCGATGCACCCTGCACATTGTTCTGACCACGTAAGGGGTGCAGGCCTGTCCCTGCGCGGCCGACCTGGCCGGTGATCAGCGCGAGTGCAATCAGACAGCGGGAATTGTCCGTGCCGTGGGTGTGCTGGGAGATGCCCATGCCCCAGAAGATCATGGAACGCTCGGAAGTCGCGTAGAGTCTTGCGACCTCGCGCAGTATCTTAGCCTCGATGCCGCAAACCTCGGCCATCGCTTCGGGCGAAAAGTCCTTTACTTTCTCCTTTAGCGCATCGAAACCCGTGGCATTGGCCTGAACATATTGCTCATCGGTCAGACCTTCTTCGATGATCGTGTGGATCATCGCATTCAGCATCGCGACATCGGTGCCGGGCTTGAAGCGGAGTGCGTGCTCCGCATGACGCATCAGGTCCTGCCCACGCGGGTCCATAATGACCAATTTGGTGCCGTTCTTCGCAGCACGCTTAAAATAGGTCGCGGCGACGGGGTGATTGGTCGTCGGGCGGGCACCGATGACGATGACGCAATCGGCCTTAGCGGCATCCATGAAGGGGGCCGAGACAGCACCGGATCCCACACCTTCGAGCAGCGCTGCAACCGAGGAAGCGTGGCAGAGCCTGGTGCAATGGTCGACGTTGTTAGTGCCGAAGCCCTGCCGGATGAATTTCTGGAACAGATAAGCTTCCTCATTCGACCCCTTGGCCGACCCAAAACCGGCAATGGCATCGCCCCCCTTGCCATCTCGGATCTTTGTGAGGCCGTTCGCCGCGAACTCCAGGGCTTCCTCCCATGTCGCCTCCCGGAAAATGTCGGAAGCCTCCATGAAGCGCATGTCGATGTCGGCCCGTTTGGGCGCATCGTCGCGGCGAATGAGCGGTTTGGTAAGGCGCTCCTTCGACGTCGCGTAATCGAAGCCGAAACGGCCTTTCACACAAAGCCGGTTCTCGTTGGCCGGCCCGTCACGGCCATCGACCAGCACGATCTTGTCGTCCTTGGTATAGACCGTGGTCTGGCAACCCACGCCACAGAAGGGGCAAACGGATTTCGTGACCTTGTCAAAATCCTCCACCACGCGCTTTCGGCCGTCGTCGTCCATCAGCGTCTTTTCGAACAATGCACCTGTCGGGCAAGCCTGAACGCACTCGCCGCAGGTCACGCAGGTCGAGAAGCCCATGGGGTCATGGATGTCGAACACCGGCACCGCATGATGGCCGCGATCAGCCATGCCGAGCACGTCGTTGACCTGCACTTCGCGGCAGGCGCGAACGCAGAGATTGCAGGCAATACAGGCGTCCAAATTGACGGCGATGGCAGGATTGGAAACGTCGTGGATGCCGGCTCGACCGTTCAGAGCCTGGCTCGACCCGTCGAATTTCGAGGGCAGCCGTTCGCTGCCGGCAATGCCGAATTGGCCGGCCCACTCCCAAAAACTCGACTGCCCGTCCGGCCCTTCCTCCGGCGCCTGCATGTCGGCGGCCAGCATTTCGAAGACCATGCGGCGTGATTTTTCGGCCCGCTCCGTCGCGGTTTTGACCACCATCCCATCCGCGACCTTGCGCTGGCAGGACGCAGCCAATACGCGTTCGCCCTCAACCTCGACCATGCAGGCACGACAATTGCCATCGGCACGATAGCCAGGCTTGTCGAGGTAACAGAGATGCGGGATCTTGGTCCCCTCACGCTTGGCGACCTGCCAGATGGTTTCGTCAGGCGACGCAGTGACATCGTTACCGTCGAGATTGAAGGTAACCTTGTCACTGGGTTCGCTACCGACGTTTGGTTGGTCGGACATCAGAGATCCTCCCGGAAGTATTGTAGCAAATGATTAACCGGGTTGGGTGCCGCCTGCCCCAGGCCACAAATGCTCGAATCCCGCATCACCTGCTCCAGATCGCGGATTATGTCTTCATCCAGCTTGCCGCCCTGACGCAGCAACTTGCCCATCTTTTCCGTACCGCTACGGCAAGGTGTGCACTGGCCGCAGGACTCGTGGGTGAAGAAATCGAGAAGGTTAAGCGCAACATCCTTCATATTGTCCTTATCGGAAAATACCACGATTGCGTGAGAGCCGACGAAGGCGTCGAGTTTGGCAAGCTCGCCGCCGAAATCGAGGGGCACATCGTCCATCGAAGCCGGCAGAATGCCGCCAGAAGCACCACCTGGGAGGTAAGCCTTGAAGGCATGGCCGTCCTGCATTCCGCCACATTGCTGGATCAGCTCGGCAATCGTCACGCCGGCGGGGGCGACAGTGACGCCGGGTTTCTTGACACGGCCGGAGACAGACCAGGAGCGCATGCCGGGATAATCCGGTTTGCCCTGATCAGCGAACCATTTCGGCCCCTTCTCCAGGATGGTCGGCACCCAGTAGAGCGTCTCGACATTATTGTTGAGGGTCGGCCGACCGAAGACGCCGACTTCCGCTATGTAGGGCGGGCGGTGGCGCGGCAGGCCGCGTTTGCCTTCGATGCTTTCGATCATCGCGCTCTCTTCGCCACAGATATAAGCGCCGGCGCCGCGACGGATCTCTATGAAGCCGGGATCACAGATACCGGCTTCCTCCAGCGCTCTGAGCTCCCGGCGCATGATTTCCAACGCCGCCGGATATTCGTCGCGCATGTAGAGATAGATGCGCTCGGCCTCCACGCAATGGGCGCCGACCAGGGCTCCTTCGTACATAGCGTGAGGATTGCTCTCCATGTAGTAGCGGTCCTTGAACGTGCCGGGCTCTCCCTCGTCGGCATTGATCGTCATCAACCGCGGCCCTTCGTACCCGCGTACGAAACTCCATTTCCTGCCTGTCGGAAAACCCGCCCCACCAAGGCCGCGCAGGCTGG
>JBPCVQ010000212.1:0-3549 GCA_051010395.1 Geminicoccaceae bacterium | reverse complement strand
ATCTCATGCACCATAAAGACAAGATCGTCTCGCGCACCGAGCTTACCGAGCATCTGTATGATCAGGATTTCGATCGCGATTCCAACACGATCGAGGTGTTCGTCGGGCGTCTTCGGAAAAAGCTCGGCGTTGACGTGATCCAGACAGCGCGCGGGCTCGGTTATCGCCTGGCGCCACCGGGGGGCGCCGATTAAGTCTCTCGCATCTCGCCTCGTCGTCAGTGCGGCGATCTGGTGCGCGCTTCTTTTGAGCGCTAGCGGCTTTGCGCTGTCCGCCCTCTTCGGCGATGCCGTCAGGACCAGCTTCGATGATAGGCTTGCCGTCCTCCTGGAGGGGGTGGTTGCCGGCACCACGGTTGGTGAGGACGGCGGCCTCGACCTCAGCCTGCAGCTTGGCGAGCCGCGCTTCAATCAGCCGTTTTCCGGCTGGTACTGGCAAATCAGCGACGGCAAGGAGCCGGTACGTCGATCCCCGTCGCTGTGGGCACAGGCTCTGGTTCTCCCCCGTCCCGAAAATGAGGAGGTGGTGCTGGACGAATTGCCGGGCCCGGACAACCAGACACTGCGTGTGCTGATCAGGCCGATCATCCTGCCGGGTCGGGACGAGCGTTTCTGGTATGCGGTGGCAGGCGACGAGAGCGAACTCAGAGGCACGAAGAACCGCTTTGATCAGCTGCTCGCCTTGACGCTCGCTATGCTGTTCGCCGGCGTTCTCGCCGCGATTTTGATCCAGGTACGGTTCGGCTTGCAACCGCTTTTCCGCATCCAACGAGCGTTGAGCGCCATTCGGTCAGGTGAAAGCCGCCGTCTGGAGGGGAGCTATCCCAGTGAAATCCAGCCGCTTGCCAGTGAGCTCAACGCGCTGATCGATCACAGCGAAACCCTGATTGAGCGCGCCCAGACCCATGTCGGTAATCTCGCACACGGCCTGAAGACGCCGCTCTCAGTGCTGGCCAACGAGGTGCGCGAGAAGAAAACACCGTTTAGCGACCTTGTCGATCGGCAGACGACATTGATGCGCCAGCAGGTCGAGCATCATCTTGGTCGTGCTCGGGCGGCAGCAACCAGCACTATACTCGGTGCGCGCTCTGACGTCGCCCCGGTGCTCGAGGACCTTAGAAGGACATTGGAGCGGATCCATAGCGAGCGCGAGATCAGGATCCAGGTCGATTGCCCCGATAATCTGGTCTTTCGCGGCGCGCGTCACGACCTGGAGGAGATGCTCGGAAATCTCATGGACAACGCTGGCAAGTGGGCTGCCTCCGAAGTGCATGTCCACGCCGAGCGGCAAGGCGACAGGATCGACCTTTTGATCGAAGATGACGGCGATGGATTGCCGCC
Source organism: Geminicoccaceae bacterium (assembly GCA_051010395.1). Classification (GTDB taxonomy): domain Bacteria; phylum Pseudomonadota; class Alphaproteobacteria; order Geminicoccales; family Geminicoccaceae; genus JANQPX01. Next base: position 2,209 of record JBPCVQ010000212.1, on the reverse strand, counting down.
TTCCCAGCGGGCAGAGGTGCTAAAGCGTGGTCGTAGGTTGGACGAGTCTGTTCCCGGGACCGGTCTTGGTCTCTCGATCGTCGTCGATCTTGCCAGCCTCTATGGCGGCAGACTAGAGCTTGGGGATGCCGAACTCGGTGGTCTCGCCGTCAGGCTTCATCTGCCGGCCGCCGAAAAAAGCCAGGCAAAGGCGCGAAGCTGAACGGCAGATAAACGCCGCGTTCAGAAGCGGTTCAACCCCCTCACGATAACCTTGTTTTCATGATCAGCGGCGTTCGGGAGATCGAGGTCATGAAATCGCTTCCCCCCCGTAGCACCGGTTGCCCGACCGGCATGACACCGAGCCAGGCGCCGCTGATCGAAAAGGCTGACTGATTGAAGCCTTGTCGTCCTTCTGCATGCTTTCTACCCCACCCCAAGATTAGGGCCCGGCTTTTGCGCCGGGCCCCTTTTTGTGGAATGTCCACAGCATCGGGTTCAGGCCGCCATGGTCATGTTCGACGGTATGCGGCCAGGATATCGACATTGGTAATGTGCTGATAAGTCAAAGACATGTGGTTATTGGCGGGCGGGACCGTCGATGATCCGAACGCCGAGATTGGAGGCTATGGTGAGCAAGCCCTGTGCGGCCTGATCGATCTGCCTTTTGTCCGTGCCGCGAAAGACGATGGTCGATCCTGGTCCTGCCGCTGAGCCGAAAAACGGGTAGCTGCCGATGTCCAGTTTCGGATGGTTGTCCTGCAGCTCTTTAAGGTGCGATGCGAGTTCGCCTTCGAGCATGAAGACGGTGACCGAACGGGAGATGACGACCGCGCCGCCTTTCAAGGTCGGGATGATGTCGTCCAGCATCGCCTGCATGATCTTGGGTACACCAGCGAGCACATACACGTTCTCGACGCGAAAGCCAGGTGCGATGCTGACCGGATTGTCGATGAGGGCGGCGCCTTCCGGCATATCTGCCATGGACATGCGCGCCTCGTTCACCTTTTCTGGCGGGTAGTAGGCGAGTAGCAGCGCTTCGGCCTCCGCGTTGCGGCCGAAAGGGAGGCCGAACGCCTTGGCAACGGCTGCCGACGTAATGTCGTCATGGGTTGGCCCGATGCCACCTGTGGTGAACACGTAGTCATGCTTGGCGCGACACACATTGACAGCATCCGCGATCTCCGCTTCGTCATCGGAAACGACTCGCGCCTCCGCAAGGCGCACCCCTATCTCGCCAAGGGCTTGGGCGAGATAGGGAAGATTGGCATCGACCGTGCGGCCAGAGAGGATCTCGTTGCCGATGATGATCAGACAAGCGGTAACCGACTTTTCGGACATGGCGATGGTCAAACCCCTCAATTTCCTCGAATCTGACGAAGCCTAGCGCAAAAGCATCCATCAGACGACGTCAAGTCAACGCTGCGGGCCGTGCCCGCATTGTCGAGGGCCTGGGGTTTCGCTAGGTTGCGGCATGCAATGGCCAAGCCCGCTCATCAAAGGACGCCTCATCAAGCGCTATAAGCGTTTTCTCGCCGACGTGGTTCTCGAAGACGGCGAGGAGACGACGGTGCATTGCCCCAACCCCGGGCGCATGCTCGGGCTGGATCATCCGGATGAGACGGTTTGGGTGTCGCGCTCGAAAAATCCGAAGCGCAAGTTGCCGCTGACGCTTGAGCTGGTTGAGGTGAATGGCGGCCTTGTGGGTATCAATACGATGCATCCCAACTCGTTGGTGGAAGAGGCGATCCATGCGGATGGCATCCCCGAACTCGCCGGTTATCAGCGCATTCGGCGGGAAGTCACCTATGATGATGGTTGCCGGATCGACCTGTTGCTGGAGGATGACGATCGGCCGCCCTGTTACGTCGAGGTCAAGAACGTCCATCTGAAGCGGGATGGCGAGGCCGAGTTCCCGGATTGCGTCACCGCACGCGGGGCGAAGCATCTGGGCGCTCTCAAACGACAGGTCGACTCTGGCGCGCGCGCCGTGATGGCATATGTGGTACAAAGAACGGATTGCAGCGCATTTTCGCTGGCCGAGGACATTGATCCGACGTATGCGGCTGCGTTCGACGATGCGCTGAGAGGTGGGGTCGAAGCCCTTTGTTATGACTGCTCGATCGGGTGCGACGAAATAGTTCTGGCGTCGCCGCTGCCGATTGTAATATAACCTATGGTTGAAAATGAGATGCAAGATCAGGCGAAGATGAGAGACCAACCCGACAGG
>JBPCVQ010000211.1:0-10175 GCA_051010395.1 Geminicoccaceae bacterium | reverse complement strand
GGTCACACCGCTAGAGTGTTAGGCCACCGTCCACCACGATTGTCTGGCCGGTGATCATGCCGGCGCCTGCTAGTAGCAAAAGCATCACTTCGGCGATGTCCTCGGGTTTGCAGCGGCGCTGGAGGACGGCGTTCGTTTCGCTCTCGCGCTTTCTCGCTTCAGGCCAGCTTGCCGTCCAGGCGGTGTCGACATGGCCGGGCGCGACCGCGTTGGCGCGAACCTCGGGGCCGAAGCCGCGTGCCAGGCTGCGCGTCATGTTGACCAGCGCGCCCTTGCTCGCTGCATAGGCGAGTGAGCTTCCCTGCGTGCCCATGCCGGCAATCGAGGCGGTGCTGACGATGGCGCCCTTCGCCTTTCTGAGTGCCGGCGCCGCGGCCTTGGCACAGCGAAAAGCGCCGAGCAGGTTGGTCTGCAGGATCTTTTCCCAAAACGCCTCGTCCATGCGATCGAATTCGCCGGGTGGGATCGGCTCAATTGTGGCGGGTGTGCCGGCATTGTTGATGAGGTAGTCGAGCCCGCCGAGCTCATCGACGGCTCTTTCGACCATCGCCTCGGCAACACCGGCCTCGGCGACGGAACCCGGAGCGGCGATCACGTCGAACCCTTGTCCTCGAAGCGCCACGATCACGTCATCAGCCCGCTGGTCGCCGACAAGATGATTGAGCGCGACGCGCGCACCGGATCGCGCCAGCATCGTTGCGGCCGCGAGGCCGATACCCGAAATGCCACCGGTCACCAGCGCTGTCCGGCCGCTAAGATCGTAGCTGATCATGCACGTTCTTCCTCTTCGATGTTCGCAAGGGCTTTCTTGAGTGCCAAAAGCTTCATGTCACGCGCCCGGAACAGATCCTCCGGCGTCCGATCGCCATAGTCGTAAAAACCACGGCCGTTCATCACGCCCTGCCGTCCATCGGCGATCAGGGCATCGACCGTTCGGCTTTTTCCGGTCACATCGGGCGGTGTGTATACACGATTGGCGAGTGCCCGCTGCATCATGTCGAGGCCTGTATAGTCGATCTTGCCGACCTGGCCCTGGATGGCGAGGCGTTGGGAGAGGCCGTGGATGATCGCAGTATCGATCTCCTCCGCCGTCGCCAGTCCCTCATCCAGAAGATGCAACACCTCGAGATTAAGCGCTGATTGCAGCCGGTTAGCGATGTAGCCCTGAATCAGCCGCTCGAACACGATGGGGCGCTTGCCGAGTCCTTGATAGAAGTCGCGCATGGTGATCAGCAGGCCGGGATCGGTGCGCGGGCCGGCGGCGATGTCGACCAGATCGACGATGTAGGGCGGCGTGTACCAATGCGCGATCAGGCTCCGTTCCTGGCGATGCTCGGGGATCAGCGGAAACACGTCGAGATAGCTGGTGTTCGACGCGATGACCGTATCGGGCGGTAGGAGAGCATCGACCTCGGCAAAGAATGCCTGCTTGGCGTCGGGCGCCTCGATGATCGCTTCGATCAGCAGATCTGCATCCGCGACGGTGCTGTCGAGATCGCCCGAGCGTTCTATTCGAATGAGGGCGTCAAGCACCACGTCGCGTTCGATGGCACTAGCCTGAACCAGCGTGTCTGCTGCAGTCTCGATCAACCCTTTCGCGCGCGCCAGTATGGCCGGATCGCGGTCCGTCAGCCTTACGTGGCATCCGCCAAGCGCGTGCACCAGGGCGAGCGCGTGGCCCATGGTGCCGGCACCGATCACCGCAACCTTGCCGAATTCGCTCATAGGAGAGCCTCCCGTCGAAGACCTACATTATTGCGGTGGCGCCAAAGGCGCACCCATCAAAACAACGTCCCGACAAGAAAGAAAGCAGTGGCGACGACAGCATTCTTCCAAACGGCGTGATGTACAGTCTGTGAAACCGGCTGTTCGGAATGTACGGTCGTTTCAGGACGCAACGATATGACGTCGCACGGATCGACAAAGCGGCCGCTTTAGCAAGAAAGGGAGAAGCTCATGGCCATGGTTCACGTTCTCGCCGTGATCACGACCAAGCCCGGTATGCGCAGCAAAGTTCTGGACATTTTCAATGCCAACGTGCCCGCCGTCCAAGCTGAGGATGGCTGCATAGAATATGGCGCCACCATCGATCACGAGAATGCCGGTGACATCCAGACGAAATATGGTGACGATACTTTCGTCGTCGTCGAGAAGTGGGCAAGCCTCGAAGCACTCATGGCCCACACGAAAGCGCCGCATATGATCGCCTATGGCGCGAAGATCAAGGACATGCAGGCTGATCGCTGCATCCACATCATGTCGAACGCCTAGAGGCGTTCAGCCTGCGCATTCGACCGAGGGTGGACAACACCTGTAACCTGTTAGCTCGCTGGCGTTGTCATGCCCTATTGAGCGCCGCCAACGCTCTTATCCGAAGCCCTGACGTTCAAGGCTTGAGTCGCGTGAAATTCCAGGGCAAGGTCGAACAATGAACATGGGCGATCGGCCAAAATGATGGAAAAATCCCATAAAGCGCCGGCATCGTCACCGAACCGAATGGCCATGTCGATCGAAGGCCGGCTGGATAATCAGGTATGTCAGGGAGTAAAACTATGAGATCTATCAGGAACTTGCTTGGCGGTTCGCTGCTTGCGGCCGCCATGCTGGCGAGCGCTTCCGCGGGAGCTCAGACTTCCGGCGGGACCTTCGTCTTCATCGCGCAGCCCGAGCCGCCGTCGCTTGCCTCCTATCTCTCGACCTCCGGTCCGATCGGCCTGGTAGCGCCGAAGATCTATGAAGGCCTTCTCGACTACGACAAGGATCTGAACGCCGTTCCGGCACTCGCCGAGAGCTACGAGATCAGCGAAGACGGCAAGACCGTCACCTTCAATCTGCAAAAGGGCGTCACCTGGCATGACGGCGAGCCCTTCACCTCAGCCGATGTGAAGTTCACGGTCATGGAGGTCCTGAGCAAGGTCCACCCGCGCGGCCCGAACTCCTTCAAGGAAGTCACCGACATCGAGACTCCGGATGAGCATACCGCCGTCTTCAAGCTGGCCAATCCGGCACCCTATATGATGCGCGCACTCTCCGCCTACGAATCGCCAATGGTGCCGAAGCACCTTCTCGAAGGTCAGGACGTACGTGACGCCGATCTCGCCAACAACCCGGTCGGCACCGGCCCCTTCAAGTTCGTCGAGTGGAAGAAGGGCCAGTATATCCGCTTGGACAAGAACGAGGATTACTGGCAGGAGGGCAAGCCCTATCTGGACAAGGCGGTCGCCCGCTTCATCCCTGATGCGTCGACCCGCACGGCCGCGATGGAAAACGGCGAGGTGCACTATGGTGCTTATGGCGCCATTCCGAATGTCGATGTGGTGCGCCTGCGCGAGATGGATACGATCGGCGTGACCACCGACGGCTATGCGATGATCAACCCGGTCTCGCTGATCGAATTCGACACCACTGAGCCGCCGTTTGACCAGCCTGCGATCCGCCAGGCGATTTCCATGGCGCTGGATCGGCAGTTTCTGATCGACAACATCTGGTTCGGCTACGGCAAGCCTGCGACGTCTGCGCTTTCCTCGAACTTTGCAGCGACTGGCCTTTACGCCGAAGGATTGCCGAACTATCCGGGCAGCCCCGATCTCGATGCGGCCAACAAGCTCCTCGACGAGGCCGGGTACGAAGCTGACGGCAATGGTGTGCGCGCGTCTGCCGTGCTCGATCTCATCCCTTATGGCGAGGACTGGCGCCGGGCCGGTGAGTATATGAAGCAGGCTCTTGCCGACATCGGCATCGATCTAGAGCTCCGCTACGAGGACGTGCCGACCTGGTTGAAGCGGGTCTATTCGGACTATGACTTCGCGATGAACGTCAACTACTTCTACCAGCTGCCCGATCCGGTGCTGGGCGTGCATCGCCACTATGGCACAGACCAGATCCGCCAGGGCACCCACTTCGTCAACAGCTCACGTTACAGCAATCCCGAGCTCGACGAGCTCCTCGCAGCCGGCGCGGTCGAGCCGGATGCGGCGAAGCGCTCCGAGATCTATCAGGGCGTCCAGTCGATCCTCGCCGACGATCTGCCGGTGGTGAACCTGTTCGAGATGGAGTTCCTCACCGTCTTCAACAGCAAGCTGAAAGACCACGACACCTCGGCCCTCGGCGCCTACGGCTCCTTCGCCGACGCCTGGCTCGAAGAATAGTCCCGACGCGGGACGGCGTTGACTTGGAACTTGGTGTCGGCTGATGGTGCCAGGATATCCAATGTCGGCGTCGCCCGCAGGGGATTGCTTAACCTCGTGTTAACCCTGCGCTGTTAAAAAGACGGGAGATCTTGGTCCATGCGATCCTGGGAGTCCGACCGCCCGCCGGAAAACTCTGCGCAGACACGGATTCCCAGGATCGCATGGACCTGATCGGTACCTTAGGGAAGAAGGGTTAAGAAGACGTTGAACCAGCTCCGACACGCCTTGAAAGCGCCGACCAAGGCGAAAGCCTTCCGGTATCAGGAGGCTCCGGCGCCCTTAGCAAAACCGCGGCAGCGTCATGCCCGTCGCGCCGCGACTGTTGCGACATGAATCATGCGGCGAAGCGTCTGCGTTATGTGCTGAAGCGGCTGCTGCAGGCGCTGCCGATCGTCTTGGCTATCGTCGTCGTCAATTTCTTCCTTCTTCATATGGCCGAGGGCGATGCGGTCGATGTGCTGGCGGGTGAAGCGGGCTCGGCGACGCCCGAATATATGGCGGAGCTCCGAGAAAAGTTCGGGCTGGACAAGCCGCTGATCGTTCAGCTCGGCATCTATCTGAAGAACGTTCTCAGCTTCGATCTCGGCTACTCCTTTCGCCATGAAATGCCGGTCTCGGAGCTGGTGCTGGATCGCTTCATCCCCACCCTTTTGTTGATGGTGAGCACCATCGTGCTCGCGGTTGGTCTCGGCATCATTCTGGGCCTGCTCGCCGCCATCGGCCTCAATACCTGGCGGGATAATTTGATCTCAATTTTCGCGCTGGTCACCTACGCCACGCCGCTCTTCTGGGTCGGCCTCATGATGATCGTGGTGTTCGCGCTCAATCTCGGCTGGTTTCCAACAAGCGGCATGGAGAATATCGCCGCCTTCCACAGCGGCTGGGATCGGGTGGTCGACATCGCCCATCATCTGGTGCTGCCGACCATCACGCTTTCCCTCTTCTACCTCGCCCTCTACACACGGTTGATGCGCGCCTCGATGCTCGAACAGGCAGGCATGGACTACGTGACCACCGCACGCGCGAAAGGCCTGACCGAACGGCGCATCATGTTCGTCCACGTGCTGCGAAACGCGCTTCTGCCGGTCGTCACCATGGCCGGTGTGCAGGTCGGCGCCTTGATCGGTGGGTCGGTGATCGTTGAATCCGTGTTCGCCTGGCCTGGTCTCGGCATGCTCGCCTTCGAGGCTCTGTTCGCGCGCGATCTCAATCTACTGCTTGGCATTTTTCTGATATCCGCGCTCCTGGTGGTGGCGGTCAATCTCGTGGTCGACATCATCTATTCATCCCTCGATCCCAGGATCGAAGTCGCATGATCGAGATGGCCTAGGCGATGGGGGAGTTCTGGCACCTCTATCGACGCAATCGCTCCGCCGTCGTCGGCCTGGTGATCCTGGGATCGGTAATCTTCCTTGCGGCGACCGCCCATCTGTTTTTTCCTGACGATCCCTTCAAACTCGCGGGCAAACCGATGTCACCGCCTGGGGTGGAAGGGTTTTTGCTGGGCAGCGACAGCCTCGGGCGCGATGTCGCGGGTGGCATCGCCCACGGCGCCAAGACGTCCCTTCTGATCGGCCTCCTCGCCACGCTGGTCGCCGTCGGCTTTGGCGCCGTCATGGGCGGGCTTGCCGGCTACTATGGCGGCTGGATCGACGACCTCTTGATGCGCGTCACCGAGATGTTCCAGACCATCCCCTCCTTCGTTTTCGCGATCCTCCTGGTGGCGATCATGAAGCCCTCGATCGAGAGCATCGTCATCGCCATTGCCGTGGTCTCGTGGCCGGCAGTCGCGCGCCTTGTGCGCGGCGAGTTTCTGTCACTCAGAAACCGGGAGTTCGTTCAGGCCTGTCATACGCTTGGGATGAGCGATGTCAGGATCATGCTCGGCGAAATCCTGCCCAACTGCCTTTCGCCGATCATCGTCACCGGCTCCTTGATGGTGGCGACCGCCATCCTGATCGAATCGGGATTATCCTTCCTAGGCCTCGGCGATCCGAACATCATGAGCTGGGGATTTCTGATCGGCGCCGGACGCACGGTGCTGCGCACGGCCTGGTGGGTCTGCACCTTCCCCGGCGTGGCCATCCTTCTCACCGTGCTCGCGATCAACCTGGTCGGCGAAGGCCTGAATGATGCTCTGAACCCGCGTCTTCGAGAACGCCGATGACGGTGGCACCGCTCCTCGACATCAAGAACCTGCATGTCGCACTGCCAGGGGGGGCAGAGCGGCCTTATGCGGTGGAGGCCGTCGATCTCGATCTGGCGCCTAACGAGATTCTCTGTGTGGTCGGAGAAAGCGGCTCCGGCAAGTCGCTGACCGCCCGTGCCGTGATGGGCCTTCTTCCCCGCCCCCATGTGCATATCGCCGAAGGCAGCATCCATTTCGGCGAGGAGGATCTGGCTCATGTCAGCGAGGCCCGCCTTAGGGCCATTCGCGGCAGCGACATCTCGATGATCTTCCAGGAGCCGATGACCGCGCTCAATCCAGTCATGACCATCGGCAATCAGATCGACGAGGTCTTTCGCTACCACGTCAAGCTCGGCCGCAAGGAAAGGCGGGAACGCGCGATCGCGCTGTTCGAGGACGTTCATCTCCCGGACCCCGGCCATATCGTCGACAGCTATCCGCATGAACTTTCCGGCGGGCAGCGCCAGCGGGCGATGATCGCGATGGCGCTGGCGCTGGATCCGAAGATCCTGATCGCGGATGAGCCGACGACTGCTCTCGACGTCACCACCCAGGCGCAAATCCTGAAACTGATCAAGGAACTGCAGGCCGGCCACGACACCGGCGTCCTGTTCATCACCCATGATTTCGGCGTGGTCGCCGACATCGCGGACCGGGTGGCCGTGATGCAATACGGAAAACTCGTCGAGATGGGGCCGGCTGACCAGGTCCTGAACGCTCCTGAACACCCTTATACTCAGGCCCTGATCGAGGCTGTGCCCAGTCTTGTACCGCGCCCAGCTCGAAGTCGATCAGCCGAGCCGGTTCTCGAGGTGAAGGGGCTACGAAAAACCTATCGGAGCGGCGGCAGCTTTTTTGGCCTCGGCGCCAAGGAGCGAAACGTGGTCGCTGCCGATGACGTCGACCTCGAGCTTAGCCGCGGGGAGACTCTCGGCGTTGTCGGCGAGAGCGGCTCCGGCAAGTCGACCGTCGCCCGCTGCATCGTGCGGCTGAACAATGCCGATCAGGGCAGTATCCTCCTGCACGGGACCGATCTCCAGCCTCTTGGCCGCGCGGCGATGCGCCCCTTTCGCGCGAAAATCCAGATGGTGTTTCAGGACCCGTTCGCCTCGCTCAACCCGCGCACCAAAGTTGGAAAAATCATCGCCCAGGGCCCCCTGATCCAGGGTGTGCCGCCACGGGAAGCGGAGAGCCGCGCCCGAGAACTTCTGGAAATCGTCGGATTGGACGCGCGCGCCTATGATCGCTACCCGCACGAGTTCTCCGGCGGCCAGCGTCAGCGCATCGGCGTTGCGCGCGCACTCGCCAATGATCCCGAAGTTCTGATCGCGGACGAGCCGGTCTCGGCGCTCGACGTTTCCATCCAGGCGCAGATCCTCCGCCTTCTGGACGAGATCAGAGAACGCCTTTCACTCTCGATGATCTTCATCACCCACGACCTGCGCGTCGCAGCCCAGGTCTGTGATCGTATCGCCGTGATGCGCCAGGGCGTGGTGGTCGAAACCGGGCCGACCGCCCAGCTGTTCGACGATCCCAAGGACGCCTATACGCGGGAGCTTCTGGCCGCCGTGCCCGGCAAGGATTGGCTGCCGACAAAGCCCGCTCCTTAGGCTCTGTGTTCAGACCCTGCCGGCCCGGCGCCCGGCGCCCGGCGGCTAGGCGGCGCGGACGTCGAGCTCGATCGGGCCCTCTGCACGGCCGTGGATGAACTGGTCGACATAGTCATTGCCGCTGTTGTCGATCTCGGCAACCGCGCCGTCCCAGACCAGCTCACCCTTGTAGAGCATAGTCACGCGATCGGCGATTTTTCTAGCACTTGCCAAGTCGTGAGTGATTGAGATTGCGCTGGCGCCGAGCTCACGCACGCTGTGCGCGATCAGATCGTTGATGACATCGGCCATGATCGGATCGAGGCCAGTGGTCGGCTCGTCGAAGAAAAGGATTTCCGGCCGTCTCGCGATCGCGCGCGCAAGGCCGACGCGCTTTTGCATGCCACCTGAAAGTTCCGATGGCGAGAGATCGGCGACATCCGCGCCTAGTCCAACCTGCGCCAGCGTCTCGACTGCCTTCTTCCTTGCCTCGTCGCGGCCCATGCGATCCACCTGGAGTAAGCCGAAGGACACGTTCTCCCAGACCGGCAGGCTGTCGAACAATGCTGCTCCCTGGAACAGCATGCCGAATTTGTTCATGACCTTCTCACGCTCACGCCTGGAGAGGGTCGTCACTTCCCTGCCGTCGATCTCGATGCTGCCTTCGTCGGGATCGAGAATGCCTAGGACACATTTCAAAAGCACGGATTTGCCGGTGCCGGACCCGCCGATCACCACGACCGACTCGCCGACGCCGACATCGAGATCGATGCCGCGCAGGATGTGCTTGTTGCCGAAACTCTTCTTCAGGCCGCGGATCTTGATCTTGGGAGAGCTCTTGGATGCGTCGTTCATGAGCTGAAGAACACCTCGGTGACGATATAGTTGGCGGTCAGGATCAGGATGGAGGCTGACACCACCGCCTTGGTGGTCGCGGCACCGACACCCTGGGCGCCACCGCGGGAGTGATAACCCTGATAGCATCCCATCAGCGCCACCAGAAAGCCGAAGATCGCCGCCTTCACCAGGCCGGAGACCACATCCTCGGTTTCCAGATATTCGAGGGTGCTGTTCAGATATTCCAGCGGGCCGAAACCGAGTTTGTAGACTCCGACAATGTAGCCGCCGAGCACACCGATGATGTCGGCAACCAGCACCAGGAGCGGCAGCATCAGGAAGCCTGCGAGCACGCGCGGCCAGACCAGATATTTGAACGGATTGGTGGAGAGCGTGGTGAGCGCATCGATCTGCTCGGTCACCCGCATCGTGCCGAGCTCGGCGGCCATGGAAGCCCCGACCCGCCCTGCGACCATCAGTCCTGCCAGGACGGGGCCTAGTTCTCTGGTCATCGACAGGACGACGATGGTGGCAACGGCGCTTTCAGCCTCAAATCGGGAAAAACCCGTGTGGCTCTGCAGGGCCAGCACCATGCCGGTGAAAATCGCCGTCAGGCCGACGACCGGCAGCGAATAATAGCCGATGTCGATCATCTGCCGGAAAATCGCGCGCGGGTAATAGGGGCCGGAAAGCCCCTGAGCGATCGCGCGGCTCGCGAACAGCGTGATCTCGCCTATCGTCTGCAGGAGCGAAAGGACGAGGCGGCCGATGAAGGCTAGCGGATTCATGAAGCATCGATCCCGTGGACGGACCACCGGCCGACTTCGTGATCGGCGGCGGCTGGCTTGTCCAAAAAAAGAACTACGGTCCGGACCGAGTATACCTGCGCGCTAGTCGTGTGCCAAGGCGTGTCAGCACCTCATAGCCGATCGTGCCTGCGGCTTTAGCCAACTGGTCGACGCCGTCCGGCCCGAAGATGAGATCGGCCATGCATCCGGGCTGCACGCTGTTGGGGGGCAGCGACGAGATATCGAGGGTGATCAGATCCATGGAGACCCGACCGGCAACAGGCACGATCTCGCCTGCTATGCGTGCATAGGCCTGGTTGCCGGAGCTTCTGAGATAGCCATCAGCATAGCCCAGAGGCACCGTGGCGATATGCCCACCTGCCGCCACGTCGTAGGTGGCGTTATAACCGACGGTGCCGGCCTCATCGATTTCATGAATTTGCAGGACAGGTGCACTCAGCGTGACAACCGGCTGCATCGGATTTTGCCGACCGGGTGTCGGGTTGACACCGTAAAGCGCGACACCCGGTCGGCAGAGATCGAAATGAAAGTCCGGGCCTAGAAAAATTCCGGACGAGTTGGC
>JBPCVQ010000210.1:0-5120 GCA_051010395.1 Geminicoccaceae bacterium | reverse complement strand
CGGCATAGGCGCCGACAATATGCTCGGCAACCCAGAACCAGCGCCGGTGGCATTGATGCGCAGCAGCCAGCCCGATTTCAGCGACCCAGCGTTCGACCGAGAACCGGACCAACAGCGCATCGAGCCCTTGTCGATAAGCGGAGACGGCATCGAAGCCTTCCAGATGCGGCCCCCAATGTTCGGCGACGAAGCGATGACGCTCTGCACCTTCCGACCAGGCCGCAAGCGCCAGCGCCGCCTCGATATCCGCGGGGCCACCGCCCCCCTTTTTCAAGCGGTCGATATGGTGGGTCGCGATCGCCTCGCCAGTCGAGATCAGGATGATCAGCCAGACCACCTCTTTTTCGTGCAAGCTCATCGCCCGCTCGGCCAGGGTCATGGCCGAATAGGTCGCGTCATAGGCCTGGAGCAGCTCGGGCGCAGATATGGCGAGAAGACCGTGATGCGGCAGCAGATAACCGCGCTTGGCCTTGATACTGGACAAAGCAGCCTCCACCTCGGCGACGGTGCGTGGCGGTGCTGCGGATGCTTCGTCGGACATGTTCGGCCTCCCCGGTCTTGTTATCCCTCTTCCCCTCACTCTAGGCGCAGGACGAAACCGCGGACAGTGTCAGCCCTCGGGCTTTCGATGAAACATTGCGCGACGTCGACCCGGCCCGATAGGCTCACGGATGGCCAGAGGGAGGCGACAGGCAGATGAACGTTTTGCTAGACAAGGTTGCGATCGTGACCGGTGCTGCTCGGGGCATTGGACTGGCGATCAGTCGTCGGTTTGCAAGCGAGGGCGCCAGGGTGGCGATGCTCGACCATAACGAGGCGAGCCTGAATGAAGCCGCAGCGACCATCGGCGACAAGGCCTTGCCGCTCGTCGCCGACATCGGTGATCCCTTTTCGGTCAGAAACGCGGTCGGGAATGTCATCACCACGCTCGGCGAAATCAAGATCCTGGTCAACAACGCCGCCGCCGCCAGTGTTCGGGCCAAGATTACCGAGCTTTCACCCGAGGCGTGGGACCAAGCGCTGCGCATCAACCTGACCGGTGCATTTCTCATGAGCCGGGAAGTCATCCCGTCGATGCAGCGAGCAGGTCAAGGCGTGATCATCAACATCGCATCCCAACTCGGCAGCGTCGCCGTACAAGGCGGTGCCGCCTATTGTGCAACCAAAGGGGCGATCCTGCAGTTTACCAAGGCGTTGGCGCTCGATCACGCCGCAGACGGCATCCGCGTCAATTCCCTTTCCCCCGGCGCCGTGCTGACGCCGCGTCTCACCGATCTCTACGGCACTGAAGACGCCGCCGAAGCGGCGCTCTCGCCCAAGCATCCCATCGGCAGGATCGGGCGACCAGCTGACATTGCCGGGGCCGCCGTTTTTCTGGCTTCGGACGAGTCCAGATTCATGACCGGTGCCGATCTGGTCGTCGATGGCGGGTACACCGCGCAGTGAGGACAAATGGGGAGGCATCATGAGCCCGCTAGCCGACCACAACGAAGCACGCCAACCCAGGATCATGAGCCCCTACGGCAACGAGCTGACTGCCGAGGATGTCGAGTGGAGCTGGGCAAAATCGTTCGACCGGAAGCGAACCGGCAACTTCATCGCCAAGGTCTCCAATGTAAGCGGTGTCAAGGCAACCTCCGAATATGAGGTCGAGTTCATGCTGTCCGCTCCCAGCTCCATCTTCCTGCAGGCGCTGACTCTCTACGTGCCTGGCATCTACGATACGACCGAGGTCAGGCAACACGCGACCAAGGATGACCGCTGGGGCCTCGAGTGGATGCAGTCGAACACGGCAGGCTTTGGCGCCTATCACCTCGACGAGCTGTGCCCGGACGATCAGGCGGTGTATGTCGCCAACCCGAACTATTTCGGCGGCCATCCCTATTTCGACCGCGTGATCTACAAGGAGGTGCCTTCCGAGGCGAGCCGGGTCACGCTGTTGAAGACGAGCCAGGTTCACTTCATCGACAGGCCGTCGATCCAGAAGGTCGTTAACTTGAAGCTGGCCCCGAACGTCAAGGTCGAACGCGCATCGGGTCGCTCCATCGCTTCGGCCCGCGCGAACCCCAAATGTTCGCCCCTCGACGATATGCGCGTTCGACAGGCCTTCAACTACGGCGTCGACAAGGATGCTTTGAATCTTTTTACTCGCGGCTTGCCGTGCGCAAAGTGGAGGTCGGCCCAGATACCCCGCTCCTTGGGGCGGGGTCGGCTTCATTTTGACCGAGAAACGGCAACACCATGACGGTTCAGCCTGAAGAACCGCTTGATCGGCCTTACGCGCCTAAGCCCAACGGCTGCAGCGGGGCTGATCATCATCCTGTTCTTCGGCGCCCTCGCAATCTTCACTGACGTCCTGATGCCGCACGATCCGGGCTCAGCCTATCCTGAACGGGTGTTGCAGCCGCCGTCAGCCACGCACTGTTTGGCACCGACGGCAATGGCATGGACGCCTTTTCCAGGGTCATCTACGGCGCTGAATTCGGCTTCGGCATCACCATTCCAGCCGTTATCCTCTGCGTTGTGATCGGTGTTCCCATAGGGCTGCTTGCAGGCTATCTCGACGAAATTCTCATGCGCCTTTTCGACGGCCTTCGCGTGTTTCCGTCGATCATTCTCGCCTTGACTGTGGTGGCCGACCACCGGGCTCGATGTGACAGTTCAGGCGCAGATCCTCGATCTCATGCGCGATCTGGTCCGAAGGCATGGAATAGCGATGATCGTCATCAGCCATGACCTCGGCGTCGTCGCACATTATTGTGACGATGTGGCGGTCATGTTCGCCGGAGCAATCGTTGCGTGTCGCTGTCGTCGGCGGCCGGTCCGGCCGGCATGCGGGCAGCGTGGACCCTCGCCAGACGGGGTCATGGCGTAACGCTGTTCGAGGCCAGAGACATTCTGGGCGACCAGAAAAGCCGGCGCGAACTCGTCGGCATTATCAACTGGCTGGCCGGTCGCCTCGATGAAGAAGCGATCGACAGGCAACTTTCTATGCGGGCCAGCATCGACGATCTTACCGGCATACATCACCACCACGTCATCGGCATAGTTGGGAACACCATGCCGATCTTTTTCCCCCTGACGTCGCGCATACCGGCGTCATCGAGAGAAAGAAGATCATCGCCATCGAGGAGGATACGGCCGGAGTCGATTCGTGCCGGCGGCATGGGCAGAGGCGCATGATCGCGCGAGCGGTCATGCTCTTGCCGCAGCCGCTCTCGCCGACCAGACCGACGCCGCGCTCGCTCCGAAAACCGATCGACAGATCATCGATCGCCACCAACGGTGTCGTGGGCACCTCGGTTAGGCCTACGTCCTGCCCCCCTAGTCGAACACCACCTTGGGGAAGTAGAAAGAAGCGACCCAGATCGGCTGGTCGACGATTTCGGAGATGCGGAGATCGCCGCAGACGCTGGCGAGCATATAGGCCTCCACCGCCGACATCGCGTGATGCCTGGAGACGAGATCGATCATGGCGCTGACTGCGTCACGCGAGGCCTGGAACAGATCCGGGCCGATACCGGTCGTCACGACATAGCCTTTCTCGTCGAGATGGCGGCTGACCGGCCCAGGCGTCGAGAAAGGCGGGAATTGAAGGTTCGCCCCCTTGACGAGGTCGAAAGTCAAAGAAACCTCCATCGGGCTTTCGATCGCGGTGCCGCAAACCTCGCCGTCGCCTTGGGCGGCGTGGGTGTCGCCGACCGAGAAGAGCGCGCCCGCGACTTCCACCGGCAGATAGACGGCCGAGAGATCGCGCACGTCCATATTGCCGCCGACCCTTCGCGGCGGAACGATGCTGTGCTCGCCGGCATCGGCCGGAGCGAGGCCGATCGTTCCGGTGAACGGCTTCAAGGGCACCTTGCCGCCGGGGCCATACATCGCAGGTGCGAGCGTACCGGGATCATACTTCCAGATATGCAGCGCCGGGTCCTCAAACTGATCGGCCAGCAGGCCGAAGCCAGGGATGTTGGCGGTCCAGCCCCAACTCGATTGTTTGAACGCTTCGATGGTCACCTTCAACGCATCGCCGGGCTCGGCCCCGTCGATGAAGACGGGACCGGTCACGGGGTTGACCTTGCCGAAATCGAGGGGCGCGATGTCAGCGACCGTCGAGCTCGGCGAAAGCTGTGCGCCCGATGCATCGACCGTCTCGAAAACGACCGTCGTCCCCGGCGCTACGGTCAGCGCCGGGGCGTTGCTGTTGTCCCAGCTGATGTGATGCTGGTGACTGTGGATGGTGTGGGCGTGGTTACTGGGCATCGTTCGCCGACACCGTGTCGTAGTGAACCGGGATGTGCACCGGATCGACGAAGATCGCATCCGGGCCTTCCAGCCGCTCGGCCTTCATGGTGAAGCGCTGCTCGTTAAAGACAGGCGCCCAGGGCGCATCGTCCATGATCGAGATGAAGATTTCGCGCCAGAGCTGGAGGCGCTCCTCGGCCTTGGCCGGATCGGTCATCGCATCCGCTTCGGCCGCCTTGGCGTCCAGCTCCCCATTGCAGTACCAGGCCCAGTTCCAGCCACCGGCCACAGCCCCACCAACGGCTCCTGACCCACCTGGAACTCGATCTGATCGAGACTTGGCAGGCCCGCTCGGTAATCATCGGCATTTCGCTCGAACAGGACGTGCTGGCCGAGCGACCAGTCCGTCATCTTGAACGCACCGGTGCCAACCGGATTGCGGCCGAAGTCCTCGCCATGCTCCTCGATGGCTTCTTTAGGCAGGGTGAACGAAAAATTGATCGCTAGGACGTGGAGGAAAGTGGCGTCCGGGCGCGACAGCGTGAACTTCACCGTGTGGGGATCGACCGCCTCGATGCCCGAAAGCTCGGCCGCATCGCCAGCCGCGACCTCATCAAAGCCGGCAATAAAGAAGCAACCAGGGCCGTGGTCATCAAAAGCTCACGCATGACGTTTTCCTCCTGCTGATCTTTATTCTGGCGGTCGTTATTCTTTTTTGTCGATCATCGGGTTGATTGACCATCAGCCTAGTTGTTCGGTCCTGGGGTTTGGTTTGACGGATCCGTCTTGAAACGTTTTGGCTCTTTCGTCCACTGCTGCATGACGAACTCATAGGGCTTGATGCCATGCTCTGCACAGATGCGATCGAACAGATGACC
>JBPCVQ010000209.1:0-12349 GCA_051010395.1 Geminicoccaceae bacterium | reverse complement strand
AAGATCTGGTCGGCGGTGCGGCCTATGACAAGCATGGCACCCCGCTTGCCGACGAGACGTTGAAGAAGGCTCTCTCTTCTGACGCGGTGCTGTTCGGTGCGGTCGGTGGACCGAAATATGATGATCTCCCGTTCGATCAAAAGCCGGAGCGCGGCCTTCTAGCGCTCAGGAAAGAATTGGGCCTGTTCGCGAACCTTCGCCCGGCGAAGGTGTTCGATGCGCTCGTTTCCAGCTCGTCCCTGAAGCCCGAGCTGGTGCAGGGCCTGGACATCATGATCCTGCGTGAGCTCACCGGCGGCATTTATTTCGGCGAGCCGCGCGGCATCGAGACACTTCCGAATGGCGAACGTCGCGGCATTAATACCCAGGTCTACACGACATCTGAGATCAGGCGTGTCGCTTCCGTCGGTTTCGAACTCGCGCGGAAAAGGCAGGGCCGCATGTGCTCGGTCGAGAAAGCGAATGTCATGGAGAGTGGCGTCCTCTGGCGAGAGGAAGTCCAGAAGCTTCATGACGCCGATTTCGCCGATGTCGAGCTCAGCCATATGTATGCCGACAACTGCGCGATGCAGCTCGTGCGCGAGCCGAAACAGTTCGACGTGATCGTCACCGACAACCTCTTCGGCGATATTCTTTCGGATTGTGCTGCGATGCTCACAGGCTCGCTCGGCATGCTGCCGTCCGCCTCGCTCGGTGCCGCGGATGCCGACGGAAAACGCAAGGCCATGTACGAGCCGGTGCACGGCAGTGCGCCTGACATCGCAGGCCAGGGCCTGGCCAATCCGATTGCCATGCTGCAGAGCTTCTCGATGATGCTCCGTTATTCCTTCGACCGCGATGACGACGCCGATCTTCTGGATGGCGCCATCAGCAAGGTGCTCGCCGGCGGTTTGCGCACCGGCGACATCATGCAGGAAGGCATGGCCAAAGTCTCGACCTCGGTCATGGGCGAAACCATCATCCGCGAGCTCGACAACGCAGCAGCATCAACGTGATGCATCGTCGACTTTGAACCGTCGGTGCGTGTCACGAACTTTTGGAACTGAACAATGGGTTATCGTGTAGCCGTCGTTGGCGCGACCGGTGCGGTCGGCGCCGAGATGCTGAACATTCTCGCCGAGCGGGATTTTCCTGCCGATGAGGTCGTAGCACTTGCCTCCAGCGCCTCTCTCGGCAAGGAAGTGAGCTATGGCGACAAGGGCGAGCTGAAGGTCAAGGTGCTCGACGATTTCGAATTCGAGGGCTACGACATCGCCCTGTTCTCACCAGGCGCCTCGGTCTCCGAAGTCCACGCCCCACGCGCAGCGGAAGCTGGGTGCACGGTGATCGACAACACCTCCCATTTCCGCATGGATCCGGACGTGCCGCTGATCGTGCCGGAGGTCAACCGGGATGCTCTCGAAGGTTTTCGCGAGCGCAACATCATCGCCAATCCCAACTGCTCGACCATTCAGATGGCGGTTGCGCTGAAGCCGCTGCATGACACGGTGCGCATCAAGCGCGTCGTCGTCTCGACCTATCAAGCCGCGGGCGGTGCCGGCAAGGCAGGCATGGACGAGTTGTTCAACCAGACCAAAGGCATCTACGAGACCCGACAGGTCGAACCCAAAAAATTCCAAAAGCGTCTGGCCTTCAACGTCATCCCGCAGATCGACGTTTTCCTCGAAGACGGCTCGACCAAAGAAGAATGGAAAATGGCGGTCGAGACCAAGAAGATTCTCGATCCCGAAATCGAGGTGACCGCCACCTGTGTGCGCGTCCCGGTCTTTGTCGGCCACGCCGAAGCCATCAATGTCGAGTTCGAACACGAACTCACCGTCGGAGAAGCGCGCGACGCACTCTATGAAGCGCCGGGCATCCAACTGATCGACAAGCCGGATGAGCTTTTTTATGCCACGCCGCTTGACTGCGTCGGCGAGTTCGACGTCCTGGTCTCACGCCTGCGTAAGGACGACACGGTGCCGTTCGGCCTCAACATGTGGGTAGTCGCCGACAATCTCCGCAAGGGCGCTGCCCTGAACGCCGTGCAGATCGCCGAATGCCTGGTCGAAGACGGGCTGGTCTAGATCTAGCCGCCGTAGATCAAGAAGCTGCAACTTTGGATGTCTTCACGGATCGTCTGATAAGCCATCCCGCTGCACAGAAGATGATTAGCCAGCTTCCAGGCTCATGAACACGAACGGCCGATAAGTCGAAGCGCATTATTGTTCGAACTGGGACACGAAGATTTTTGCCCGGGAAGATTCTAAGAAGTCCGGTATTCGAATCGAAGAAGTTTCCGCAGGAACGCTCAGATTCGATTGGATTCGCACAAGCAAATGTCTGACTATCACCGAACGGTGGAACGCCATCAATGTCAACGAAGATATCCCAACTCGCGATCGAAATGTCGCCAGGATCGCTTGAAAATGGCCCGTTGATCCCGATGAAAGGCTTGACGAAAGTTAGCCCCGGAGAAGCAAAGGCCAGGTCAAAGGTCGCTATGCTGAGAAGGCTCGCCGACGCTGAACCGGGCCCGGTTCCCAGAGCAACTTCGATACGGCCCACATCCCAGGAGTAAAGTTCCGCTCTCGCGCGTCCGCTTCCAGTTGTCGATGTCGATACCCGCTGCGTAACGATTGTGAAGTTTTCGATAGGCGGAGGAGGTGTGTCGTCCAAAAGTTCGAGGAAACCGAGGGCGGGGTTAAAGCTAATCAACGTCGCATGCACGGAAGAGCTGAGCATTACAAATGGAATTAACCAAATTAAGCGCTGCATGACCAACATTCCGAGAAATAAATTCAACTTATAGTTGCTATATGTGTAGAATATAATTCTGGCAAGAAGTTTTTCTGAACGCGCTTGGACAGCTCAGCTTTATTCCGCCATGGTGGTATGATTATCGTTACCCAGGGGAGGGCGACCGGCCTATGCCCTATCTGCTTTTTCTCTTCAAGCGGCAGCATTGGCGGCACTACAGTTACCTTCTGCAACAGGTCAATATCCGCCGCACCCTCATCCGCGCTGGGCTCTATTTGCTGTGCGTTTTCGCCTTGCACAGTTGGGTCATGGTCGAGGTCGAAGGGCTTCGTGTCGACGAGGCGATCTGGCTCACGCTGACCACCGTGGTGACGGTCGGCTATGGCGACTATGCCGCCCAAACATGGCTCGGGCGCCTCGCTACCGTCATCCTCCTCTATATCGGTAGTATCTTCGTTCTCTTTCATGTCGCTGCCGACTATTTCGAATATCGAACCGAACGCAAGATGGCTATGCTGCATGGCCGTTGGAGGTGGCGGATGAAGAACCATGTTCTGATCCTGAATTCACCGAGCATCAATCGGGATCGCTATGTCCTCGGCCTGGTCGAGGAACTGCATCGCACCGAACAGTGGGCGGATTGCCCCGTGCTGATGCTGACCAGAGACTACGAAAACGGCCTGCCTGAAGAGTTTCAGAGTGCGGGCGTCGTGCATTATCACGGTGATGCCAGCAATCCTGACGACCTCCAGGCGGCCGATGTTGCCGAGGCATCGGTCGTTCTCGTGCTTGCCGAGAATGCCGCGGACAAGCGCTCGGACGAGACGGCTTTCAATATCCTGCATCGGCTGCAGGAATTGGACGTCAAGGGCAGGATCATCGCCGAATGCGTCCGCCGCGCCAATCGTGTACGGCTGAAGGCAGCGGGCGCCGATTGCGTAATGCGGCCCATACGCTTCTATCCTGAGATCGTCGTGCGCGCCATCGATTCGCCGGGCGCCGAGCAGATCCTCGAGAGCCTCTTCATGTCGGAAGGCGATGAATGCCGATCCTTTGACGCTTCGGTAAACGGTGTTCGCTGGGCGGATCTTGCAGCAGCGTTCATGAGCCGTGGAATGGGGACTGCAATCGCCTATGCCGATGAGGCGAAGGAACGAGAACACGCCGTCCAGTGCAATCCTTCACCGGATCAGGTCGTTCATACAGACCGGATATTCCTGATCGTCAAGGCTGACCGGCAGGTCACCGCCGCTGACATTCGAGCAACGATAGCTGGGCTCGAAACACAAAGCTGACCGCGCACCCTAAACCGCTCCCTTCTCAGCCTTCGGCAGGCTGATCGTCGCACGAAGGCCACCTGCTTTGCGATTGGAGAGTTCGATCTCGCCACCATGGCTGCGAACAATCGAGCGTGCGATTGCGAGGCCCAGACCAATGCCTCCCGTCTCTTCATTCCGCGATTCGTCAAGTCGGACGAAAGGTTCGAACATGCGCTCGACCTGTTCTTCAGAAATGCCGGGTCCCTCGTCATCGATGACGATGATCGTCATGTCGTTGGTCTCCGAGAGTTCGACGCTGGCTTTGTCGCCGTAGCGGATCGCGTTTTCGATGAGGTTACTGAGCGCACGTTTGATGCTGCTCGGGCGGCAGGCGTAGACCACACGCTCCGTCGAATTGAACACAACGTCATGGCCAAGATCGGCCAGATCGCTGGCAATACTCTCGATCAATGCCGTAAGATCGACCAGACGGGTCGGCTCGACCGCGGCCTCCTCGCGCACGAAGGCTAGCGTAGCCTCGGTCATACGCTGCATGTCCTCGAGGGTTTCGAGGATCTTGCCTTTGATCTCCTCGTCCTCGATGAACTCCGCGCGCAGACGCAACGTCGTGATTGGCGTACGCAGATCATGTGACATCGCAGCCAACATACGGGTCCGATCCTTGACGAACCGCTGCAGCCGCTCATGCATGTTGTTGAAGGCCGCCGTGGTCTGACGCACGTCGATCGGGCCGACCTCCGGCAAAGGCTCGATCGCCTCGCCCCGCCCTGCCCGCTCTGCCGCACCCGCCAGGGCTGCCATGGGTTTCGTGATCCTGCGGATCATGATGATCACAACGGCTGACAGGGTAAGCGCCATGAGGCCGAGCCACGTCAAGGCCGGCAGCTTCCAGCCGAATATCGGCGGCGAAAGGCCACTCTCCAGATTGAGCCAGCGGCCATCCTTCAATTGCATCGAAATCAGAACGCTAAGAGGCCAATGACGCCTCTGCCGATGACTTTCGCGACGATCGTCCTCTCGCCACCAACCACGCCAGTCATGATCATCATCGTCGTCGAATTCCACCCGGACTTCACGCTGTGCGCGCTCGTCAAGCAACTCGGCCAGACGTCGACCAATGAACCGGTCACGATGACGATCATCGTGATCTATGTCGACAGCACTGGCGGTCGAGAGCCAGTAGCGCATTTTAGGATCGCTTGCCGTCTCCAGGATCTGCTGATGAAGAGTATCTGGTGAATTCTCCAAAAGGCGTACGACCGAAACCGCCCGGCCAAGCAGCTGCGATCTGTCAGCAGCACGAATGGCGAAGCGCCGTTCGTCGGCAAAGATCATCAGCGTGACAAGCTGGGCCAGCACCAGCGCCAGCAGCAGGAGGGCAATCATCTGTCCGGCGAGGCGCTTTGGCCAAAGACGTTTCAGCCGGCCTATCAAAGCGGACGCACTTCGGCCGTGAAGCTATAGCCACCACCCCAGACCGTCTTGATCAGTTCCGGCCTTTTTGGATCGGATTCGATCTTGCGCCGGAGGCGGCTTACTTGATTATCGATGCTGCGATCAAAAACCGTCGCTGACCTACCTTGGGTCAAATCCAGAAGCTGGTCGCGGCTTAGCACCATCTTCGGATGCTTGAGAAATGCAGATAGCAAAAGAAAGTCAGAGGTGCTGAGCGGGATCGCAACACCATCCTCTCCCATCAGTTCACGCTGATTCCTATCGAGAACCCAGCGATCGAACGCAAAGCGCTCGCCAGTGATTTGCCCGCGCTGTCTCGGTAGGCTGTTGGTACGTCGGAGGACGGCCTTAATCCGCGCCAGAAGCTCTCTTGGGTTGAACGGTTTGGTGAGGTAGTCGTCGGCGCCGATTTCCAGGCCGACCACCCGATCGGTCTCCTCTGCCATGGCGGTCAGCATGATCACCGGCATATCGCCCTCGGCTCGAAGGTCACGGCACAAGGCGAGGCCATCTTCGCCCGGCATCATGACATCGAGCACCACGAGATCGATCCCACTGGTCGCCAGGCATTTTTTCAAAGTCGCACCACCGTCGGCGACACTTACCCGATAACCGTTCTTGGTCAGATATTTCGCGACGAGGTCACGAATGTCCTTGTGGTCATCAACCACGAGAATATGGGGCGACTTATCGCTTAACACTGCCATAATGCGCTATTTTCCGTAACTTTTCTGCATCCGCAGTGACCAAGTTAGTTCTTCTCATACGTCTTAGTCACCGTGTCGTCACCAAGAAGCAACGATCATCCGCCTCCTGTTCGGGCGCATTGGGCACCTGCCATCGAGCGCACTATGCCCTGCTAGCAGGCGCGATGGGACCAAAAATTGTAACGAGCTGTGTCAGCAGATCGCTTTGCGACAAGCAACGACAAACAAGGCCCGTCCGCAAAGCTTATCTTCCGGGATGGATCATGGATCTCTGCTGCTTCTAGCAAGTGGCCACCCTACCCGACCAGCCGCTAACCGGCCCTAAACGCCATCTCGCCATAACCTCGTCTTCCTACCGCACCTACCCCACTTGTATGGATCGGCTTCGGACCGCAAGGGAGCATTCAGTGGAAGGCGGAGGTCACTGATATGTATCGGCTCATGGGCCGTGGCCATGGTGGGGCTATGTAAGAGCTTTGGTCTCATTACCGAAAAGGTTGGCGAGCAACCGTTTGGGTCATTTGGCTCTCGGTGCATAACTTCATCTATTCCGTAGCATTCTCGATCGCGAGCTTCGTTGGCTGGACCGTTTGGCCTTGTCTAAGGAATCAGGTTGAGCACACTGCTCCCCTGCCCTACCGTCAACTCATGAGCAGATCACCAATTCGCTACTTCAAGACATCATTCGATGTCACACGCCTCGCGGTAATGACGTACATCCGTTTTCCGCTGTCACTTCGCAATCTCGAGGACCTGCTTCACGAATGCGGCATCGATATCTGCCATGAAACCGTACGCTATTGGTGGAACCGATTCAGTCCCCTGTTCGCTGCGGAGATCAGAAAATGCCGAATTTACCGACATCTCTATTTATCATGCCGCTGGAATCTCGATGAAGCTTTCGTCCGAATCAATGGCGATACCTACTGTCTTTGGCGGGCTGTGGATCACGAAGGCAAGATGCTCGGAGCCTTCGTCACCAAGACACGGGATCAGAGGGCTCCCTTCCCGAGGTCGGAAGTCAAGCTTGTCATGAGACGGGCCGGTGGCTCAATAATCGGGCCGAGAATTCGTATCAGCCTTTCAGACGAAGAGAACAGGCCACGGCAAGGTTTCGATGTCCTGCCACGCTACAGAAATTTGTCCCCACGCACGGCACAATTCACAATCACTTCAATCGTGACCACCACCTCAATCGCCGAAACTCCTTCAAGCAGCAGTGTGCCACCGCCCTGTTCGAATGGCGGCAGTTTTATGCAGCATGAGCTTGATCAAGTCGATCTAAGACCAGTCCAGTGAGTTTTCTCTGACAATGCCCCCATGAGCATGTGGCTTCTAACCTCCGCATTGCCAGGGCTAGGTCAAGGCGTCGAGCTCATTGCACTTGTGTTGTGCCGGAGTTGGTCGATGACCGGCGATCGCATCATCAATGCAGCCGCAAGGCTGTCCGCGCGCCTGGGAGGTGCAGCGATCTTGGCATCGGCGCTTCTTGTCGGTCTCGAGGTCGCCTCCAGAAACTTCGGGCTCGGCCTGCGGCTGCATGCATTCGAGTTGACCAACTATTGTCTTAGCCCCCTAGATATGGGCCATCATTGAGTTCCCACGCGGAGTTTTGGGAGTTTCCCCTGTTTTTGGTCCTTTTGTTAAGCAGCTTTTCGGGCGGGTTTTAGTTGTTCCGCGAACTGGCTTGGTGTCAAGTTGCCGAGGCTAGAATGCGGCCGTTGCTCATTGTCGTCATCTCTCCATTCGTTGATCCGCTGTCGCGCATCGGCCATTGATAGGAACCAAGATGCGTTCAGACACTCCTGTCGCAGTCGGCTGTTGAAGGCCTCGATGTAGGCGTTATCGCTCGGTTTTCCGGGCCTCGAGAAATCGAGTTCGACCTTGTTCAGGAAGGCCCATTGATCGAGGAGCCGACCAGCAAACTCCGGGCCATTGTCGACCCGAATGCTGCACGGTTTGCCTCTGACCTTGGCTAACTTATCCAGCACTTCGATCACCTGATAAGCCTTGAAAGCTATCCTCACAGACGTCGCGAGAGCTTCTCGCGTATAGCAGTCCACAATCGTCAGAATCCGGAACGGTCGGTCGTCGAATAGTTTGTCGGACATGAAGTCCATGGCCCAGCAGTCGTTCATATCACCGATCTCAGATCGGCCAGACCGATAGCGGCCAGCGCGACGTCGCTTCCGACACTGCGTTCGGATCGACAAGCCTTCTTCACGATAAAGTCTATAGACCGTCTTATGATTGATGATCCAACCTTCCCGCTGAAGAAGCACGTGAAGCCGCCGATAGCCGTAGCGCACCCGCGCGGCTGCCAACGCCTTCAAGCGCTGACGCAGAGCTGTTTGCTGGTCACGGCAGGATCGATACCGGTGGGAAGCCCGACCGAAGCCCATGGCTCGACAAGATCGACGCTCGGAAACGTCGAACACGTCTTGATAGTGCCGAACCATCTCTCGACGACGGGCAGGCTTCACCACTTTTTTCGCAGAGCGTCCTCAAGCATGGTTTTGTCGAGGCTAAGGTCAGCCACCAAGCGTTTGAGCTTGGTAGTCTCGTCCTCAAGCTGCTTCAGTCGACGGATCTCGGCGACGCCCATCCCGTCATACACCTTCTTCCACCGATAAAAAGTCGCTTCCGAAACACCGTCTCTGCTACGATTGATCCACTGGATCAATCGCTTACGCTCCAACTACGACAGATCTCGCCAACCGTTGTTCCGATCTCCGCTTGCCGAAGCGCAAACGCTATCTGCTCATCGATAAATCGTTTCTTAGGCATTTGGCATACTCCTCCTCTACAGAAATATGCCCGAATTTTCGCGTCACATCTGGACCAATTTCACGGGGAAAGACCCTTGAATTCAAACAAGTAAGCTTCACATCGAACGAGAAGCAAATGATGTGATCATACCACTCAATCCATCGGCCTGCGCCCGCGGACCAGCTGCGAGATCGCCACGGCGATCACCAGCCCACCACCATAGAAGAGGTTCTGGACGAAGCTGTCGACGCCCAGGAAGTTCAGTCCCATGATCCCGGTCGAGAGGAAGAAGACGGCTACGAAGGCGCCGGGTGCATTGAACCGGCCAGGATAGATCGCCGTCGAGCCCAGAAACGCCGCGGCAAAGGCGGGCAACAGAAAAGCCAGAGCCGAGGACGGGTCGGCAGCGCCGCGCATGCCTGTGTAGAGAACACCTGCGAATGCAGCGAGGGTCGAGGATGCAACCAGAGCGCCGGTGCGCATGGCGGTGACATTCACGCCGGAGAGCCTGGCCACCTCGCGGCCGCGGCCGACGAACAGCATGCGCCTTCCAAGCGACGTGAACTGGAAGAGATACCAGATCGCGACGGTCAGAATCAGGGCGTAGTAAAAGCCCAGCGGAATGCCGAGAAACCGGGTCAGAATGATCGCCTCGACCAAGCTCATCGACACGCCGGCGATGGTGGCGCTATCGGATATCCACAAGATCAGCCCGGCCAGGAAGTAACCGGTGCCAAGGGTCACGATCAGCGAGAAGACGCCGAAATACAGAATGAAGAACGCATTGACGGCACCGACCAGGGCGCCTGCCAGCAATGCCAGCACGATCGCTCCCATGATCGGCATGCCGAGCTTGACGTTTAAGACGGCTATAATCATCGAGCTCAGGCCCATGGTGGATGCGACGGATAAGTCGAAGTCGCCTGTGGTCAGCGGAATGATTAGCGCCAGGGTCAGCACTACGACCATGGCGTTCGAGCCCAGCATCGAGGTATAGGAATTCCAAGCGAACATCTGGACGGGCTTGAACCAGCCGAGAACGAGGATGATCAGGACCCAAGCGACCAGAAGCCCGTATTTCTCGAACCAGTCCTTCCAACTCGAACGCCTGGTCGTCGCTGCCTGCCCTGCCGTCAAACCTTCCAGCTGGCTTACTTTAGCCTCGAGTGCGGCGATACGGTCTTCGTAGTTCATCGGTTCCACCGGCAACCTCAGACGAGTTCCGTCATCGAGCGGTAGCAATGCTCGGCAATGCCATCCTTCGAAAGCTCGGCGCCGGCCAGCTCCGCCACCACCTGCCCACGGGCGAAAATCAGCACCCGGTGGCAGATGCGGGCGAGCTGCTCATAGTCGGTCGATCCTACGAGGATCGCGGTTCCCTTTTCTGCGGTTTCCTCCAGCGCCTCCCAAAGCTGTTGTCGGGCGCCGACATCGACGCCTTGTGTCGGTTCGTCAAGGAGCAGCAGTTTTGGCGCCAACTGCAGCCACTTGGCCATCAGTGCCTTTTGGGCATTACCGCCTGACAACGCAGCAAGTGGGAGAGATGGCAGGTTCGGCCTGACACCGGCCTTGCCGCCAAGTTTCTCGGCATGGGCTTCGATCACAGCATCGGTCAGGCCGAGGCCGCTGTGCAGCGTTTCGAGAACCGGCATGACGATATTGTCGCCGATCGACAGCGACCCGATTCCGGCCTCACCCATTCTGTCCGCCGGCAGATAGACGATGTCCCAAGCCAAAGCCTTTTCGGGCGTCATGCGGTTCAGCAATCTGGCCTTGCCGTCGATCTCGATTCTGCCGTCGATACCCTCGCGTGCGCCGTAAAGCAGCGCCGGCACGTCATCGCAGCCGGACCCGATCAGCCCGGCAAGCCCCAGGACTTCACCAGCCTTCATGTGGAAGGAGAGCGGGCCGACACCGGGGCCGGCGAGGTCGGTGACCCGGACCCGCAGCTCAGCAGCATTCAGCGGCCTGGCATGCCCGCCATAGCTTTCGAGATGGCGCCCGATGATGCGCTCCACAAAACCGGCATGGGGTGTATTTCCGGTGTCGATCACATCGACCAGCCGGCCATCGCGCAGGATGGTCGCGCGGTCGGTAATTTCTCGCACTTCATCGACATCGTGGCTGACGAAGATCACGCTCGCCCCGAGACAGGTGCATTGCCGCATGAGCTTGAACAACTGCTCGACACCCGCGCGCGGCAAGAACGGCGTGGGTTCGTCCAGGACCAGAACGCCGTGCCGATCGGCATGGTCCGTGCTGGCGTGCTGCAGATCCTCGTAAGCCCGCACGATCGCCAGGAGTGCCTGCTGAACGGGAGACAAGGCAGCGGCGTCAGCTCTGGGATCGAGGTCGAGGTCGAGGTCGAAACGGTGAAAGATCTCGGCCGCGGCGTCATGGGCAGCCCCCCAACCGATGGCCCAGTCATCTTCAGTCGCAAACTTCCCGAGAAAGAGGTTCTCGGTGACCGAGAGCGATCCGATCAGCCCCAGATGCTGATGCACAAATGCCAAGCCGAGAGCCCGAGCCCTGGCTCCTGATACCGGCAGCGGCAGAGACCTTCCGTAAAGCCGGACCGATGCGCCAGGCTCAGGTTCGTGAAAACCCGCCAGGATCTTGATGAGGGTGGATTTTCCCGACCCGTTGGAGCCCAGGAGCCCGTGAACCTCGCCGCGGGCGACGCTGAGCGAGACATCGCTCAACGCGACGGCCCCATCAAATCGCTTGGAGAGATGCTCGATCTCGAGTGCGGCGCCCCGATCCAGGACGCCGACCTGCTCGGATTTGGCGATCACTCAAGGCCCCAGAGAGCCTTGAAACCGGTGATATGAACATCGCCATAGCCGTCATTGAAGGTCACCGGACTGCCAGCGGTCGCCACATTTTCATCCGTGAAGATGTAGGCCGGCGTGTTCAGCCGGGTCACCGGATCGAGGCCGCAAAGCAAGCGCATATTGGCATCCGTGCCGGCCATGCCGACCCACCCCAGGCTCTCGCCGACGTTCATTTCGACGATGTCCCCGTCACGCATCATGTCGAGCACGAAGGGTGTGCCGTTGTAGCTCACGATCTTCGCACTGGACTCCGCGATCTGGATGGCCGGCACGATGAACTGCGACATCGAATCATAGACCGGCAGCACATAGTTGATCGACGGATCAGCGAGCAGTGCGTTCTGCACAGCCGGCTGCCCTTGGGTCGCCCAGTCATTCACCGGTACGTTGATATAGTTGGTCTGACAGCCCGGACAGTTGTCCGCGAGATAGTCGATGATG
Organism: Geminicoccaceae bacterium; assembly: GCA_051010395.1. Taxonomy (GTDB): domain Bacteria; phylum Pseudomonadota; class Alphaproteobacteria; order Geminicoccales; family Geminicoccaceae; genus JANQPX01. Next base: position 124 of record JBPCVQ010000209.1, on the reverse strand, counting down.
GCATCGCGCAAGGGAGCTGTGGGCGTGATCTCGTCCGGACCGAGCACCAGCGCGTTCACCTTGCCCTCGGTCCGAACGATCGTCCAGGCGGCGATGATTTTGCCGATGGTGACGTAATCGGTAT
>JBPCVQ010000208.1:0-5238 GCA_051010395.1 Geminicoccaceae bacterium | reverse complement strand
AGAAGGTCACCGGCGTCGAGGCGAAGGACGTGCTGACCGGCGCCGACTTTCCGATCAAGGCGAAGATGGTCCTGAACGCCGCCGGCCCCTACGCCGAACAGTTCGTTGCAAAGGCTCTGACCCAAGTAACGCCCGGCGCCGCTGGCGCCTATTCGAGGGATGCTTGTTTTGTCGTGAACAGGCGGCTGTTCGATCACGACGTCGCTCTTGCTGCGCAAGCTCAGACCCATGATCCGGACGCGATGGTCAGTCGAGGCAACCGACATTTGTTCATAGCACCTTGGCGCGACTACACGCTGATCGGCACTTGGCATGTGGTCTGGAAAAAGGACCCGGCTGCGATCCGCGTCGAGGACGACGAGCTCCAGTCTTTCCTCGATGAAGTGCAGGCCGGCTATCCCGGTCTCGACCTCACCCTGGACGACGTCGGTATCTGGAATTGCGGCCTCGTTCCCTTCGGCGAAAACGACGACAACGCCACCCATCTGCGCTACGGTCACCGCTCCAGCCTGATCGACCACGCCAAGGTCGATGGGATCGACAACCTCCTGACATTAATCGGTGTGCGCTTCACCACCGGCCGGTTCGAGGCCGAACAGGCCGTCAACATCATCGCGGAACGCCTCGGGGCTCGCGGTGCGTCGCGCACATCGTCGACTCCATTGAGCGGCGGTGATCTTCAGTCGGGCATCGAGGCCGTCCACCAGCAGGCAATGCGTGATCACGGTGAGCAATGTTCGCCGGACGTGCTGCGCTCGATGCTGCATCATTACGGCACCGGCATGGGCGAAGTGCTCAAGAGCATTGGCGACAATCCCGAGCTGGCCGAGCCAGTCGGCAACAGTTCGGTGATCGGGGCGCAGGCGGTTCATGCCGTTCGACATGAGATGGCGCAGAACCTCTCCGACATCGTCTTCCGTCGCACCGACCTCGCCACAGGTTCCTATCCTGGCGAGGCCGCACTCAACGAGATCGCCGCGGCGATCGGTCCGATGCTCGGGTGGAACGAGGCACAGATCACAGACGAAATCGAGGCGGTCAAGGCGCGGTTCCCCAAACGTGCAGTACTGGACGCCGACCGCGCCGGTCCGCGCGATAGTGCAGCAGCCTAGAGGGCAGGGCGGGCGAAATCATGGCGATATCGGCGTGGATGGACCGGACATTCTATCCGACTTACGAAGACAATTGGGACGACGACCGTTTCCGCCAGGAGATCGTCGGTCTGCTCAAGCCCGACTTCCGCTGTCTCGACTACGGCGCCGGCCGCGGCAATGTCCGGCAGATGAATTTCAAGGACCGCGTCGCCCACGTCTCCGGCGTCGATCCGGATGAGGCCGTGTTTTCAAACCCTTATCTCGACGACGCCAAGCTGCTCCCCTTGCCGAGCGGCAAAATCCCTTATGATGACGAGAGCTTCGACATCGTCTACTGCACCAACGTCATGGAGCATGTCGAAACCCCTGAGGCGACGTTCAAGGAAGTCGCGCGCGTCCTGAAGCCCGGCGGTATCTTCGTGGCCAAAACGCCCAATAAAAACCACTACATGCCCCTGATCGCCCGCATTACGCCGGTCGGTTTTCACAAATTTTACAATGGCTTACGCGGCCGCGAGACCCACGACACCTTCGAGACACAATATAAGTGCAACTCACCGAACCAGGTCAAAAAATACCAAAGACAGACCAGTTTCGAGCTGCAGAAGATCAACCTCTGGGAAGGCCGCCCGGAATATCTCCGCATCTTCTGGCCGCTCTATGTCTTCGGCCTCGTCTATGAACGTATCGTCAACGCTTCCGATCTTCTGGCGCCGTTCCGTTCGGTCCTGGTATTCCGCGTACAAAAGCCCGCCGACTGAGCATCCCGCCTCGGACTTCTGAAAATGTGATCGGCGGGTTATGCTGTCCCTCTAAAGCTCGTCCGGCAGTCAAAAAAGACAGGGAGGCCGTCGATATGCCTGAACGCTTTCGGGCCGGCGTAATCGGATGCGGTTTCTTTGCCGCCAACCACCTTCATGCATGGCAACAGATAGGCGACGTCGATCTTGTGGCCGTCTGCGACATCGATCGCGCCAAGGCCGAAGCTGCAGCGGGAACGCACGGCGTTCCATCTGTTTACGATGACGCCGAGGCTATGCTGGCGTCAGAAGAGCTTGATTTTGTTGATATTGTCACGACCATGCCGACCCATCGCCCGATCGCCGAACTCGCCGCCGCCCACCGCATGCCGATGATCGTGCAAAAGCCGTTCGCCCCGACGATCGAAGACTGCCGCGCCATCGTTGACGCTGCCGCCGCTGCGGCCATGCCGCTGATGGTGCATGAGAATTTCCGCTTTCAGACGCCGATCAAGGCCGTGCGTGAGGTGTTGGACAGCGGCGTAATCGGCAAACCGTTCTTTGGGCGGATCGCTTGGCGCACGGCCTTCGACGTCTACGCAAATCAACCCTATCTGGCTGAAGAGAGACGCTTCCTCCTGCTCGACCTCGTCATCCATCTCTTTGACGTCGACCGTTATCTTTTCGGTGAGGTCGACCAGCTCACCTGTCGGACCCAAAGCATCAAGCCCGGTATCAAAGGTGAGGACGCGGCGACCGTCCTGCTGGGCCATGAACACGGCGTGACATCGGTGGTGGACGCCACCTACAGCAGCAAGCGCGATCCCGATCCCTTCCCGGAAACCCTCATCGAAATCGACGGGATGGAAGGCTCCGTCAGGTTGGACTATGGCTGCAAGCTTACCATCGTCAGCCCGTCCGGCACGGACCGGCGGGTCGTCGAGCCGACGCTTCTTCACTGGGCCGAAAAGCCCTGGCACGGCATTCAGGAAAGTGTCCTCAGAACGCAGGAACATTGGGTCGCCTGCCTTCGCGAAGGTCGTGAGCCTGACACATCCGGCGCTGATAATCTCAAGACCTACGCGCTCTCCGAAGCCGCCTACGCTTCCGCTGCCAGCGGGCAGACCGCCGATCCCAAGGATTTCGTATGACGAATGGCAGTCACAAGGACGCGGTCGTTACTTACTACGACACCCACCCGATCAACGAGCAGCAGATCCTGGAAAAGCTGAAACGGGACGGCATCCCATTGGAGGGCCTCAGCGAAGCAGACCTGCAGAACTATGACCAGGATCACTATGGCGGCATCGAGATCACCGAACAGCTGGCCAGGGATGCTGGTATTGGTGCTGACCATCATGTCCTCGACGTCTGCAGCGGCATGGGTGGTCCGGCCCGCTATTTTTCGTATCATCGCGGATGTCGGGTTACTGGTTTGGACCTCACCGGGAGCCGGGTGGCAGGCGCCACCAGGCTGACATCGCTTGTCGGCCTGAATCATCGGGTTGACTATCGGCAGGGCGATGCCCAGGCGATGCCGTTCGAAGATGCCACCTTCGATGTCGCCATCAGCCAGGAAGCCCTGCTGCACGTTCCCGACAAAGAAGCCGTCATCCAGGAATGCGCCCGTGTCTTGAAGCCCGGCGGCATGCTCGTCATTACCGATCTCACCCAGCGGCAATCAATCGCTGGCAGCAATATGCTGAAGCTGGGGAAAGCTCTGGCTTCGGTCAACTTCGCGACCGCTGAAAAGTACCGCCAGTGGCTGCAAGCCACCGGGTTCGAGATCCTGACGGATGTCGACCGGAGCGAGGAGCTGAAGGCTATACTCACCGAACGCTTGTACAAAAGCCTCGGCGATCAAACACGCGGCCGCTTCGGCGTCGCGCGTGAAAAGGAGTGGGAGGAGGGTTACACCTTCTTCGTCGACAGCGTGGTTGCTGGACGCCTGGGCGGCTGCCGTTTCGCCGCGCGAAAAAAGTCTTTAAATGACAGACCGTTGAGGAAAATCGATGCCAGACAATCCACTTAATCGCGAAGAGCTCGCCGCTCTTGCCGAGTTCGACACCCCGACCATCTGCAACGCCCTTGAGGTGGTAGCGCCTGAGCGCCGCACCGTCGGCTTCACGACGGAAACTATGGTCTGCCCCTTCCCGGAGCGAAAGCCGATGGTCGGCTATGCGCGCACCGGCATGATCCGTGCGATGGAAAAGCCGGCAGCGGACAAGGCCGCCATGCGGAAGGGGCGTCTGGACTATTACCGCTACATGGCTGATGGCGATCTTCCGAAGATCGTGGTGCTGCAGGACCTGGATAGCCGGGCCGGCTTCGGCTGCTTTTGGGGCGAGGTGAATACCGCGGTCCACCTGGGCCTCGGCTGTGCTGGATTGGTGACCGATGGCGGCGTACGCGATCTCGATGCGGTCGCTCCCGGCTTCGATATTCTCTGCGGCAAGGTCACGCCGTCCCATGCCTGGGTGCATCCCGTGTCTTTTGGCGGTGAGGTCGATATATTCGGCATGGTGGTGCGCTCGGATGATCTGGTTCATGCTGATCGTCACGGTGCAGTGATCATTCCCCATGCTGTCGCGCGCGATGTAGTCGCTGCCGCCGAGCTTTGCGGCCGGCGTGAAGAGCCGATCCTGGCGGCGGCCAGGGGCGCTGACTTTTCGATGGAAAAGCTGGAACAAGCCTTGGCCGCAGCCGATGAGATTCACTAGTGGCGTGGCCACCTCATTGACTTGCGGCCGCTCTCGATGAACGAGCCCTTGGCCCCTATGGTATGCGGGCTCTTCTCGATGGAGCGGTCACGGAATGTACTTCACGGATGGGGAATTGAAGGCGAAAGATCATGCCGGGATTGGATCTGCTGATACCGTTCGCGATCGCGACGGCTGTCTTTGCCTATTTTCCAGGACCAGCACTTCTCTATACCGCAGCACAAACCCTGGCCCGTGGTCGGCGGGCCGGTTTCATGGCGGCGTTCGGCATTCATCTCGGCTGCTACCTGCATGTGTTCGCCGCAGCACTCGGTTTGTCCGCCGTGCTCCAATATGTGCCAGAACTCTACCTTGCCTTGAAGTTCGCAGGGGCCGCCTATCTCATCTGGCTCGGCATCTCGATGTGGCGGCAGCGAGCCGCTGCCGGCGGGACGATGGATCTGCCGGTCAAGACGACGAGACGCGCCTTGCTCGAGAGCATGACCGTCGAGATTTTGAACCCGAAGGTTGCTCTTTTCTTCCTCGCCTTCCTGCCACAGTTCGTCGATCCGGCAGCTGCCCTGCCCATCAGTTTGCAATTCCTTTTGCTCGGCGTGATCGTCAACTTCGCCTTCAGCTCGGCTGATGTGGTCACGATCCGCTTAGCCGATCATGTCGTCGGCTATCTCAGGCGTTCGGGGCATG
>JBPCVQ010000207.1:0-9953 GCA_051010395.1 Geminicoccaceae bacterium | reverse complement strand
TCGTAGATCATTCTGAAATCTTCGTCGGGAAGGACCGAACCGTCCTTCTCCGGAAGATCACGCACGTGGCCATAGCTGGACAGCACTTTGTAGTTGCTGCCCAGATATTTGTTGATGGTCTTGGCTTTGGTCGGTGATTCGACGACGACAACGTCCATGACGCTCTGACGATCCTGCCCTGGTTGATCTTGAACTTGACCGGATCCGCTTCACTGTCTCTGCACTCACCGGCCGGCTTGCAGAAACTCCAATATGTTTTCGGATCACGAAGTTGCAAGTGAAACCCGATTGCCCGGGTGACGTTCGATGCGGCCTTCGAGTTCCAGCTCAAACAGAGCGTGCTGCATTTCAGAACTGTTTGCATGGCACTGACGGATCAGTTCGTCAACCAGCAGTGGCTCCGTTCCCAGCCGTTCGCACACCTTGTCGAGAAGGGTTTCTGCCGATGGGCCGGGCAGAGCCTCGATTGCCGGCGCAGGCGAAGGTGGGGCATCGACGATGCTCGCGATCGTCCGGTCAGAACTATTTTCGGCGGCAAACGGCAATCTCATGTCGCTGCCACGCGGCTGAATGCGCATCTTCGGAGCTGAGGCGGTATTCGTATTCAGAGCTTCGCGAACGTCATCGGCCGTTTCGATCAGAGTTGCCCCTTCACGCAGCAGTTGGTTGGTGCCGCGGTGACGGGCATCGAGCGGGCTGCCGGGCACGGCCATGACATCCCTATTCTGCTCGATCGCCATGCGCGCGGTGATCAGAGATCCGGATTTCGGCGCGGCCTCGACCACGACGACACCGGTGGAAAGGCCGGATATCAGCCGGTTGCGACGCGGAAAATGCCTTGCCTGAGGTGCCTTTCCAAGAGCGCGCTCGGAGACGATTGCGCCAGTCTCGGCGATCATGTTCATGAGATCGGCATTATCGGCGGGATAGGCGATGTCGACGCCGGATGCAATGACCGCGACAGTGCGGCCACCACCTGCAATCGCACCCTCATGCGCGGCCGTGTCGATCCCGCGGGCAAGGCCGGAGATGACCGCAAGACCACCGGCGGCCAGGTCATTCGCCATCCTCTTTGCGAGTATCCGGCCGTTCGCGCTGGCATTGCGCGCACCGACGATGGCGATGGTAGCACCATGGAGAACATCCGGATCGCCTCTCACGGTCAGGAGCGGCGGCGGGTCGTGTATCTCGCCGAGCAGGCGGGGATAGCGAGGCTCGCCATGGGCCAGGAGATGGGCGCCAAGGGCGGTGATACCGTCGAGCTCGGCTTCCGCCTGGTCACGCGGACAGCGCCGGCGTTCGCGTCCGTCACTCTCCCTCGAAATGCGCGGCAGTTCTTCGAACGCGCGACGTGCGCTGCCGAAGCGATGGAGCAGCCGATAGAAGGTTTTCGGCCCGACGCCGTCGGAGCGGGCGAGCTGCAGCCAGTCAAGGCGTTCTGTCAGTGTCAGGGTCTCTGCCATGATACTAAATTGGCAGAGCTAATGTTAATATTCAATTAATGGTTGTTTGAAAAGTTAGGCTTCCTCTGCAGGTGGCTTCTTGCTGAAGGACAGCTTCGCCTCCTTGCCGGTCAAAAGACGTCGGAGATTTTCATGGTGCTTGATGATGATGATGACGGCGACGAGCAGATAGAGTTCCGCCGCCTGAACATGGCCGAGGACATAGGCGAGAGGGGCTGCGCTCACGGCGGCGAGGAGGGAGCTTAGCGAGACGTAGCGGGTAAGGGCTACGACGATGAGAAACACTACCAGTGCCAGAAAGCCGGCGAGCGGCGTCAGGGACAGAACGACGCCAGCAGCAGTCGCAACGCCCTTGCCGCCGTTGAACTTCAGCCAGATGGGGTAGCAATGGCCGATGATCGCGCCAAGGCCGGCGACGATGGCCATGTCAGGGCCAAAGAAATTTCCGCCTATCCAGACAGGGAGAGCACCCTTCAGGGCATCGAGCAGCAGCGTGGCGAGCGCCAGGCTTTTGCGTCCGGTGCGCAGCACGTTGGTTGCGCCGATATTGCCCGAACCGATGGCGCGTAGGTCTCCGGCGCCAAAGATCCGGGTCAGGATCAGGCCGAACGGGATCGATCCGATCAGATAGCTGATCGCGAAGCCGAGAATGAAAGGCCACCAGTAAGCGGGACCGCCGAGAGGATCGATCATGAGACTGTCGCCATGCTGCTTTGACGTTTGAGCAGTCTCCATAGCATGGGTTGCCCTGGAGCAGAACGATCCGCAAGGGCACGGGTAAATGCCGGAAAGTCGAAAGCCTTTCCGCGTGGCGGTCTATGATGTGGCCATGCCACTGAAGATGGTGCGGCCGTCGACGATAGTGCGCAGCACTTTGCCCTGGGTGAGGCGGCCTTCGAATGGCGTGTTTTTGGAAAGACTGATCAGATCGTCAGGGTTGATGCGCCAGGGCGTGTCGGGATCGAACAGGATGATATCGGCTGCAGCTCCCTTTTTCAGCCTTCCGGCATCGAGGCCGAGGATGTCGGCGGGCGTTCTGGTCAGCTTGTCGAGGAGATCGAGCAGCGGCAGCGTGCCGTCATGCACGAGGCCGAGTGCCACGGGCAGGAGCGTTTCCAGGCCAACCACGCCGAATTCGGCCTGGGCGAAGGGCAAGCGCTTGGAATCCTGATCTTGCGGACAGTGATCGCTCGCGATGATGTCGATGGTGTCGTCCACCAGGCCTCCGACCACCGCCAGTCGATCGGCTTCGGCACGAAGCGGCGGCTTGATCTTGGCGAAAGTGCGGTAGCCTTCGACCGAAAGCTCGTTCAGCGTCAGATGGGCGGGCGTCGTATCGGCGGTGATCGAGAGGCCCCTGGCTTTGGCCCGGCGGATCGCCTCGACCGCCGCCGCCGTCGAGACCGGACCGAGGTGAAGGGCGCAGCCGGTGGCCTCGGCCAGGCGAATGTCGCGCTCCACCAGGATGACTTCGGCCTCAAGCGGAATGCCGGCAAGGCCGAGGCGGGTTGCCATCTCCCCCTCGTTCATCAGGCCGCCTCGAGTGAGCGAGGGATCTTCTGGATATTGTATGATACGCCCACCAAGCGCGCTCACATAGGCCATGGCGCGGCGCATCACCAGGCTGTCTGCAATCGGACGATGACCATCGGTAAAACCGACGGCGCCCGCCTGGCGAAGAAGCGCCATTTCCGCGAGCTGCTCACCGGCGCAGCGCTGGGTAACAGCGCCGTAAGGGTAAACCTTGACCCGCTTTTGCTGCCGGGCGCGCCTCGCAATGAACTCGACCATCGCCGGATCGTCGATCGCAGGCTCGGTGTTGGGCAGGCAGGCAAGGCTGGTGACGCCGCCGGCCGCAGCCGCCTGGGTGCCGCTCTCGAAGGTTTCCTTGTGCTCGGCGCCGGGCTCGCCGAACAACACGCGCATGTCGACCAGCCCCGGCGACAGGCAGAGGCCTTCGGCTTCGATGATTTCCGCATCGATGCTGGCGCCGTCGATCGAGAGATGCTCGCCGAAGCCGGCGATCTTGCCGCCGGCGATCAGGAGATCACCGACTTGATCCAGGCGTTCTGCAGGGTCGAGCAGGCGCGCCCGCTTGATCAGGATCAGCCGGTTCATGCCGCCGCCCTCAGGTTCCGGGTCAGCATATCGAGGCAGGCCATGCGCACGGCGACCCCGAGTTCGACCTGATCCAGGATGGCGCTTCGGTGAATATCGTCGGCGACCGTGCCGTCGATCTCGACACCGCGGTTCATCGGTCCCGGATGCATGATCAGTGCGTCGGGTTTCGCTTTGGCAAGCTTTTCGTAGGTCAGGCCGAACAGGTGGAAATATTCGCGCACCGACGGCACGAAGCTCCCCTGCATGCGTTCGGTCTGCAGACGCAGCATCATGACGATGTCGGCGTCCGCAAGGCCGCTTTCCATATCGCTGCAGACCTCGACGCCATAGGCGCTGATCTTTGATGGCAAAAGTGTCTTCGGCGCCACCACCCTGATCCGGGCGCCCATCGCGCTCAGGAGAAGAATATTCGAGCGCGCGACCCGGCTGTGCAGAATGTCGCCGCAGATCGCCACCAGAAGGCCTTCGATATGGCCGCGTCGGCGTCGAATGGTGAGTGCATCAAGCAGGGCCTGGGTCGGATGTTCGTGGCTGCCGTCGCCGGCATTGATCACGGCGCAATTGACATGGTGGGCTAGCAGAGCGACGGCGCCGCTGTCGTGGTGTCGGGCAACCAGTACATCCGGATGCATGGCATTCAGCGTCATCGCTGTGTCGATCAGGGTCTCGCCCTTTTTGATGGATGAACTGCTGATCGACATGTTGACGACATCCGCACTCAGCCGCTTGCCGGCAAGTTCAAAAGAGGTGCGGGTTCGAGTAGAGCTTTCGAAAAATAGATTGATCTGGGTCAGGCCGCGCATCTGGTCGAGCTTCTTGTTGGCCCGACGGCCATGATCTACAAACTCGTCGGCCCGGTCCAGCAGTAATCGGATTTCGGGTGGCGACAGCCCCTCGATGCCAAGCAGATGGCGTTTGGAAAATGCTGTGCGAAGCTCACGGACGGCCATGAGCGTGATATATGCGCTGTAATCGTCTCGGTTGCAAGACGAATACGGTGCATATCGCCCTTACGGATCTAAAAGCCGATTTTCCTCACAAACCCTGTCAAATTCGGCTATCAAGACTGTAAGGAAGTGGGCAGGAAGCGAGACGGTTTGTACCTCTATTCTCTGCGGTCTTGCTGGAGGGCAGGGTTGCACGGGATCATGGAGGTTTGGGGACATCCAGGACGAATGGCCGAAGGATATGATTTCATCGTGATCGGCGCGGGCTCAGCTGGTTGCGCGCTCGCGAATCGCTTGACCGAAGACCCAGCCAACCGTGTTCTCCTGTTGGAGGCCGGTGGTCGTGACCTTAATCCCTGGCTACACATTCCCGTCGGCTATTACCGGACCATCTTCAACGAAAAACTCAATTGGGGCTACCAGACCGAACCCGAGCCCGAGCTCAACGGTCGGCGCATCGCCTGGCCGCGCGGACGGGTGCTGGGTGGATCGAGCGCGATCAATGGTCTTGTCTATATCCGTGGTCAGCGTGAGGATTTCCAGCTTTGGCGGCAGATGGGCAATCAGGGCTGGGGCTGGAACGACGTTCTGCCCTTTTTCAGAAAGGCGGAGGACCAGGAACGCGGCGCCAATGCCCTGCATGGCGAAGGCGGGCCGCTCGGCGTGTCAGACCTCAATCAGACCCACGAGATCGTCGAGGCCTATATCAACGCCTGCGACCAGATCGGCATTCCCCGCACCGCCGATTTCAATGGAGAGGAGCAGGAAGGGGTCGGCTATTTTCAGCTCACCACCCGGAACGGTTTTCGCTGCTCCAGCGCCGTTGCCTATCTCCACCCGATCAAATACCGGCCCAATCTCAACGTGGTCACCGATGCGCTGGTATCCAGGATCGTCGTCGAGGACAAGCGTGCTACCGGCGTGATGTACTGGAAAGGCGGTCAGCTGATGCGCGCCGATGTCGAGGGCGAGATTATTCTCTCCGCGGGCGCCATCGGCTCACCTCAGATCCTGCAGCTCTCGGGCATCGGCCCGGGTGAACACCTGCAGGAGCTTGAGATCAAGGTCGTCCATGACCTGGCCGGTGTCGGCGCCAATCTCCAGGATCATTTCCAGGCGCGTTCACTCTACCGTTGCAGCAAGCCAATCACCTTGAACGATCGGGTGCACAGCCCTTGGCAGAAGATACTGATGGGCCTGGAATGGCTGACCAAGCGCACCGGACCGTTGACCATCGGGGCAGGGCAAGGGGGGATTTTCGCCAGGACACGGCCGGAGCTCGCCACACCCGACGTGCAGTTCCACCTGATCCTGTTCAGCGCCGACAAGCCGGGCGAACCGCTCCATGATTTCTCCGGCTTCACCGCCTCGGTCTGCCAGCTGAGGCCTGAAAGCCGTGGCAGCCTGCTGATAAAATCGAGAGATCCTAAGGAACACCCCGCGATCCATGCGAACTACCTCGCGACCGACGGGGATCGGCAATGCATGATCGACGGGCTGAAACTTGCGAGACGCCTCGCCGAGACAGAATCGCTAAAGCCCTTGATCGCCGAGGAGATCGAACCCGGCCCCGATGTCGTCAGCGACGACGACTTTCTGGAACATGCAAGAAAGCGCGGCGGCACGATTTTCCATCCGACCAGCACCTGCCTGATGGGGCCGAATACCAACCCGAAGGCGGTGGTCGATAACGAACTCCGCGTACACGGTATCCGTGGCCTCAGGGTCGCCGATGCCTCGATCATGCCGACCGTGGTCTCCGGCAACACCAACGCCGCCTGCATCATGATCGGCGAAAAGCTTGCCCACACCCTCCGGCAGCCGGCGACTGCACGCCTGACTTGACCTCGTTCAGCAAAGGGACCGTTTCGATATGACGCTCGGCCTAATTATTCACTCCCTTCTCGCGGTCCTCTGGGTCGGCGGCATGTTCTTCGCCTATGCGATTCTCCGCCCGAGCCTCGCGGAATGGGAAGCACTCGATCGTCTGAAACTCTGGCAAGGCGTGTTCAAACGCTTCTTCCCCTGGGTCTGGATGAGCGTCCTCGGCCTGCTGCTGACCGGTTACTTCATGATTTTTTACGGCTTCGGCGGATTTTCCGGCGTTGGCCTGCATGTCCACGTCATGCACCTCACCGGCCTGATCATGGTAGCGCTCTTTCTATATCTCTTTCACGTCCCATGGCTTGCCTTCAAGCGTGCGGTCGACCAGGAGGATGTCGCCGTTGCGGCAGCGCGCCTCGCCACGATCAGGATGATCGTCAGTGCCAACCTGGCACTGGGATTACTGACAGTCGCCGTTGGTGCCAGCGGGCGCTATTGGGGCGGATGAACTCTTCGGACGAACGGATAAGGGTGCATCTACTGCACCAAAGACAATGCCGGGCGGCCACTTCTCATCGCTTCGATAAATTCGAAAGCATCGATCTTGCCTGGACGCCAGCGCGGCGTGTCCGCCTTCACCGAAAGCATGATGTCGAGCCCCATGGAGCATTGTCCGGTCGGCAGCAATCGGAATGTGCCTGCGGGATGGGCGAGACGGCGAAAACGCAGCGATTTGAGGTCGACCACGTCACGTTCAAGGTCGTTGTCGGCGAGGCGTCCGAATTCGTCGTCGACCACAAAATTGATGCTGCAGCGTTCGGCCTTACGTCTCAGGATCACGAGGTCGCGGAACATCTGCCTGCGATCGCCGACCGGCCCGAGCAGTTCGTCATCGTCGACTTCCTGAAGCGCCGTCACCACCCAGTGATCGATGCAAAGTTCGGCAGCCAGTGACGGCATGCCGAGCAGCCGTTCATGCTTGTGCGGCATCAGGATCGAGGCAAGGGTCAGAACCGGCTGCAGCACAGGATTGGCGGCCGCCATCCGAAGGCCGTTCATGGCGGCTTCATGGGCGCCAGTTTTGCCGCGACTACGATCATGCGTAGCCGGATCGGCTGCATCGATGCTCACGGTGATCTTGCTGGGACGAAGCTTCGCCAGATCGTCAACCCATTTTTCCAGGTTGGTGCCGTTGGTCACCAGGCTGGTCGGCACGTCCAGGCGCTGGCCGATCTCGAGAATGGCTCGGGTATAGCCATAGCTTTCCGGCAGAAGCGGCTCATATCCCTGCAGGCAGATCGCCCCGACCTCTTCACGCGCTGCGATCTGTTCGATGAACGCAACATAATCTTCAGGTGAAAGATCCAGCCTTGTCGCCGCTTCCTTGCGTTTCGAGATGAAACAGTAGGGGCAACTCAAATTGCAGCCGTTGGGTGCGGGAACGATGAAGGTTAAAATTGGCTTGGTTGCATTGTCCGGAAGGTCGTTTGGAATCGCAGCAACATGCGGCATCTCTATCAGGCTCCATTGACCCGGTAGAAGACACCGAGCACTAATTTACTGTCCACAGCAAAGCAACCATTGCGTTATTTGCAGAGCGCTCAGAGAAGCTTGCTACAAAAGATTTTCAAATCGTTAACCATACGGTGGAACATATTACAAGAAAAAAAATGTTGAATTTAATGAAATATCAAGCTGTTAGCAGATGCAGCATAGTGCTAAAACATGAAGGCGTTTCAGGCTCTTTGGAGCAAACGTGAGGGTTGTTCAATCGCCAGGAGATCGGTGAATGCCCATAAACTCAGGCAGGCGGATAGCCCTAAATCCTTGATTGGCCAAATATGCCATCGCTATAGCCCAGTTCTCAGCTTCAGGTGCTTCTTTCTCCCCTCTCGGGGCCTTCAATCGATGCCGTGCCGCCCAATAGATAAGTCGCATTGCTTCACTATAGGAGGTATCCGGAGGGGGTAACTCGCGTGATTTCGTCGTTGAAGCTAACGTAGGGTCGCTGCTTTCTCCGTCAGGGCTAAGGGCATGTGCGAAAAAGCGAACGTCGTTATAAGGCGCGCTCTCCGTGCTTTGGTCGATCTGTTTGAAATGTACGGTTAGCGTCGCATCCGAGATGTCGGTCAAATCACGACCGTAGAGTTCGCGCAGCTCTCTTAGTCGGGACCATCGATGTGGCATCATGCTGGGTAAGAAGTTCTCGGCGGTTATATTGATGTCGCGAACACGGACCTTATCAACCAGTTGATCTTCATCGACATAGAGATGTTGAAACTCCTCTTTGCGCAGATTTTGTACGACTATGATTGCGCGTTCACACAGCCACTTCCAGCGCTTCTCCCGATGTCCTTCTTCTGGAATAGTCAAAGAGCGCAGGAACGCACCATGAATGCCAGACTGCTCTGTGGAGCGGCGATCAGTCTGGGTTTCCTCATGTTCATCAAAATCACCCTTTGAATCGAAGGATGCGAATGCCCGAAATCGCGTTTTTAACATCTCGAAATTGAGAAAATCTTTCCAGGCTTCCGAATCTTCAACTTGCCTGCCACCAATATCCACGATCCAGATAAATATCGTGTCCTTGTTGCCTATGGTCTCATACAGATAGTTCATCACATGCCAGAACAGGCGGGTGGTGTCCAACGGCGTTGGTCCGATCGTTGAGTTGTGGCGGCTGAGAGTGATGTGTGCATCCAGATCATTGTAGAGGCGGGCGATTTCCGTCCAATTGCTGCTGGCGGCGATAAGTTGCGAGTCACCCGGACGAACAGGCAATGAAAGACCACTACGCGCCTGTTTGCTCCCCTCAGGATACATGGCATCGATCAAGCGGTCACAGAGTGATTGGCAATCCTGGCAGGGAAAGGGCGCATAACCGTCGGCCGTAAGTATCCAGTCGCCCTCTTTGACGCCAACAAAGCGCCAGCGCTTTAGGAACAGCGATATCAGCGACTTGGCATCGTCCTTGCTGATGCGGACCTTGCCCGTGAGTTTGGGATGGAGGCTCTTGACCTCGCTTTTGTCTGTCAGCCAGACGTCGCGCATGCGGCGGATGCTGTTGCGGTTCTTGCCGCCGTCCTGGCCGCCATTTGCGAGCCAGACTTTGTAGAACTCCCATAAGAAGGCACCGGGGGTATTGATGATGCAATCGACGATGGTGTCATCGGCTTCGATGGCGCTAAGGGCTGACGTAATTTTTTCAAGCCTCGAAGGTTTGGGTGGTGCCGCCGCATCATCCTTGACCTTCCCATCGCCACGCAGCTCAATTGCCATGCAAGCTGTCCCAGGCAAACATTAACACTGACATCTTAGGTTTAACACGCATGTGCGTCAAGGGCAATCTTGAATGAGTGTGATGAAAAATCCGTACTGTAGATTGAACAATTTATCAATATATCGATATTTGGGATTGACGATTTGTGACGCGCTGCGTTAAAGTTTGACGGTCATTGTTTATAGATACGATTGTTGACACGGATCAACCAGGGGAGAGGTCCGGTCATGTCTGGTTCTATTAGACTTGTCGATGAGCGTTCACGCCGTTTGCCATTGGGATGGCGCTCACGTTGGAAACTGGAAGCCAGCTTATGGT
>JBPCVQ010000206.1:0-39236 GCA_051010395.1 Geminicoccaceae bacterium | reverse complement strand
GCATACCCATGGAACTCCTGGCGCTTTCTTCGAAGTCGGTGAAAACCAGATGAAGTGGTCACACCACTAGACTTTGGCATCTTCCTGGATCATTGCGGCCGCTTTCTCCGCGATCATCAAGGTCGGTGAGTTAGTGTTGCCGGAGGTGATCGCCGGCATGATCGACGCATCGGCGATGCGCAGATGCTCGAGGCCGTGGACTTTGAGCCGATCGTCCACCACCGCAGCGGGGTCGCTGCCCATTTTGCAGGTGCTGACCGGATGAAAGATGGTGGTGCCGATGTCGCCCGCGGCTTTCACCAGTTCCTCTTCGGTATGCGCGGAGAGGCCGGGCACGAACTCTTCGGGCTGATAGGGCTTCATCGCCTCGGTCTCCAGGACGATCCTCCGGGTGAGACGGATGGCGTCGGCGGCGACCTGCCGGTCTCTCGCGGTCGAGAGGTAATTGAGCTGGATCTCCGGAGCCTGGCTCGGGTCCCGGCCCTTGATCCTCACATGCCCCCGGCTTTCCGGCCTGAGATCGCACACTGAGGCGGTGAACGCGGGAAAGGGGTGCAGATCTTCCCCGAACTTGCCGAGCGAGAGCGGCTGGATGTGATATTGCAGATTGGCCGTGGCGAAGTCGTTCGACGACTTCGCGAACGCACCAAGCTGGGAGGGTGCCATGGAGAGCGGCCCGCGCCGGTAGAGCGCATAGTCCAGCGCCATCATCGCCTTGCTGAACAGGCTCTGGGTTTTTTCGTTCAAGGTCCCGATGTTCTGAACTTTGTAGGCGAGGCGAAGCTGGAGGTGATCCTGCAGGTTCTCACCGACTCCCTCGAGTTCATGACTGATATCGATGCCGTGCTCGGCGAGGAGCGCTCCTGGTCCGATGCCGGAAAGCTGGAGGATCTGCGGCGAGCCGATGGCACCCGCCGCCAGGATCACCTCTGCATTCGCCGTCGCCCGCTTGGGCGCGCCGCCCTGGCGGAACTGGACGCCGGTCACGCGCTTGCCTTCCAGGGTCAGCCGCTCGGTCTGGGCATGGGTGAGGATGGTGAGGTTGGCGCGGTCAGCTGCGGGTTTCAGAAACGCTTTCGCTGCATGCCAGCGAATGCCCTTTTTCTGATTCACCTGGAAATAGGCGCAGCCTTCATTGTCACCGAGGTTGAAGTCCTCGACCCTGGGTATGCCGGCCTCGGCAGCGGCATCCCTGAAGACATCGAGAATATCCCAGGACGTCCTCGGCTCCTCGACCCGCCACTCGCCGCCGACGCCGTGCAGATCACTGCCGCCGGCGAAATGATCCTCGGTTTTCTTGAAGATCGGCAACACATCGTCCCAGGACCAGCCGACATTGCCGAGCTGGCGCCAGTGATCGTAGTCGGCGGCCTGGCCGCGCATGTAGATCATGCCGTTGATCGCGGAACAGCCGCCGAGCACCTTGCCACGGGCATAGTTGAGCGAGCGTCCGTTCAGGCCAGGATCAGCCTCGGTCTTGAAGCACCAGTCCGCGCGCGGATTGCCCTGGCTGTAGAGATAACCGACCGGAATGTGGAACCAGATCCAGTTATCCTTTCCACCAGCTTCGATCAGCAGGACTTTCCTCTCAGGATCGGCGCTCAGCCGGTTTGCTAAGAGACACCCTGCCGTGCCGGCGCCGACGACGATGTAGTCGAAGCTGCCGATCAGTTCACCGCCGTCCTCATGCGCTTTGGCCATGGATCATCCCGAAGAAATTGCGATAGCGTCCCCAACGGGCATCACGCCCGAGCAGGAATGTCAATCTCCCAGTGGTGCGACCAGCTCGCTCGAGCCACCTGATGGGAGGCTAGCGCTCGAACTCGAAATCCGGCTGAACGTGTCCGCGTCGATCGATTGATCTGGTCAAACCGCTAATCGCCGGTCGGCCTCGCGATAATCGCGGGATCACCTTCGGCCAGGGCGGGATTGTCGCTCCGGCCTCCACCTTCAAACCCACCCATATCCTCGAACTCATCGAGTAGCCATTCGGCAAGGATCTGATGCCCGAGACAGCTCGGATGATGATCGGTCAGCGAGCGTGACATATTGCGATTGGCGCGCGAATCATCGAGATAAGCGTCGAAACCGTTCAGCACCGAAAGGCCAAGGCGCGCACCGAGTTCGCGACCGGCGATCTCGGTCGCCGCATACATCGGGTTGTCCATCGAGAGGAACTCGATCGGCGGGAAGAAAGCCACCATCATCGGGATGTCATGTCGATCGACGAGCGCCTTGATTTCTTCCATGCCGGTGGCGATCAGGCGAAATTCCAGGCTTTTAGGATCGGACCATAGCCCGGGATAGCGAAGCCGCCCCACTGGCTCGTCCCCGCCGAGCGAGACGGCAAGAAGCGCTGCAGACTCGCGAAAGAAGCGGTAGGCATAGGACGCCCCATGGAGCCATGTATCGACAGGGCCACCGATCGCGAACCAGGGCGTGGTGTCATCATATGAGGGCTGCCCGACCACGGCGTCCTTGCAAAAAGACCGGATATCCGCCTTTTCCGATGCCGAAAGATTGCCTGCGCGCTCGACGACATCGGCGACGGGACACATGCGCGGCTCGATGACATCGGCATCATTGGTGTAGAGCATGACGATCACGCCGGCAGGCCCCCCCTCGCCCGCCATGTAGCCCTGAAGCTGATCAAGATAGGCGAAGACAGAGGTGTTGGCGGATCCGAGATTGATCGCCTTGTAGTCAGCCGTGGTCGACAGCATGGCGCGCTCAAAATGGCCGGCCAGGTTTTGCTCCCGGCCGCAATTGATCCCGGCCACCATGGAATCGCCGAGCATGACGATCGCCTTTCTCGGATCGGCCAGGTCTTCCGCGGTCGCCATAACCCGCCGTTCGCGGCCGTCCCATTCGTGATAGACATAGTCGACGGCGAGCGAGCTGTGGTCGTCGAAGCGCAGATACGCCTCGATCATCAGCGTTCCGACAAGACAGCTGCTGAGCAACGTCAGGACAATGGCGCGCATAGTGATTCCAGCCCTATGGAATGGTTCATTCTAATTATGACATTTTCTTAGTGTGGTTGTGCCGAACACGCCATCAATATCTGACCACAACGCCCCATGCTCAACGTTTTCTCTTCAATTCGATATTGACGACTGGTCCGTACTGACAGCACCATCTACCTCAAGGACAGGTTGCGATGGGGAACTGCCATGAGCATCGAGAAGCGAGCGTTCGGGCGGACCGGCCATATGAGTTCCGCCGTGATCTTCGGTGCTGCTGCCCTCAAAAACGTCGATCAGGCGACCGCCGATCGAACGCTGGACCTGCTCTATCGCTACGGTGTCAATCACATCGACACAGCACCCCGCTATGGCGATGCCGAACTCAGGATCGGCCCCTGGATGGAGAGTGCTCGGGACGATTTTTTCCTCGCGACCAAGACGGATCAGTTCGATTATGACGGCTGCAAGGCACAGATCCAGCGTTCCTTGGAGCGCCTGCGCACTAACCGCCTCAATCTTCTGCAGCTGCACTGCCTGATCCATCCGGACGACTGGGAAAGGGCGTTCGCGCCCGGCGGGGCCTTGGAGGCCATCCTGGAGGCCAGGCAGCAGGGCTATGTCGATCACATCGGCGTAACAGGCCACGGCTGGACGGTGGCCGCGATGCATCGGAAAAGTCTGGAGCGCTTCGATTTCTCATCGGTGCTCATGCCCTGGAACTGGTTTGCCGCACAGCACCCCGCCTACGCCCGGGATTTCAATGCACTGGTGGCGCTTTGCCAGGAAAAGAATATTGCCGTCCAGACCATCAAATCGATCGCGCGCGGCGCCTGGAGCGCAGGCATGCCGAAGAACCGCAACACTTGGTATCAGCCACTTGAAGATGAGGACGATATCCAGACCGCGGTGCAATGGGTGCTCTCGCACCGCAGTTTCTTCCTGAATTCGGTCGGCGACGTCGACCTCCTGCCGATTGTGTTACGCGCTGCTGATGAGCTTGGCCCTGCAGCACCCGAGGACAATGTCATGACGGCGATGGGGGACCGAGCGGGGCTGGAATCGATTTTTGGGATCTAATGACATGACCGCCTCAAGACGTAAGTGGCCTTCATTTGGCGTCTGTCGAAGCCCTGGACTCTATCTCACGGACGCTGACAAAAGCGTGATTTGTATCGGTTGTTACAGGCAGTTCCGACGGTCTCTGATCCAATGTCTCCAGGTTTTTGAACAGGGAGGATACAGGTAATGAGCAAGCGCTTCAGTAAGACCACAAAGGCTCTGACCATGCTGACCCTGATCGGGCTGCTCTCAGCCTGCGGAGCGACTGGGTCACCTCAACAACTCGCGCAAGCCAATGCCGTGCATGCGTTCGATGAAAACCGCGCGCCCTTCGGTCAGCGCATCGCGCTTGCCGAGACGCACTTCAGGCCGCGTGTCTATGGTCTGAACCCCTATTTCGGTCGATAGCTCCGAGGCCCGGCTGCGACGAAGACTGACGCGGTCATACCGTCAGGCGGCCACCTTTTGACGCCAGCGGCCTTCTTTGAAGGCATCGATCAGCTTTTTGACGCGCGTCCCATTGCCCTCGACGCACAAATCATGCGTGTCGACCGAGCGCAAGATATCGATGAAGCCTGGGACATCCTTGGCGTTGGTGGGCCGGCAAAATCCCATACTCCAATCGGCGAAATTGGGGGCATCGATTTCACCACGATAGAGCTTCATTACATTACAGTGACGGTCATCCTGTTTGATTTTGCTGACGACAGCTTCAACGTCGTCTTCTTCGCCTTCGAGAACCTGGAGGAAGGAGCCGTCGTGGTAGAGAAGCATGCCGGTAACGTTGACCTTCTCATTGTTCGCACGCGCCTTGGCAAGCAAGTCTTCGAGGTCTGAGGAATCGAACGGTGTACTTGCTGCGCTGGCATAGACCCACTGAATGACCGCCATCTTTTGCCCTCCGAACGTTCACAACGAAGCTCTGGATTATCAAATATTACGACAATCCTCTGAAGAGAAGATTAAGATTTGGCCGATAGACGTTTTTGGCTGATAAAATCAATCCCTTGTTCTCCTAAGCACATCGAGAAGCGCCAGCAGCAAAACATCCCTCTCCGCCGCAAGTTCGGCGACCGGGCGCGGCTCAGCCGCCTCGTAAGCCTTCACGATTTTTTCGGTGGTCTCGGGTGTGATGCGCGGTTGGCCCAGCGTCTGCCACCAGGCATCGATGCCGGGGCCGATATGCTCGAGCAAGTGGCGGATCCCCCCCTCGCCGCCCGCCAGGTTATGCAAGGCATGCGGCCCCATCAGAGCCCAGCGAAGGCCAGGGCCATAAGCGATGGCGGCGTCGACATCGGCGGGGGTGGCGACACCCTCGAGAACGAGGTGAATGGCTTCTCGATAGAGAGCCGCCTGCATGCGGTTGGCGACGTGGCCGGGCATCTCCTTGTCGATGCGAATCGCCTTCTTGCCGAGCCAAGTGTAGAAGTCGATGGCCCAATCGACAACGGCGGACTCGGCGCCCTCGCCACCAACCACCTCCACCAGCGGAATCAGATGCGGCGGGTTGAAGGGATGGCCGACAATGTAGCGTCCCGGTCCCACCCTACCCTCGCGAAGTTCCGATGGCATCAACCCCGACGTACTCGAGGTCACGACGGTGGCCGGCGGTAACTTGGGCTCAAACCTGGTGTAGAGGTCGCGCTTCGCCTGGAGGTTTTCCGGGCCACTCTCCTGGACGAAGGTCGCGTCGGCGACGGCGGTTGCGGGGTCATTATGGAAGTGGAGTCTGGACGGGTCGGCACGCTTGTCCAAGCCGAGGCGTTCAAGCGCCGGCCAAGCCTTGTCGACGAATGCGCGAACCTTGGTCTCGGCATCCTCCATCGGATCCCAGACGGCGACCTTCAGACCCTTTGAGAGAAACAACGTCGCCCAGCTCGCCCCGATCGTGCCGGCCCCGATGACGGCGACGCGTTCAACTTTATCCGACTGGGGTCTCATAGGTTTCTCCTGTTAACCGCTTCTTAACGTTAATAGATTATGCTCGTCCTACGTCGCTCGGCAGATGAGAGGACGCCTGGATCGGGCTCGGGCATGACGAAAGGGCTGGAGTGTGGATTTCGACAACCGAGCCAAGCACCAAGTCAAGGCCGCCGGGCCACCTGTCCTAGCGGAGGTATTCGACGTTGCTGTCGACGCCCAGGATCTGGCCGGAGATGAGATGGCCGGCGTCCGAGCAGATGAAGAGCATCATTTTGGCGATGTCCTCCGGCTTGATCAGGGTCTTCATCGAGGCGACGCCGGCGTAATGCTGGTACATCTCTTCGAAGCTGACGCCTTGGGCATCGGCCTTGGCAGCGATCACGCGGTTGATGCGGTCGCCTTCGACGGCGCCGGGGCAGATGGCATTGACGCGGATCTGGGAGGGGCCGAGCTCGATGGCGAGACTTTTGGTGAAACCGACGACGGCCCATTTGGACGCGGCGTAGGGGGAACGAAGGGCAAAGCCGAAACGACCGGCAGCCGAAGAAAGATTGACGATCGAGCCACCGCCTGCGGCTTTGATATGCGGCACGGCGCGCTTCGCGCAGAGGAACTGACCGGTGACGTTTATCTCCATGCACTGCCGCCAGTCCTCGATATCAACGTCCTCGACCGGGGCTGTAGGCCCGGCGACACCAGCGTTATTCAGGAGAATATCGAGGCCGCCCAGACGCTCGAGCGCTGTGTCGAATAGGCGGTCGACGTCATCGGGATCAGCGACATCGGCATGGATAACGCCCACATTTTGATACGTACTTCGCACATCGTTCAAGGCATCATCATTGACGTCACAGACGAACACTTCGGCCCCTGCATCCACGAAAGTTTTAAGCGTGACCCGGCCGATACCGGCGGCTCCAGCCGTCAGAATGACCCGTTTGCCGTCAAGTCTGAGATCCATGCTTCATGTCTCCTGATCGCATGTGTCCCATGATTACCGGAGGCGGGAATATGTCAATTGGGCGAAAGGCGGGTTTGTCGGCGCTCAGCGGGATCGCCGATCCAAAGCGGCCTTGGCGTTGGCCGAGATAAAGCTCGCGACATCGCCGCCATAGCGGTGAATCTCCTTCACGAAGTGCGAGGAGATGAATTGATTGGTCTCGGAGGCGGTCAGGAACACGGTTTCGATGCCAGGAGCGAGGCGAGCATTGTTGGAGGCCATCTGGAACTCCAACTCGAAATCCGAGACTGCGCGCAAACCACGGATGATCAGCGTCGCGTCGATTTTGCGCGCGAAGTCCACAAGCAGAACATCGAAGGGCTCTACCAGGATCTCGCAGCCATTGGCGCGCCCATCGCTCATGAGCATATCCGCCTCGTAGGACGCGAGCTCGATGCGCTGATCGAGGGTAAGCAGCGGATCCTTACCGATATTGGCGGCGACTGCGAGCACGAGGCGATCCACCACGCGCGTCGCGCGTCTCACGATATCGACATGGCCATTGTGGATAGGATCGAAGGTGCCGGGATATACCCCGATGCGTCGCGTCGTCATGGTCGGCGGACCCTCCATCTTCCTCCGGCCGTCGATTCTCTTCGACTAGCCAGGAGGTGCGTCGTCCTTGTCGGTGCTGTCGTTCTTTTGTTCTACGCCTTCGCTCTCTTCATCACTGCCTTGGTTCTCGTCGGTCTCGCTGTCATCAAGGTCTTCATCCTCGATGTCGGCTGCCCCTTCGAGGCGCGCCACCGAGACGACATGCTCGTCTTTATCGGTGTGGAACAGGGTCACTCCCTGGGTGTTGCGTCCTGCTATGCGGATGCCGTCGACGGGTATGCGGATGACCTTGCCCTGATCGGTGACCAGCATGATCTGATCGCGCTCGGTCACCGGGAAGGCAGCGATGACCTCGCCATTGCGATCCGAGGTCTCGATATTGATGATCCCCTGCCCGCCGCGGTTGGTGACCCGATATTCGTAAGCCGAGCTCCGCTTGCCATAGCCGTTCACGGTCACAGAAAGGATCATCTGCTGCCGGGACGACAGCTCGTCCAGGCGTTCTTCGGTAATGTCCTCGGGTTTTTCCGGCGGGCCGTCGCCATTTTGCCGGCGCAAGCCGCCGTCATAGCGAAGGAAACCGTCACGCTCCTCAATGTCGACATCGATATGGTCGAGGATCGACATGGAGATGACACGATCATCGCCGGCGAGCGCCATGCCACGTACGCCCTCCGAGCTGCGCGAGCGGAAAACGCGGACACCGGATAGCGGGAAGCGAACGCATTTGCCACCGCGAGCCGCCAGCATCACATCGCTGTGCTCGGTGGCGACATCGACACCGACCAGGTGATCTTCGCCATCCAGCTTCATCGCGATCTTGCCGTTGGCAGGCACGAAAGTGAAGTCGGCGAGCGCGTTTCGCCGGACCTTGCCGGACGATGTCGCGAACACCACGGAGAGATCGTCGTAGGTGCTCTCGTCCTCGGGCAGCGGCAGGACAGCGGTGATATATTCGCCATCAATCAACTGCGAGAACAGGTTGACCATGGCCTTACCCCGCGCCTGCGGGTTGCCGAGCGGCAGTTTGTAGACCTTCAGCTTGTAGACCCGGCCTTCGGAGGAGAAGAATAACACGGGCGTATGGGTGGTGGTGACGAACAAGGCTTCCAGATGATCGTCATCATGGGTCGCCATCCCCTTCCGGCCTTTACCGCCGCGGCGCTGTTCCCGATAGGTGGAAAGCGGCGTGCGCTTGATGTAGCCGAGCTTGGTGACGGTGACGACCATGTCCTCTTTTTGGATGAGGTCCTCGATGTCGATGTCGAAATCGAGATCCTCGATGGTCGTGCGCCTGGGGGTGGCGAATTTTTCTTTGACCGCGAGCAGCTCTTCTTTCAGTACCTCCAACAGGCGCTCGCGCGAACGGAGGATCAGGAGAAGCGCCTCGATCTTGGCGACCAGTTCCTTCAGCTCGTCGGTGAGCTTGGAGCGCTCCAGCTGGGTCAGACGATGCAGGCGAAGTTCGAGGATTGCCTGGGCCTGACGTTCGGACAGTCGATAGCCGCTATCACTGCCGTCATCGGCGCCCTCTTCGGCCTCCTCGGCAAGCGCCAGGAGCGGTGCGATGTCGCCCTTCGGCCAGTCGCGGGCACAAAGTTCGGCCTTGGCGGTCGCTGGATCGGGTGCTCTGCGGATCAGCTTGATGACGTCGTCGATATTGGCGACAGCAACGGCGAGGCCGACCAGGATATGCGCGCGGTCGCGCGCCTTCGTGAGATCGAAGGCGGTCCGCCGGAGGATGACTTCTTCGCGGAACTCGAGGAATGCTTCGAACACGTCGCGGACGTTCAGCTGCTCCGGCCGGCCGGCCCTGAGCGCCACCAGGTTGACGCCGAAGCTGATCTGCAGCGGCGTGTGGCGGAAAAGCTGGTTCAGGACGATGTCGCTGTCGGCGTCACGCTTCAGCTCGATGACCACGCGGGTGCCGTCACGATCGCTCTCGTCCCTGATCTCGGCGATGCCCTCGACGCGCTTTTCACGAACAAGCTCACCCATGCGCTCCTGCATGCGCGCCTTGTTCACCTGGAACGGCACTTCGGTGATGATGATCGCCGGCCGGTCCTTTCGGACATCTTCGACATGGGTACGCGAGCGGATTACCACCGAGCCGCGCCCGGTCGCATAGGCCTGGCGAATGCCGGATTGGCCAAGGATCATGGCGCCGGTCGGAAAATCCGGACCTGGCATCAGCGCCAGCATCTCCTCGAAACCGAGATCCGGATCGTCGATCATGGCGACGCAGACGTCAATCACCTCGCCCAGATTATGCGGCGGCACGTTGGTCGCCATGCCGACGGCGATGCCAGCCTGTCCATTGACCAGCAGGTTCGGATATTGCGCCGGCAGGACCACCGGCTCCTCGCCACTCTCGTCATAGGTCGGCCGAAAATCGACCGTGTCCTTCTCGATATCGGTGAGCAGCGCGTCAGCGGAAAGGGCTAGACGTGCTTCGGTGTAACGCATGGCAGCCGGTGGGTCGCCGTCCATCGAGCCGAAATTGCCCTGACCGTCGATCAGCGGCACGCGCATCGAGAAATCCTGGGCCATACGCACCAGGCTGTCATAAATCGCGCTGTCGCCATGGGGGTGATATTTACCCATGACGTCGCCGACGATGCGGGCACTCTTCCTCGGCGGCTTGCCGTGATCGTAGCCGCCTTCACGCATGGCATAGAGGATGCGGCGGTGAACCGGCTTCAAACCATCCCGGACATCGGGCAGAGCTCGAGACACGATCACGCTCATGGCGTAATCGAGATAGGAGCGCTGCATCTCCTCTTCGATCGGGATAATGTTCTGTTCTTTAGGCGGGTTTTCGGTTGTCAAGCTCTTCTAGTCCAGCTGTCATCTGTCAAACTCATCCGGTGCGAGCGGAACATGGCACGGCTGGTTGATCAATGCCACTCTATTGTCATTTTTTGTGCACTGCAACATTTTCATTTGAGAGGCGAAAACAGCTGACATCCACTGGCATTCGGGGACCGCAACATGTCGACATCTGAACAAGACCGACCTATGTCAAAGTCGGAAGTCCATCACCCCTGGTGGCAGGGCGCCGTCGTCTACGAGGTCTATCCGCGCTCCTTTCAGGACAGCGACGGCGATGGAATCGGCGATCTAGAGGGCATCATCCAGCGCATCGATTACCTCGCCTGGCTCGGCGTGGATGCCGTCTGGATTACGCCGATCTACCCCTCGCCCATGGCGGATTTCGGCTATGACGTCGCCGATTACACCGATATTCACCCCCTGTTCGGTGATTTTTCCGATTTCGACCGCCTGATCACAGCACTGCATGAGCGCAGCATCAAGCTGATCCTGGACTTCGTGCCGAACCACACATCAGACCAGCACCCCTGGTTTCTGGACGCCAAAAGCGGCAGGGATGCCGAGAAGCGGGATTGGTATCTCTGGCGCGATCCCGGGCCCGACGGCGGGCCGCCGAATAACTGGGTGAGCATCGCAGGCGGTGACGCCTGGACCCTGGACGAGGCGAGCGGCCAGTATTTTTGTCACTTCTTCTTGAAGGAGCAACCCGATCTCAACTGGCGTAACCCTGACGTGCGCGATCAGATGTACGAAAACATGCGTTTCTGGCTGGCACGCGGGGTCGACGGCTTTCGCCTGGACGTCTGCTGGCTCCTGATCAAGGATGCACGCTTTCGAAGCGACCCGCTCAATCCCGATTACACCCCGGGCCAGCCGGATTTTCGAAAGGTGCTGCCGATCTTCAGCGCCGATCGTCCGGAGATCCACGAAATCATGGCCGAGATGCGCTCGGTCACCGAGGAGTTCGGCGCTGACCGCCTGCTCATCGGGGAGATTTACCTGCCGCCGGAAAAGCTCGTCACCTACTATGGCGAGGGTGGCAAAGGCCTGCATCTCCCCTTCAATTTCAACCTGATGTGGCAAGCATGGAAGGCAGAGGCGTTGCTCGCCTACATCCAAAAATATGAGTCGACCCTACCGCGGTGCGGTTGGCCGAGCTGGGTGTTGGGGAATCATGACCAGAAGCGGATCGCGAGCCGGGTGGGGGCTGTACAGGCGCGGGTGGCGATGCTGATCCTGCTGACACTGCGCGGTACGCCGACACTTTATTACGGCGACGAGCTTGGCCTGGAAAACGTTCACATTCCGCCTGGACAGGGCCAGGACCCCTTCGGCCTCGCTCACCCCGACCAGGGCCGCGACCCCGTACGCACCCCCCTCCCCTGGTCCATGGAGGCCCATGGAGGCTTTACTACAGGTGAGCCTTGGCTGCCGGTTGGAGAGGATAATGCGAAGAGGAATGTCGACGAGCAACGGGACGATCCCGCCTCGATACTGAACCTGACACGGGATCTTCTGGCGCTTCGACGCGCCGAGCCGGCGCTGTCGGTGGGCTCCTGGCGCCCGCTCAAAATAGAGGGCGAGGCGCTGGCTTATGCGCGCGAAGCGGAGGGACGGCGTTTTCTGATCCTGGCCAATCTGGACGCGGCGCCGAAGTCCATTCGCGTCGGCGAGCCGGTTGAGGGTGTCGTGCTATTGTCGACCACCAATGGGGTGATGGAGCGGCCGATCGGATCGTCGATCGATCTTCAGGGCGACGAAGCCTTGATCATCCGTATCTCAGGCTGAAACTTTCCCTCTTCAGCATGGCCTCGAGTACGACGTCGATTTTTTCAACCCAGCCATGCAGAAACAGCCGCTGGACGCCGTCCGCGATCCGCGCCTAGCATCCCAAAATGGAACGAAATGGCAACGTCATCCGTTTTCCCGAGCGGCGCTATGGCATCAGGGTCAGTGATCTGCGTTCCTGGCACTATGTCCAGGTGACATGCCGTTTTTGCGGCCATACCGGCCGCATCCACGTTCAATCCCTCTGGCGGCGCTGTTCCATGACCGACAGCCTTGTTCATGCCATGAAGCGTGTGCGCTGCCGGCATTGCGGCGGGTCTGGTCCCGCTGACTGGGATATCTGGCAGATCGATCGGAACGCTTGACCTGGCCTGAGCCATCGCGGTCCTTTTTGCGCAGCCTATGTCGAGCCGGCGGCGCCACCCCGGAGGACATAGATCAGGGTCGCGAGGGTTCGTGCAGCGTAAGCGATCACCAGGGCGATGGCGAGACCGGCGGCGCCATGGACCACCAGCGGGTAGGCGGCGGCGAGGTAACAGGCGGCCCAGAGCAGGTTGATGCGAAAGCGCAGCCAGAAGCGGTTTTCGGCGGCCAGGAAATTGCCGAGGATGCCCTGGGGCGAAGCGGCGACGGCGGCTGTCAGCATCAGGACGAACACAAAGACGCCTTCGGTGAACTCCGGCCCGTAGGCCGCCGTGATCCAGGGGCTGGCGAGCGCCAGCGGGACGGATATCAGCGCCACCAGAACCAGCATGATGCCCGCTGACTTAAGAGCAAGGCTCTTCGCCTCGCGCCTGCCGCCATCGCCGACCTGACCGCTCAGGATCGGCAGGATCGTCTGGGTCACGACGCCAGGCACGAACAGGAGGAGCGAGAACCACTGATTGGCGGCGCCGAAAAGGCCCATCTCGGCGAATCCGCCGGGCTCGCGCACCAGCATCAACGTACCGATCCAGGTGACCGGCAGCCAGAGAATGGCAGTTGCCATGGAGGGGAGGCTGACCTGCCAGAGAACGCCGAGCTCTTCCCTGGGAAAACGCCAGGTCAGAGGAATGGCATGTTCTCCCGCTGCGCGGTGGCTGGAACGCCAAAGCGAGAAAAAGCGAATGGCTTCCGCGAAGGCCAGGCCGAGCAGGCCGCCTGAAACGCCATAATAATGAACGCCGGTGATCAGAAAAACGAAAGAGCAGATGCCGGCGACGACATTGGTCAAGAAGATGCCGCGAAAGGCGAGAAAGCCGAGATTGATGCCAAGCGTACTGTCCGCGAGCACCTGGAACAGGAGCAGGAGTGCTGTCAGACGCACACCAGACGCCAGCGCTGCATCGTTCAGGATCTCGGAGGCGATCCAAGGCGCTGCAAGCAGCATTCCAAACCCAACCACCCCGCCGCTGGCAGCGGCGACGTAGTGGCAAAGGGCGATGATCCGGCCGGTGCGCGGCTTGTCCTTTTCGGAGAACTCGGCGACCAGCTTAGTGCCGGTCATGATCAGGCCGAGCGAGGCGACCACGTGGAAGGTCATGGTTGTGTTGTAGAGGATGCTGAGCTGGCCGAAGCTTTCCAGGCCAAGGATTCGAGCAGCGATCAGCATGCCCAGGAGCACCAGGCCCCGATACATGATCTGCGCCAGCCCGTTCCAGGCGGCACCTTGGGTCAGTTTCTTGGGAAGGAGGTTGAGCAGCCTCTGACCGGCTAGGATGCCTGCCATCGTCTAGCGTTGCCGGCTGGCGGGAAATGTCATGCGGCGAGGTCCGCGGCCACTGGCCGCCGGCTCATGGTGAGGACGGCGTTTTCGAAGTTTCTGACCATGGCGGCCATGGTGTAGTCCTGATGCGCGGTCGTTCTGGCGCGTTCGCTGAGCGCAGCCTGGAACGCAGGACCTGAAAGGATCCGGCCAAGGGCGCTTGCGAAATCTGCGACGTCGTTTTCCCTGAACGTCAGACCGTTGGCGTCGGGCTCCAAGGCTGCGATTTCCGGGTTCTGATTCTTGAGATTGTCATGGGTGACCACCGGCAGGCCATAGGCGAAGGCATGCAGGAGGCTGAGACCGATCGGGCCTGGATAAAGCAGGCACTGAGCGGAGAGGAACCAGGGCGCAAGCTGGTCCTCATCGAACATCGCCCCCAGAAACCGCACATTCTTGGCAAGGCCAAGAGCTTTGACTTTAGTCTCAGCCTCTGCCTTCAGCGCCCCATCGCCGATGACCGCGAGCAGGACGTCGGGATGATCGGCGCGAACACGCTCGACCGCCTCGATCGCCTGCAAGAGCCGTGTCTTCGGCGTCAGGCGACTGCAAAAAATCAGGATTTTCCGACCAGACACCCCCTCGCGCTCTTGAAAGTCAACGAGGTCGGCCGCGCCGACCCTGTCGATGGCGGCCTGGACGAGGCGTTCGTCGATGGTGTTGTTGAGAAAGAAGGTGCGATCTTCGGGAAAACCGAGTCCGACGAAGGCCTTCGCTTCCTTTTCGGTGTAGACCATGACGGCATCGGGGATATGTCTGGTCAGCCAATGGCGGATTTTGGTGGTGGTGGGCGAGGCCTCGGGCGTCCAGCCCTGGCACCACCAGATCACCGGAAGGCCGCGGCGGCGGGCCCGCAGGGTCAAAGGGTAGATGTTGAGGAAGCGGGGATTACCGGCGCAGACGATGACGTCATCAGGACCGAGATCGGGATCGATCTTGAAATGGCTGTGCCAACTGAAACGACCGCCCAAGAATTCCGTTGCCGGGCGCGTCGGCTGGACGATGTCATCGGCGAATGCACCAGCTTCACTCTTGTCGAATAGCCCGGCATCTGCCTGATGGGCCGGGTAGAGCTTGAAATTGACCCTGCCCGACTGCTTCACCCTGTTCAGAAAAACGCTTCGGTATTTGGGCAGCCCCTCCAGGAGGATCTGCACCAGCAAACGATTAGGCTGCATGACCTCCATAACCATGTCAGGCAGCGGCCGCCAGGCCGTGGTCGTCGACGAAGCGCCGCGTCCAGAGTTCGAGGCAGACGAGCTCGAAAATGGTCATGGTCGCATCGATCTTTCCCGCCTTGTTGTCGGCGCGGAGCTTGTCCACGGCCACCGGATCGAACCAACCACGCTGCTTCAGGCTTTGATGGGAGAGCGTGTCTTCGACCATGTCCTTCAGATCGTCGTCCAGCCATTCCTGGATGGGCGCGCCGAAGCCGACCTTCGGACGATAGATGACGTCATGGGGCAAGAGCGGCTCGGCGATTTTTCGAAGGAGATATTTCGTGGTGGCACCCTTGAGTTTCAGGTCCACCGGCAGCGTCGCCGCGAATTTCATCAGCTCGCGATCGAGGAAGGGCACGCGGACCTCGATGCTCTCGGCCATGCTCGCTTTGTCCGTGTAGTTCAGATTGTGATCGGCAAGGAAGAACTGCTGCTCCAGATAGAGAAGTTTGTTCAAATCCGGCACATCAGCCCCCAAACGCCGAAAGCGCTCAGTCAACGGGTCGAGCACGTTGCTCGCGATCATCGCTCTGAGGTCATCCGAATAGAGCGAACGCCTGATCTCGCGATCCGACCAAAAGAAGGCGGACATCATGCGGTGATCTTTGGGCTGATCCGCCGAGCGGAAGGCGGTCTGCACACGCCGTCCGACAGAGGTGCCGCCGGGCACCAGCTTCGAGCCGGCCCGAAGCCCGGCACGCAGTGATTGCGGCAGCCAGCTCCAATAGCGCTCCAGCTGAAGGGCGATATGGCGGCGATAGCCGGAAAAGACGTCGTCACCGCCGGCCCCGGACAGCAGGACCTTGACCCCGTCCTTCCTCGCCTGGGCGGCGATCAGCATGACGTTGATGGGGGCAATGTCCGCCTGGGGCTCGTCCAGCATGTAGATCATCGAGGTGAGATCGTCGGCAGACGGCGGCGTGATCTCGATTTCGGCGAGCTTGACGCCTAGATGCGCTGCGGCCCTTTTCGCGTAGGGCAGATCGTCGACGAAACCCCGATGCGCACCGATCGCCGATTTGATCGTATAGCAAGGCAGCGCGGCTGCCTCGGTGTGTTTCGCCATGAGGGCGACGATCAGGCTGCTGTCGAGCCCGCCTGAGAGAAACGCGCCCACCGGCACGTCGCTCACCATCTGGCGCTCGACTGCCGCCTCCATCTCCCTGGTTAGCGCTTTGAGTGCCTCGGCTTCGGACATGCTCGCGATCGGGGCCTGATAATGCGGCGGCTCATGGGTCCAGGTTCGCTGGATGCGCCCATCCCGCACCAGGAGCGCCTGGCCCGGTTCGCACTTCTTCACGGCCTTCAGCATGGTCTCGCCGGCGGGACACCAGAGATAGGCGAGATGGTAGTGAATGGCCTCAGGGTTGGTGGTGCGATCGAGATCGGGGACGGCCATGAGCGCCTTGATCTCGGAAGCGAACACGAAGCCTCCCGGCGTTTCGGCATAATAGAGCGGCTTGATCCGGGCATGATCGACGGCGAGGAACAGCGATTTTTTGCGCCGGTCCCAGATCGCAAGCGCGTACATGCCGTTCAGGCGATCGAGCATGTCCGGGCCTTCGAGGTCGTAGAGGTGGATCAGGACCTCGACGTCGCAATGAGTCTTGAAGCGATAGCCCTTGCCTTCAAGAAAGCTCCGAAGCTCTTTGAAGTTATAGATTTCGCCGTTGCAGACCAGCTGAATGTCGCCGTCCGCGTCGCACATCGGCTGGGCCGCCTCGGGGCTGAGATCGATGATGCTGAGGCGACGATGAGCGAGGCCGATCCGATCCTCCTGATCATACCAGATATCCTGATCGTCAGGCCCTCGATGCTCTTGACGCGCATTGAAGTTCTGCAGCAAGTCCGGCCCGTATCCACCTTGAAACCCCGCAATGCCACACATTCAGAACCTCATCCCCACAAACCCCTCTTCAATTTGACGCCACCGCCCCAAGACCAGCTCAGGCAAGTCAACGGCCCCGCCGCGCGGGCGGGCGGGTGGCTAGCAGCCTTGGCAGTCGAAGCTTTCCTCAATGAAGCGGACTGTTTCATCCCACCAGGGCGGGATGTCCTTGAAGTCGATGGCCTTGGTGTCGTCGATTGTCCAGATCACGACACCATCGGCATGTTCTCGGAGGAAATCGAGCTGCACCCGCCAGTAGCCGGGCTCGATCGGCTCGCCGGCGCGGGTGTCGTTCGAGGGATGATATTCCGGCCAGAGGAAAGCGTAGACCGGTTTTTCGGGCGCTACGCGGCGGCTTTCGTCGATCTGCGCCTTGGCGTAGGTGAGCCAGCCCTCGCTATCCTCGTAAAAGGTGTAGATCGACGGAAACACGATATCGACTTCGTCGGCCATGCGCACCAGACGATCGTTTTCCTCCTGCCAGTCCTGATATTTCGGATGATCGGGGCCTTTGAGCGCCCGCCAGTAATCCCGGATCGGCAGCATGCTGTAATAGCCGACCTTCTGGTCCGGTGGTGCTGACTTTCTGAACCAGTCGAGCACGGTGATGTAGTTGTCCACGGCCGCCTCGGCGAATGTCCGGTCCTCGAGCGGCCAATGCTCAATATCCAGCACTGTGAGGTCGCCGAACTCCGGTGATCTCGTGGCCACGCGCTCGACGCGGGAGCGATCGGGGAGACCCAGGTCGAAATCATCCTTGCGCGGCACACCGCCCGGCCAGAACTCGTGCCCGTACCAGATCTTGAGCCGTTCGACGCAGTGGGAGCCGAGGTCGGGAATATTGCGGTAGCCCATGATCTGAAAGACGCTGAAGCTCTTGCCGCTCGCCTTGTCGGTGAGACTGCATTCGCCAGCAGACGCCCGCCCTGGCATGCAGGAAGCGAGAAAGGCTGCAAGCAGCAGCACAGACGATGCTTTGAGCGTCCGGTTGATCTTCGAGCGAAACGGCATGTATCCTCCAGCCATCCTTGAACTCATTCGTTCGTCAGCTATTCGATGGCGATGCTGAAATTGCACTTTTCCTGCGGGATATATAGCCAGACTTTCGAGGAATTGCAGCCACAAAGGCGTGTTTGGCATCGTTAGGGACACCCTTTTCCCGGCTTCAGGCTGAGCTAAAGCCCGAGCACCGGCTCCAGGAACAGGTCAAGGGCCTCCAGCCCCAGGGCGGCGGCGCCAGAAACCACCATCGGGATAGCGTTAGATCTTCTCTAACCTTCAAGGGTTAAAAAGGATGACACCATAGGCGAGCGGGCCGAAACGAGCCCGCCTCGATCACCTGTCGATCTCTTCTTGAAGGTTCAGGCTCAAAGTCCTTGTCCAGTGCTTCGAAACGCGACGACATCCTTCGCCTGCAGCGCGATCGCTTTATCGGCTTTGCCTTTGCGGGCGGCGACCTCCTGATCGAGACCGATCGCGCAGGGCGGATCACCTATGTCGTAGGCGCCGCACAAACCGTCTCCGGCCATGGTGAAGATCAGATGATCGGCCGCCTGCTGACCGATCTCGTGGTGCCTGGCCTTATAGCGACAGTAACAGCGTTCATGGAGGAACTCTGCAGTAAAGGCCGCGCACTCCCCTGTCGTGTCGGATTTGACGGCGTAGGCGGGCGCTGGCTGGTCATGTCCGGCCATGTCAGCGAGGAACGGCCGGAGGTGGTGCAGCTGAGCTTTCGCTTCGATCTTCCGAGCCTTGCGGATGATCGCGCCATCCTGGGTGCGGATCTCTTCAAGAACCAGCTGATCGAGCAGCTGCAGCCCTCCGATGACGCGTCCACGCTCACCATGCTCGATCTGAGCGAGCTCGAAACCTGGTCCGAGGATGCGGCAGCGTCATGCCGGCACGAAATCGGCAAGAGCCTGAATGGTCTTTGCGGCGAGGACAGCACCACAGGCTGGCTGGACGACGGTGTGCTCGGCATCGTCCAGAGCGCCGAGATGGATATCGACGTTCTCGAGGCGACGGTCAGGACCCACTCCAAGATCGCTGACCCCAAAGGTGTTGGCCTCACGCCCAAGGCGGCCTCCTTGTCGATGAATTCCAAAGGCCTCCATCCCGGTGACGCAGCGCAGGCTCTTCTTTACGCCATCAACCGGTTTGCCGAGACCAAGGGCGAAGGTTTCAGTATCGGCTCGCTTCAGGACGGCTTCGACAAGATGGTCAAGGAAACCGTCGAACGCGTCGTCGCAGTGCGCGATACCGTCAATAATGACGATGTCGAGCTCAATTTTCAGCCGATCGTCGATCTGAAGACCGGCATTGTCCATCACTACGAGGTTCTCAGCCGTCTGAAGGATGGCAAATCGCCGTTCGATCTCGTCTGCTTCGCCGAGCAGGTCGGCCTGATCGCCGATTTCGACCTGATGGTCTGCCGGCGCGTGATCGCCATGCTTGATGCGCGCAAGGAGCGTTCGATCCCGCTCGCCGTGAACCTTTCAGCACGATCGATGGAAAGCCGCGCTTTCGCAGAGGCCCTGATCACCCTGCTCGGGAGGTTTCCGAGAATGCGTGGGCAGCTGATGTTCGAGCTCACCGAGAGCGCTGCCATCACCGATCCCGAGCCGGTCGCCACCCTGATCGAGGCGCTGCGTAAGAAAACCTACAAAGTCTGCCTCGATGATTTCGGCAGCGGCGCGGCTGCCTTTCATTATCTGCGCGCATTTGCGTTCGACTATGTGAAGATAGATGGCATGTATATCCGTTCAACCGGGAAACGCGACCACGGTATCTTGAAGGGCATGGCCACCCTCTGTAAGGAGCTGGGCGTCATATCGGTCGCCGAGATGATCGAGACAAAAGGCCAGGCGGAGCGCCTTCGACGCCTGGGCATCAATCTCGGTCAGGGATATTATTTCGGACGGCCGATGTCCGAGCTGCCGGCGCCTAAGACAAACTGATCCAGCGCTAGTCGATGATCACACCGCAATCCATCCCTGCTTCCTCAAGCCATGACCAGAGATAGTCAGCATAGGAACGACCAAGGAAAAGATCGACGGTGTCAGCCCCGCGAAGATGAACTAAAACCGCGATCTTGGCTAGGATGGAGCCGGCGACATAGCCAGGCTTTACCGTTCTCGGATGCAGATCAAGTGGGCAGCCTTTGGCGAGCACATCGAGAGCATCTGGCCCGGTAATGCGAAACACTGTACGTCCTGCACTGATGTCGGTGACCGCGGCGGCAATACCTCGGGTCGCTTCATCGAGCTTTTCCGCGATATCCAGGATCTCGTCTCTCCGGCAGGTAATCAGCCATTGATCCGGCCCGATCCACAGCACCACGATGTCACCTTGAACCGTGGACTGGCAAGGCTCGGTTGGCAGAAGAAGATCCAGCGTTCGTCCGACGGCGCCCATGAAGGCTCGGTCTCGGGGATCGCCACGCAGATCGATCTTGCCGACATCGCGGATTTCGGAAAGGCGGATACCCCGCGGCATCGCGCCGCCGACGGCGTTCACTGGCTCGAGCATCTCAGGCATTCAGCCTCGCCCCTTCCTTATCGATGAAAATCGGCTCGGTCACGGTGACCGCGAGCATATGGTCGATCATAGGGATGTAGACGGTCTCGCCAATCTGTTCCCGACCACGCTTCATCATCGCAAGTGCAAAGGTCCGGCCGAGCTCAGGGCTTCGATAGCTCGATGTGACATGGCCGATCATGGTCATCGGGACGGTCTGGTTGGGATCGGCGACGATCTGCGCCCCCTCCTCCAGCAAGGCGTCCCCGTCCTTCGGCAGCAGGCCGACCAGCTGTTTCCGATCAACCCGCTGCATGTCCGCCCGCGCAAGCGAACGCTTGCCGACGAAGTCGGCCTTCTTTTTGGAGATGATCCAGTCCATGCCGAGATCTTCGGGGGTCACGGTGCCGTCGGTGTCCTGACCGGCGATGATATAGCCCTTCTCGGCGCGTAGAACATGCATCGCCTCGGTGCCGAATGGTTGCAGATCGTAGCGCTCGCCGAGCTCGATACAGCGTTCCCAAAGGGAGAGACCGCAGTCCGCCGGTATCTGGATCTCGTAGCCCATCTCGCCAGTAAAGCTGATGCGGAAAAGCCTGACGGGGATCGTGCCGATCCGGGCGTTACGCACACTCATATGCGGGAACGCCTCAGGGTCCAGGTCGACGTCGTCGATCAATTCGGCCACGAGATCACGGCATCGGGGGCCTGAGAGCGACACGGTCGCCCATTGCTCGGTGACGGACGTTGCGTAGACCTGGAGATCCGGCCACTCAGTCTGCAGCCATTCCTCGAGCCATGCGAGCACACGTGCAGCACCACCGGACGTGGTGCTCATCAAATAATGGTTCTCGCCCAAGCGAGCCGTGACGCCGTCGTCGAACACCATGCCGTCTTCGCCAAGCATCAGCCCATAGCGGCAGCGACCGATCGCGAGCTTGGACCAGGCATTAGTGTAGATGCGGTTCAGGAACTCGGCGACATCCCGGCCCTGGAGATCGATCTTGCCGAGCGTCGAAGCATCCAGCATGCCAATCGAGGCGCGCGTCGCCTGGACTTCTCGATCGACCGCGGCCGCCATATCCTCTCCTGGTTCCGGATAGAACCTTGGACGCTTCCACTGACCGACATCCTCGAACACAGCCCCCCAGGCCTCATGCCAGGAATGCATCGCGGTTTTCCTGACGGGATCGAACAGCGGGCCTCGATTTTGGCCGACGAGCGCGCCGAAGGGTACGGGCGTATAGGGCGGCCGGAATGTGGTGACGCCAAGCGCGGCGATCGGCTGGCCTGTCGTTTCGGAGACGATGCCGAGTGCTACGACATTGCTGGTCTTGCCCTGATCCGTGCCCATGCCGGCGGTGGTGTAGCGCTTTACATGCTCAACCGAGCTATAGCCTTCGCGGAGCGCAAGCTTGATGTCGCCTGCTGTCACATCATTCTGGAAATCGACGAAGCGCTTCCCTTCGGCACCGGGCTTAGCACCCGGCACCTGCCAGAGAAGACGAGGTGCTGCCTCCGCATCCTTGTCGAGTTCGGGAACAGAGGGCTCCGCCGCCTCGAAGCCCGCGGCTTTGACCGCCGCTATAGCGACTTCGGCGCCGGAGCGAAGCACGTCCTCCAGCGCAAAAATACCAGCGCAGGCGCCTGCCGAGCGCTCATCCTGCACAGCAACACCCGGAAGGAACATGGCGCGTTCAGCGTCATAGATGGGCTGCCCCCGGGATTGGGAGTGCAGATGGATCACAGGGTTCCATCCGCCGGACATCAAGAGCAGATCGCAGTCCATCTTGCGGACGGCACCCGTCACCTTACCACCATCGGGAGAAAGCGCTGCGACATCGACCGAGCGTACAAGCTGGCGTCCCTTGGTCCCGATGACGGCCGAGCCCTCGATCCGGCGAATGCCGGCAGTTGCGGCGCGCAGCGCAAGGTCACCGCCGCTATCGCGCCGGGCATCGACCACCACCACATCGGCGCCAGCGGCGTTCAGATCGAGCGCCGTCGCATAGGCGCCATCATTGGTGGTGAAGACCACAGCCTTTTGGCCGGGACACACGCCAAATCGGTTCAAATACGTGCGCGCCGCACTCGCCAGCATGACGCCTGGCCGGTCATTGCCAGCAAAGGCTAGCGGCCGTTCGATCGCCCCCGTCGCGAGCACGACCTGCTTCGCCCGCACCTTCCAAACCCGCTGCCTCGGATGCGTGGCCGCACCGGCCGGGCTGTGATCGGTGACACGCTCCAACAGGCCGAGATAATTGTGGTCGTAATAGCCGAAGGCGGTGGTGCGCGGCAAAAGCCGCATCTCGCTGGCAGCGGCCAATTCGCTGATAGTTTCACGCCGCCACGCGGTTAACGGGTGATCCTCGGGCTCATCCAGCAGGCAGCCGCCAAATTCCGGCCGCTCGTCCGCGAGGATGACGCGCGCGCCACTTCGAGCAGCCACGCCAGCCGCCATCAGGCCGGCCGGGCCGGCGCCGACGATCAGGACGTCGCAATGAGCGTAGCGGTGCTCATAACGGTCAGGATCGGGATCCACCGGCGCTTTGCCGAGGCCGGCCGCGCGTCGGATGATGCGCTCATAGACCTGGGTCCAAAAGGCAGGCGGCCACATGAAGGTCTTGTAGTAGAAGCCGGCGGTGAACAGCGGCGAAGCCAGGCTGTTGATCTCGTTGATGTCGAACCCGACGCTCGGCCAGCAATTCTGACTGGCAGCGATCAGACCATCATAAAGTTCGATCTGGGTAGCCCGAATGTTCGGCTCGGTGCACGCGCCCAGGCCCAGTTGCACCAGGCCGGATGGCTCCTCCGACCCTGCGGTCATGATGCCGCGCGGCCGATGATATTTGAAGCTCCGGCCGATCAGATGGATGTCATTGGCAAGCAGCGCCGAGGCAAGTGTATCGCCTTGATACCCCTGCAGCTTCCTGCCGTTGAAGGTGAAGTCGAGCGGCCGTGTCCGGTCGATACCGCCGCCGCCGGCTGCCAGCCGGTTGGGTTGGCCGGCTACCGGCCGGGTGGGTTGATTCGACATCAGCTTTCGCCCTTTCCTGGCAGATCACCGTCCGTCGACAGTCCACCATCCCCTGGCAAGGGGCAGGGTTCACCCATTTTGTAGATGGCGAGGAACTTGTCGCTCACCGTGTCACGCGCGGCGTTGAACCAGCGGCCGCAACCGGCATCGTGGCGCCAGCGTTCCAAATGAATGCCTCTCGTGTTCTTACGCATGAAGAGGTAGTCCGCCCATTCATCGTCCGAGAGTGCGGACGGCGTCTGTGGCCTGACGATATGCGCCTCGCCGCCGCAATGAAATTCAGTCTCCTCGCGCGGACCGCAGAAGGGACAGGTGATCAGCAGCATCGATGACGTCTCCCAAAACTCACCACGCGCGTAGTCTCCGCAACAACGGAACCCTGCTCATAATCCAAATTCCTGGCCGCATACCGCCAAGCCAGGCGCCAACAGTCGAAAGTACATGAAGTCGACATTCGACTAGTGGGCGACGGCGGCGGCGCCGTGCTCGTCGACCAGTTCACCGCTGGTGAAGCGATCCAGGCCGAAGGGTGCGTTGATGCCGTGCGGCTCGCCGGTGGCGACCGTATGGGCGAAGACATGGCCGGAGCCGGGCGTGGCCTTGAATCCGCCGGTGCCCCAGCCGCAATTGATAAACATGTTCTGGACAGGCGTCTTGCCGATGATCGGGCTTCGATCCGGCGTGACATCCACGACGCCGCCCCATTGGCGCAGCATGCGTACACGCGAGAAGGAGGGGAACATCTCGAGGATGGCCTGCAGCGTGTGCTCGTTGACGTGCAGCGAACCGCGCTGGCTGTAGGAGGTATACTGGTCCGTGCCAGCGCCGATCACGAGGCCACCCTTGTCCGACTGGCTGATATACGCATGCACGGCATTCGACATGATCACACCGTTGACACACGGCTTGAGCGCTTCGGAGACCAGGGCCTGCAGGGGAAAGCTCTCGATCGGCAGGCGGAAACCGGCCATATCGGCGATCACGCCTGAATGCCCAGACGCGACCACGGCGAGCTTCTTGCAGTCGATCCTGCCGCGCGTGGTCTCGACGCCGGTCACCCTGCCCTCTTCAGTGCGAATGCCTGTCACTTCACAATTCTGAATAATGTCGACGCCGCGGGCGTCCGCGCCGCGCGCATAGCCCCAGGCGACGGCATCGTGGCGGGCCGTGCCTGCGC
The DNA here is from genome assembly GCA_051010395.1 of Geminicoccaceae bacterium. Lineage (GTDB taxonomy): Bacteria > Pseudomonadota > Alphaproteobacteria > Geminicoccales > Geminicoccaceae > JANQPX01. The sequence goes on along the minus strand of JBPCVQ010000206.1, from coordinate 14,531 downwards.
GGCGCTGGATGGAGGCGCCGAGGATCGGGTAACGGGCGCCCTTTGATGTGTTGATCAGCGGTTCCTCGGCCTTGACCTGTTCGGTCGTGAGGAACTCGCTGTCGACGCCGTTCAGGCGATTGGCGTGGCTGCGCCGGCTGACTTCCTGAAGATCGTGCACGGTGTGGGCGAGATGCATCACGCCGCGCTGGCTGAACATCACATTGTAGTTCAGCTCCTGGCTCAATCCCTCCCAGAGCTTCACCGCATGGTCATAGATCCGAGCACTCTCGTCCCAAAGGTAGTTCGAGCGGATAATCGTCGTGTTGCGCCCGGTATTGCCGCCGCCAAGCCAGCCTTTATCGAGAACGGCGACATTGGTCACGCCATGCTCCTTCGCGAGGTAATAGGCGGTGGCCAGGCCATGTCCGCCGGCGCCAAGCACGATCACGTCGTAGCTTGGCTTCGGCTCGGGGCTGCGCCAGACCGCCTGCCAGTCTTTGTGGCCGGTCAAGGCGTTCCTTGCGAGGCTGAAGATCGAATATCGCTTCATGGCGTATGACCATTTCTGGTGAGGCGGGATGACGTGCCGGCAACCGGCCCCATCCTGGCAAAGCCATGAACGCCATGCAATTCCCTGAATGTCGATAACTATCCGCAGGCCGCCGCGCACTCCTTGGCAAAAACGACCGTTGGCCTCTTTTATGCGACATCACAAAATGGAAAGTTCCAGAAGCACTTATTGACAAAGGGATGGTGTCCTTGCGACATGGCGTTTTGCTCCTGCCGGATACTGATGAGGTGGGCCATGACGGACCAGGGTTCGTCTCAGACAAACGGAAGCTGGAGCGAAGCGCCCGAACGTTTCGCCTTTATTCTTGTCCCGAATTTTTCGCTGATTGCCTTCGCTTCCGCGCTCGAACCTCTTCGCCTAGTCAACCGCCAGACCGGACGCGAGCTCTATAGCTGGCAAATCGTGTCCAAGGAAGGCGATGCCGTTCGCGCCAGCAATGGTGTGCAGGTGGCGGTCGATCAAAGCCTGGCCGACATTCGCCTGTCGCCCGGTGGCACCAACCCCACCGTCATCCTCTGCACAGGCGCTGGGGCTGAGCATTATCAAGACAAGGAAATGTTCGGATGGCTCCGCCGAGCGGACCGATCCGGCGCTGTGGTCGGAGCGCTTTGCACGGGCGCCCATATTCTCGCGCGTATTGGGCTGCTTGACGGCCATAAATGCACGATCCACTGGGAAAACCTGCCAGGTTTCATTGAGGATTTCCCGGATATCGAGGTGACGGCCGATCTGTTCGAGGTCGATGAAAAGCGCATGACCTGCTCAGGCGGCACCGCAGCGCTCGATCTGATGATGCACCTGATTGCAGACAAGCATGGCAACGAGGTCGCCACCAAGGTTTCCGAGCAATGCCTGCAAGATCGCATCCGCCAATCCCATGATCACCAACGCATGCCCTATCGCGTCAGGCTCGGCGTTCACAACCCGAAACTGATCAACGCCATCGAAATGATGGAAAGCAACATCGAAGAACCGTTGAATCAGGAAATGCTTGCGCGCTATATTGGTCTGTCCAGACGTCAATTGGAAAGGCTGTTCAGAAAGCATTTGGGAAGAACGCCTGCCCAATATTATTTGGAGCTTCGCTTGGAACGCGCCCGTCACCTTCTCTATCAGACCAGCATGCCCATCATGAATGTGGCCTTTGCTTGCGGCTTCGTCTCGGCGTCCCATTTCTCGACTTGCTACCGCCAGAAATACGGCCGCACCCCGCGCGCCGAACGCGCCGCCCTCGGCGCCTGACATCAGCGATGTCGGACTTGACCGGACCTCGTCACAACTCGAAACGTCTGGGACTGCTGCTGGCCTCGGCGCTGTCCCTGACAGCCTGTGCGACGACGCCACCGTCGAACTTGGACAATCTCTGCGATATTTTTTACGAAAAGGACGGGTGGTACGAGCAGGCGAAGCAGACCGAGAGCCGCTGGGGCACACCCATTCATGTCAAGATGGCGATCATGCGCCACGAAAGCGCCTTTCGCCATGACGCCAAGCCGCCCCGCTACTACTTCCTGGGTTTCATCCCCTGGGGCTACATCTCCAGTGCCGAAGGCTATCCCCAAGCACTGGACGGCACCTGGAAGCGCTATCTGAATGACAGCGGCCGCCGTGGCGCAAGCCGCGGAGATTTCGATGACAGCCTGGATTTCATCGGCTGGTATCTGGATCAGTCCAAGCGCCAGATCGGCCTCAGCCCCGGTGATGCCTATAGCCACTACCTCGCCTATCACGAAGGCCAGAACGGTTTCAAAAAAGGCACCTGGAAGGCAAAACCGAGCATTCAACGCTACGCTCAGAAGGTGGCGGCCACGGCTTCACGTTATCAGAGCCAGCTCAGCGAATGCCGCACCGGGCTCGAAAATTCCGGACGCTGGTGGTGGCCTTTTAGATAGCGGCTGCCGTCAATCCAGCAGGAATGAAAGCCTCTCGTCGGCACTGGCCGGTGTGATTTCCAAGATCTCGGCGCTGACGATACCCTCTCTGACGAAGGGATCCTGGTTTACGCGGCTTTGCAGATCTGCAAGCGACGTGTTGTGCGCCAGGATAGCTCCTCCAGCTTTGGGCTGAAGGCTCCCTGTCAGCAGGAAAACACCATCGCCGATCCCCTGTTTGATCCAAGCTTTATGACCATCCATGAATTGGCCGGCCTGACTCTTACTGTCGGCGAAACGGAGCAGAACGACGAACATCAAATGCGACCTCCTCACGAAGTGATGGACGTTTCATCGGTCGGGCTGATCTATCAGGCCGTCAGGTGTTCTGAACGTCTGTCCCGGCCTCCTCAGCAGCCTCAGCCTCGGCGCGCTTCTTCTCGACCATGCGCACCATCCAGATCGAGATCTCGTAGAGGCAGATGATCGGGATGCCGAGGCCGACCTGGCTGATGATGTCGGGTGGGGTGATCACGGCGGCGACCACGAAGACGCCGACATAGGCGAACTTGCGGTTGCGCACCAGGCCTTCGGACGAAACCAGGCCGACCCGGCCCATCAAGGTCAAGGCCACCGGGAGCTGGAAACTCAGGCCGAAGGCGAAGATCAGCTTCATGACCAGGCCGAGATACTCGCCGACCCGGGCTTCGAGCTCGATCGGCAGTGAGTCGGGCCCACCGGTGGTCTCGAAGCTCACGAAAAAGCGCCAGGCCAGCGGGAAAATGAAGTAGTAGACCATCGCCCCGCCAAGGAAGAACAGCACCGGCGTGGCTGCCAGGAACGGCAGGAACGCGTTCTTCTCGTTCTTGTAGAGGCCGGGGGCTATGAACAGCCAGAGCTGGGTGGCAACGAAGGGGAAGGTGATGAATGCGCCCGCCCAGAACGCCACCTTCAAATAGGTGAAGAACGCCTCGGTCAGGCTGGTGTAAATCATGCGCCGGCCGGTCTGGCCCTCGTAAATGTCGGCGAGCGGCTGTACCAGAAATCCATAGATTTCCTGGGCGAAGAAGTAGCAGACGAGAAAGCCGAGCAGGATTGCCGCACAGGAATACATCAGGCGGTTGCGCAGCTCCAGGAGATGCTCCATGAGCGGCATCTCGCTGTCATCGATGTCCTTGATCAGTGCCATGGCCTAGTGGAATGTCCGCATCATTTGGTTTCCACCGCCATTGTCAGGATCGACGGTATACGCCCAAGATTTCAGGGTCATTAGAGGGTGTTCGTTCTTTGAAAGCATGCCCGCTAGCTCGATTTCGCCGCCACGGCCGCACCACCGTCGTCGGCGGATGATGGCGATGGGTCGCCGCCCCCTGACTTGGAGCCGGACTGGGCCGATGAGGCTGGTTTGGCGGCCCGTTTTCTGGGTGTGGCAGGCTTCTTCGCGGTACGGGCAGCTTTGGCTGCCGCAGGCTTTTTCGCCGAGGCTGCGGGTTTCTTGGCAGCAGCCACTGGCTTCTTGGCCGCCGCTGTCGATTTTTTCTTAGGCGCTGACGCTTTAGGTGACGTGGCTGCTGTCTTGGTCGCCGGTTTCGCCTGGGTCGCGCTCTCGCCACCAGCCTTGGCCTCGGCGCTGCCATTCAGAGCCTTGGCACCTGCATCCTCGGTTCCTGCGGGAGAAGTCGGATCCGAAGTGTCGAACGCCTTGGCCAGATCGCCCTTGGGATCGATGGTGTTCTCGACGGCCTTCTTCAGATCCGTCTTGCCGACCTTCTCGATTTCCTTTTTGACGTCGTCGAGTTCAGCCTCCTTGGCCATATCCTCAAGCGATGTCTGGAACTCGCGGGCGAGCATGCGCCCTTTGCGCACCCATTGACCGATGGTGCGCGCAACCCGCGGCAAATCCTTCGGCCCGATGATGATCAGCGCCAACAGCATGATGATGGCCATCTCGGACCAGCCGATATCGAACAAGGCAGGGTTTCCTTAGCCGAAGAACGAGAGCAAGCGTCCCGCCGCCTGGCGGGAGCGGGTCAGCTTCTCTTGGCGACCTCTTCCTGTTTGATCTCCTGCTTGCCAGTTGGCGTCGCATCGGAGGCCAGAACCTTGTCGTCGCCGGGCTCATCCTCGTCCTTCAGGCCGGACTTGAAGTTTTTGACACCCTTGGCGACGTCGCCCATCACCTTCGGCAGCTTGCCCGCGCCGAACAGAATGAGGACGATCAGCAAGATCAGAACCACCTGCCAAATGCCGATACTCATATAACTTCCTCCTATGGCTGCGTCTTGGCCATCATCCCTGATGGCAGTTCGCAGCGATACCTCCCAACACTTATCATGAGTGTTGCAAAAAAGCCTACGCGGCGCAACGCTGACGCCGATACTACAGTAGCGAAATGCGCTATCCCGTACGCCCTTTCGCTGGATAGATATGGACCTGTCCCGCGTCGACGTCGAGCGTGACCGTATCGCCGGCGCCAAAATCGGCATAGCTGGTCATGCGCACAGTGAGCACGGGACCGTCTGAAAGCTTCAATTCAAGCACGCGATTGGTGCCGAGATCACGAATGCGATGGACATCGAAGCGCGGGCTGCTGCCATTCAGCTGCTTCGTGGGATGGAGGCCCTCCGGCCGGATCAGCACATCCACCGCGGTGCCGTCGGCGAGGCCGTCGGCCTTCATCGGGCCAAGTGGCGTCGACACTTCGCCAGCAAGCACCCAGCCTTTGAAACGGTTGGGTGGGCCAAAAAAGCCGGCGACAAAAGGGCTTGCCGGGTGGCTGTAAAGCTCGGCAGGTGTCCCAGACTGCAGAATACGCCCCTCCAGCATGACGTGTATGCGATCGGCGACCCGAACCGCCTCCTCGGCATCATGAGTAACCATCAGCACAGGTGTGCCTTCGGCGCGCAGCAGCGCGACCGTATCGTCACGCACCTGCTCACGAAGCGTTGCATCCAGGCTGGAAAACGGTTCGTCCAGCAGCATCAAGCGTGGGCTGGGGGCCAGAGCCCTGGCCAGGGCGACCCTTTGCTGTTCGCCGCCCGAAAGCATATGAGGATAGGCATCGACATGGCCGGAAAGATCGAGCTGCGCCAGGAGATCGGTGGCGCGCCGACGACGTTCCGGTCGGTCCAGAGCGGCCAAGCCAAAAGCGACATTGTCAACAATGCGCAGATGGGGAAAAAGCGCGAAGTCCTGAAACATCAGCCCGATGCGCCGATTTTCCGTTGGGATGCTTCTACCGGGCTCGGCGACCACCTCCCGGTCGATCACTACCCGCCCCCCCTGCAAGGGCTCAAGGCCGGCGATCAGGCGAAGGATCGTCGTCTTGCCACAACCAGACGGTCCGACCAGGCAATGCACCTCGCCCGCGGCCAAACCGAACACCACGTCCTCGACCACCTGCCGGCTGCCATAGGCATGACAGAGATGATCCACATAAAGGCCCTGGTCAGGCAGGTCATCGTCGAGTTTCGGACGCTCAAACGCGGCGTTCGCCATAGATGCTTGTTTCTACTTGCTCATTCGTGAATGGCTCATCCGGGAGGTAGGACCTCGATCCTCCCGGGTCAAGCCCGTAACAGGTTGGCAGCACTCATGCCTGCTCGCGTTCACCATCCGACGGCGCTTCATCGACACCTTCCTGGACGTTGTCGATGTCGGCCGACGCGGATTCCTCATCGTCACGATCGTCAGCGCCGCCGGCCGCCGCCGGCTCGCCGCGCAGGGCGCCGGGCGTACCGAGCAGCCCCACCTGCATCAGTTCCTCGATGCGCGGCAGGTCATCGAGATTGCCGAGATCCAGATGATCCAGAAAATCCGACGTGGTCACCCAGGTCACCGGTCTGCCGGGCGTCTCCCGTCTCCCTTTGGGCTGCACCCATCCGGTCTCGATCAGAAGGTCGAGCGTACCTCTATTCGTGCTAACCCCCCTCACCTCCTCGATTTCGGCGCGTGTGATCGGCTGGTGATAAGCAATAATCGCGAGCGTCTCGAGAGCGGCGCGCGACAGACGGCGGCTCTGCACGGTTTCCCGCTGAAGATAGGGTGCTATGTCAGGCGCCGTTCGGATCGCATAGCGGCTGCCATGACGCTCCAGACGAATGCCGCGTTCGGCATAATCACCGGTCAGTCGATCGATCACGTCGCGTGCATGGATCTCCCCTGGGAGATGCGCCTGAATGGTGTGCAGATCGAGCGGCTCCTCGGCGGCAAAGAGCACAGCTTCCACGATCCGCCGGGCCAGGATCATATCCATAGGGGCATCATCTTCCTGGGGAGCAGCATCCCCTTGCCCGATCGGGGACTCTCCATCGCCCGCGCTGACCTCCTCAATTCGTGCGATCTCCTCATGCCGGATAGCATCATCTTCATGTCGGCTCTGGTCCGGACTTTTTTCGACGCACATAGATCGGCCCGAAAGGCGCTGCTTGACGAAGGTCGACCAAACCATCCCTCGCCATTTCGAGACTGGCGCCGACATGGGCCGCAATAGCCGAGCGCCTGAACTGATCATCGACCAAATCGGCCGGCAGAAATGCCAGCAGATTTTGCCAATCCGCCCCACCGAGCTGTGCCAGAACACGTTCGATCGCCTCCTCTACCCGCATCACAGGTGGTGTGGCTATACGATAGTCAGGCTTGCTGCCGCGCGTACGCTGATCAAGATAGGCCTGCAGCAGGTCGTGCAGACGAAGGCTGTAGCGACTTTTTCGAAGAATACGCAGCCCCTCTGGCTCACCTCTTTGAAAACGGTCATGGCCGAGCTTCGGCCGGGTGAACAGGATGTCGGCTGCCTGTCTGATCGCATCCAGCCGCTGCAGGCGTTCGGCAAGCGCTTCCGCTAATTCCTCGCCGCTTGGCTCATCGTCGTCATGGGGCGGAGGCAGCAGCATGCGCGATTTCAGATAGGTGAGCCAGGCGGCGGTCACCAGGTAATCCGCGGCTATCTCCAGCTTCAGATCACGCGCTTTTTGGATGTAGTCCAGATACTGCTCGGCCAGCGCCAGGATCGAAATCTTGGCGAGGTCGACTTTCTGATCGCGCGCCAGGTTCAGGAGAAGGTCGATCGGCCCTTCGAAACCAGCGAGATCGACGACGAAACCCGGGTTGTCGGATGGGGTGTCCGCAACGTGAACCAATGACAGCCCTCCGGCCGCCGGTTCCGTTCGATCATGCGTGGGTCCGATCATCTCATATGAACGCAAGCTGAGCCATAAAGTGAGGATCTAAGGTGGAAAAACTTCCGATGTAAAGAAAGACCGAGATAATAGCGGGCTCGATGAACTGCACGGCGGGATTGAAATCGGAGCCGAACTGCTGAGCAATCCAAGGGATCACCAGGATCAAACCGAGCAGAAGCCCCAGAAGGATGAAGAGGCCAACATGCTCGAGGCGCTCGAATTTCCAATCCCAGGGAGAAGGCAGCAGGCCGACCACCACCCGGCCACCGTCCAGCGGCGGCAGCGGTATCATGTTGAATATGGCCAGAAGGATGTTGATGAGAATTGACTTTGCCAGGACGACGGTGACCCAGAACGCCATCGATACCGGAAGGAAACGCGCCGCTTCAATGAGAATGAGGGAGGCGATGACCAGCAAGGCATTCGCGGCCGGTCCTGCAATCGCGACCCAGATCATGCCGCTTTTGCGGTTAGGAAGCCTATGGAAATTCACTGGCACCGGCTTTGCAAAACCGAACAGAATGGGTGCTTTCAGCGCCAGCAACGCTCCCGGCAGGAGGAGTGTGCCGACGGGATGAACATGCCTTAGCGGATTGAAACTCACCCGGCCCAGCATGCGCGCGGTGCTGTCGCCGCAACGGTCCGCCATCCAAGCATGGGCGGCCTCATGGAGCGTGATCGCTATCACGATCGGCAAGAGCCAGAACAAGAGGGTCTGGCCGATGGCGGTGAGATCCATTGTCAGCCGACTGCCTTCGAGGTCTGCTCGTTCAGGCCCAGAAGGTCGAGAAGGCGGTTGTTTCCGGCAGTTTTGTCGAAAGGTTCAGGCGCTCGCCTTTCGGCCATCGCGCGCTCGACCCTCGAGAGAGCGGCATTCTGGAGCGGTCCCGCAGCCTCCAGCACCGCCTTCATCTCGTCGAAGTCGCCATTGCAATGCAGCGCCAGATCGCAGCCGGCCTTTCGCGCACGCGCCGCACGATCACCGAGCGATCCGCCAAGCGCCTCCATGCTGAGATCGTCGCTCAGCAAGGCGCCTTCGAAGCCGATCTCACCTCTGATGATCTCATCGACGATCGCCTTCGACTGGGTGGCGCAGGCTGTCTGATCGAGTTTCGGGAACAGAATATGAGCGGTCATGCCAAGCTGTGCTCCAGCATTCGCCTTGAACGGCAGCCAATCCGCACCAGCGAGCACAGAGCGTTCGGCCTCGACGGAGGGGAGATGCTTGTGGCTGTCGACTGTCGCCCGACCATGGCCCGGCAGATGCTTGATGACCGGCAGGATCCCGCCAGCGAGATAGCCAGCGATCGTCGAGCGGCCGAGGACGGCGACCACTTCCGGATCGGCAGAGAAGGTGCGATCGCCGATGGCCTCGGTCTGCCCTTGAAGGCCAAGGTCCAGAACCGGGGAGCAGTTGACGGTGATGCCGAGCGGTTCGAGATCAGCGGCGATAAGGCGAGCATGCAGCCAGGCGGCGTCTTTTCCAGCTTCCAGATCTCTCTCTGCAAGCTCGCCGACCCGACGAGGCGGAGGGAGTGTTTGCCAATGTGGTGGTTTCAGCCGGGCGACCCTGCCGCCTTCCTGATCGATCAGAACAGGGGCCTCTCTTCTCCCCACAGCCGATCGCAGGTCACGCACGAGGGAGGTTACCTGATCGGGGTTCTCGCAATTCCTCGCAAACAGAATGAAGCCAAAAGGGCGATGCCGCAGAAAAAGCTCGTGCTCTGCGTCACTCAAGACCGTGCCGGCGACGCCGACGATCGCCGCGGTCGCTTCCAATGCCTTTGTGGAAGGATCCCGCTTACCGGGAGACAACAAAACAGCTCACATTTTGCTTTTTTAGTTCGGCACAGAGGCGATCAGCCTCGGTGGTTTCACCAAAAGCGCCCACCTGCACACGATAGAAGATGCCATTGCTGGTCTCGGCCCGTTCGAAAAATGGCTTAAGACCCGTGATAAATGGCCCAAGCTGTTGCTGGAAAAGGCCCCACGCGCGCTGGGCGTCATCCTCTGCCCGAACGGCGGCCAGCTGAACACGGTAGCGACCGCCGGGGTCAACCTGGAAGGTCTGCGAAACGGCGGCGATCTCCGCCTCTGCCGGCTGACCATTGACCACTGACGGTGTGTCGCTCTCCGATAATGCAGCGCGACGAGGCGTGACCGGCTTGGCTGTATCGGCAGATCCTGCGGGCCGAGAGGAAGAGAGGGGGCTTGAAGACGCGTGGAGACTTGGTCCGCCAACGCCGGCATCGCCATCCTTCGACCGATCGCTCCTGACTTCAGAAACCAGCGCATCGAGTGCGGCTCGGGCGTCCATACTCCCCGGAGCAGGAGAACCAGCACTGTCCCGGTCTGTAGGCGTCACCGGCTGCTCCGACTTCGGCAGGAAACGCTCCTCGGCTTCGGCTGGCTTATCGCGCAAAAGGTCGCCGACACCACCGAGATCGGCAACATCGCTGCCGCCGGGATCATCGGGCTCCCTCTTTAACGGCAGACTCGTTGCCTTGACCAGCGGCGGGGTTCGACCGGTGGTCGTCTCACCGGCTTCGATATGTGCAAGCCAGACGACACCGGCCGACGCTGCGAAGACGGCAATGGCCAGCAGCGGCGCCATGGAGAAACGAAAGCCCATCATTGGCTGTTCTCGAACTGGCCGACGAACGACCGTGCACCTCCGAGCCCTTCGTTAGACATGGCCGAGCCACGGATTGTCTGGCGATGGATCCAAACGTCGATCACGTCATCTCCTCGACCGGCTCCACACCGATCACATCGAGACCCGAAGCGATGGCGATCCGCACAGCGCCGATCAAAGCAAGACGCGCCATGCTGGTCGAAACCGCATCCGGCAATAGAAAACGCAACTCCGATTGGTCTTTACCCTGATTCCAAAGGGCATGGAAGCTTGCAGCGAGGTCACCGAGGTAAAAGGCGATGCGGTGTGGCTCCCGGTGCGCTGCGGCCGAGGCGAGAATACGCGGATATTGGGCGAGCTGGCGGATCAAGGCGAGCTCCGCCGGATCAGAGAGAAGGCCGAGTTCGGCATCTTTCAGCGCTGATGGCTCGGTCGGCAGTCCCATCTCGCCCGCCTTGCGCTCGACGGAGCGAATACGCGCATGGGCGTATTGCACGTAGAAGACCGGATTGTCTCTCGATTTCTCGGTAACCTCAGTGAGATCGAAGTCGAGCGGCGCATCGTTCTTGCGGGTGAGCATGATGAAGCGCACCACATCCTTGCCGACTTCGTCGACCACATCGCGCAGCGTCACGATGCGCCCTGCCCGCTTCGACATGCGGATCGGCTGACCGCCGTCCATGAGATTGACCAACTGGCAAAGGAGGACATCGAGCTTGCCGCCGCCCTGGCTCATTGCCTTGACCGCCGCCCTCATCCGCTTGACGTAGCCGCCATGATCAGCGCCGAAGACGTCAATCAGCTGGCGAGCCCCGCGGCGGAACTTGTCGAAGTGGCAGGCGAGGTCCTTAGCGAAATAGGTAAGCTCGCCATTGGAGCTGCGCAGCGGTCGATCGATGTCGTCACCGAACTCGGTGGCTTTAAAGAGCAGAAGGGATACCGGCTCCCAGTCGTCGACCGGCTTGCCCTTGGGTGGCGGGAGCGTACCTTCGTAAATCAGGCCCATGTCTTCGAGAAGGCCAAAGGCTTCGTCCACCTTGCCTTCCGAAAGCAGCCCCGCCTCCGATGTGAAAATGTCGTGATGCACACCGAGTACGTGAAGATCGTCCTTGATCATCGCCATCATTGCGGCGATGGCCCGCGTCCTGAAAACCGGCATCCAGTCGACTTCGGCAGCGTGCAGCCAGCGATCGCGATCGTCATCGGCGATCTTTTGCCCAAGCGGGATCAGATAGTCACCGGGATACATACCCTCCGGCGGCTCGGACGGAGCGGCATTCAGCGCTTCAAGATAGCGAAAATGAACGGAGCGGGCGAGGTGGTCGATCTGGGCGCCGCCGTCATTGATGTAATATTCGCGCGTGACCGCATAGCCCATCTTTTCCAGGAGATTGGCAAGCGCATCGCCGAAGACCGTTCCACGGCAATGGCCGATATGAAGGGGGCCTGTCGGATTGGCCGAGCAATATTCGACATTGATCGCCTCCCCACCTCCTAGGTCGGCGCGCCCATAGTCGGCGCCGGCTTCCAGCGCCAACCGCACCTGATCCCGCCAGACATCGGCATGGAAGCGGAGGTTGACGAAACCAGGCTTGGCGATGTCGACGCTTTCCACGTGATCGAACGCGGCGAGATCGGCCGCCAGCATCTCAGCGATCGCCATCGGCGCCATTTTTGCCGGCTTGGCCAGGAGCAAGGCGGCATTGGTCGCTGCATCGCCATGGCTTTCGTCACGAGGCGGCTCGGCGGTCACCCGGCCGGTTTCGAGATCATCGGGAAGGTCGCCGGCAGCCTGGCGATCGGCGATGGCCTTGAGCACATCCTGGCGAAGCTGTTCGAAAAGGTTCATGGATCACGCTTTGAAAATTTGAACAATCGGTCGTGTTCCTCCAGCGCGAAGCGGTCGGTCATGCCGGCGATATAGTCGCTGATCGCCAGCGCGCTCCCCGCCTCGCCGCCTTCGGCCGCTACGGTCTGCCATTCCGGCGGCAGGCAATCTGGGTAGGCGAACAAAACCTCGAAGAGCTCCTGCACCACCCGATCAGCCTTCCGCGCCATGCGCATCACCTTGTAATGGTTGTACATGTTCTCGCGCAAGAACCGCCGCAAAACCTGTAACGGTTCGGCGACATTTCTCGAAAACGCCACCACCGGATGATCGAGCGCGCGCACGTCCTCGGCGCCCCCTGGCATGGCCGCCGAAAGACGACGCTCGGTCTCGACCACGAGATCGCCCACCATCAGGCTGATCAGGCGGCGTACGCTCTCATGGATCAGCCTCGCCTCCTCAATGCCGGGATAACGCGCTGACACATCTCGAAAAATATCGCCGATCAGCGGCAGATCGAGCAGGTCATCAGGCGTGAACAGTCCGGCGCGCAGGCCGTCGTCGAGGTCATGATTGGTATAGGCGATGTCATCGGCAAGGGCCGCGATCTGCGCTTCGGCGCTCGGCTGGGTGGCAAGCTCTAGATCATGCCCGGCACTATATTCGGCGACATAGGCCGGGATATTGTCCGTGAGAGGCCCGTTATGCTTGACCACGCCCTCCAGCGTTTCCCAGGTCAGGTTCAGACCGTCGAAGGACGCATACCGGTTCTCCAGAACGGTCACCACCCGAAGCGTCTGGGCATTGTGATCGAAACCACCATAGTCGACGAGGACGGCGTTCAGCCCGCGCTCACCAGCATGGCCAAAGGGGCTGTGGCCGAGATCATGGGCCAGCGCCACGGTTTCGGCGATGTCTTCGTTCAGACCGAGATAGCGCGCTGCGGTTCTGGCGATCTGCGCGACTTCGAGCGAATGGGTCAGCCGTGTCCGAAAGTGATCACCTTCATGATTGACGAAAACCTGCGTCTTATATTCCAATCGGCGAAAGGCGGTACTGTGCAGGATGCGGTCGCGATCCCGCTGGAAGGCGGTGCGAAGGGGGCTTTCCTTCTCGGGAAAGCGCCGCCCGCGGCTGATCTTGGGCCGGCAGGCATAGGACTTCTGCGCGGTGGGTTCGAAGGCGCTCGGTTCGGCGATACGGTTTGACAAGGCGGGGTCCGCACTTACATTCAGATAGCGATAAGAGAACGTCGGTCAGCGAACCGGCTGTATGCAGGTCCGCAAAGTGCTGGAATAAAGGTCAGGTTCATGTCCGAAAATCAAGCGACTTCCGGGCAAAATCCCCCGGGCCCCTTCAATGTAACCGAACGTGCGGCCCGGCGCATCAGTGAAATTCTGAAAAGCGAAGGGGATGGCGGCCAGAAATTGAGAATCACGGTCTCCGGCGGCGGCTGTTCCGGCTTTCAGTACGGCTTCGATCTCGACGCAACCGATCTGGATGGTGACATCGCGGTCGAACGCGACGGGGCGACGGTCGTCATCGACGGCATGTCCCTTCTCTACATGATGGGCTGCGAGGTCGATTTTATCGAAGACCTCACCGGCTCTTTTTTCCGCGTCAACAACCCCAACGCCGCCTCCTCCTGCGGCTGCGGCAACTCCTTCGCCATATGACGCGACGCGCGTCGGCGGTTTCTTGCCTGAGCCTGGCATGGCTGGCTGTGCGTTGACGGGCGGGCGTCTGGCGAGCTCGGAGACATTGCGTGATCGTTTATGAAACGCCCAGGCTTTATCTCGAGACTTGGGAGTTGGACGACTTCGAGGCGTTCGCGGCAGTGGCTCGCGACCCGGAAGTCATGCGCTTCATCGCGGAAGGTAAGCCCTGGCCCGATTCCAGAATTGGCTGGTTCATAGGCAAACAGAGCGCATTTCAGGAGACGCTTGGCTTCTGCAATTGGAAGCTGACCGATCGCACCAGCCGTGAACTTCTTGGATTTTGCGGATTGGCGCCGCTTCAGTCGATCGATGAGATCGAGATCGGTTGGTGGCTCAAGCCCAGATATTGGCGAAAGGGCCTGGCGTTCGAAGCTGCCGAGCAGGTCGCAAAAGCGGCCTTCGAGGTGCATGACATTCACCGCATCGTGGCCCGCGCCTACCGCTCCAACACACGTTCGACTGCGCTGATGAAGCGTTTGGGCATGACCTTCGATCGCCCTCTTGATCCCGGCCCGGCAGGCGAAGTCGTTCTTTTCGGTTTGGATAACCCTGTCACCCGGATTGACGGGCGATCGAGCTGAATTTGACCTGACCGCTCCCGACACCAGAAACTCCCTGACCGCGAAGCGCTACGATGCTTCCTCCGGCCAGCAGCAAAGCTGGTCCCCCCGTTCCCACGAAAACGCCACGACATCAGCCCTAACACTATCTTAACCCGCATCAGCTATGTCGGCCTCCTGGTCCAT
>JBPCVQ010000205.1:0-6899 GCA_051010395.1 Geminicoccaceae bacterium | reverse complement strand
GTTGCTAGAAAATCGTTGCCAGCCACACCATCCGCCAGCCAGTCGACCGCATGGCCGGCATCGACCAGCGCCTTCTGCACGCCGCTTGCCAGCATTTTATTGTCCTCGACCAAAACGATACGCATCTACCCTTCCATGCCCATCGACTTTTTGCCCAACAGCATGCCAACCTAGCCGGATCTTGACAGCTTCTCGACAGATTCCCGCTTCATGGTAGAGCGAGCATTCTAGCGTGAAAGTCAAAAAAGCAATCATACGGCTGCGCTAAGGAAGAAAATGCTTAATGGGCAGGTGGGGCGTCTTGGAGATCCATGGTCATGGAAGGCTCCACCCAAATGAACGACAAACATGGAGACCGACATGACAATGCATGACACATTGACCCGTCGCGCGGTGATGGCCGTGGCGGCCACTGCTGCGATCGCCTTGACGGCGCCTGCCGTCGCCGAGACTTCGTTCGAAGGCGAGACCGTCGAATGGATCATTCCCTTCTCCGAAGGGGGCGGCTCCGACAAATGGGCGCGGTTCTATGCGCCCCTGCTTTCCGAAGCCCTGCCAGGCAACCCGACGATCGTGGTCAAGAACATGCCGGGCGCCGGCTCGACCAAAGGCGCCAACTTCTTTGCCGACCGGGCCAAGCCTGACGGGCTGACCATCCTTGGCACATCGGGCTCAACCCAGTTCCCCTATCTACTGGGCGATCCTCGGGTGAAATTCGACTATGCGGACTGGAACGTCGTCTTGGCTTCGGCCACCGGCGGTGTCGCCTATCTCCCTAAAGACCTCGCCGAGCAATGGGCCGCCGATCCGCAGGCAGTGATCGACGGCACCGATTTCATCTATGGCAGCCAGGGGGCGACCCGTCTCGATCTCGTTCCGCTGCTCGCCTGGGAACTGCTCGGTATGCGCGTCGATCCGGTCTTCGGCATCAAGGGGCGCGGTGACGGTCGGCTGATGTTCGAGCGCGGCGAGGCGAATATCGACTACCAGACTTCCTCGGCCTTCCTGAGCAAGGTCACGCCGCTGGTCGAACAGGGCGACGCCGTACCCATCATGACCTGGGGTGCGCTCGACGATACCGGCAACATCGTCCGCGATCCGACCTTCCCGGACATCCCGACATTCAAGGAGGTCTACACCGAGATCAAAGGCGAGGAGCCGTCCGGGCCGTCGTGGGATGCCTGGAAAGCCTTCTTCATCGCCGGCTTCCCGGCGCAGAAGATGGTCTTCCTGCCGAAGGATACGCCCGCCGAGATCGTCGATGCTTTTTCAACGGCCTTCCAGGCGGTGACCGAACGACCGGACTTTGCCGACATCTCGGCAAAGCAGCTTGGCGTCTATCCGCAGTCCACCGGAGAAGCCGCGGACAAGCGCCTGAAGCTCGGCACGGTGGTCGATCCTGCGGCGACCGACTGGATCAAGACCTGGCTGAAAGATCGCTACGGCGTCGAACTCGGCTGACCGGTCCATGATGTTTTGGGGCGCCTCAAAAGAGGCGCCCCAACGGAGTTGCAATCAACGACCGATGATCCGCCGCCGACCGAGAGAGGACCAATATGGACCTCCTAGCTACTGCTCTGCCCGCCCTAGGCGAAGCCTTCGCGCTCATTCTTACGCCGACCTCGATCGGCTTTCTGGCCCTTGGCGTCGTCCTTGGCCTATCGGTCGGTGTATTTCCGGGCCTCGGCGGTATCGCCGGGCTGTCTCTGGTTCTTCCCTTCATCTACGGTATGGATCCGGTCTCGGGCCTGTCCATGATGGTCGGCTTGGTGGCGGTCATCCCGACTTCGGACACCTTTGCCTCGGTGCTGATGGGCATTCCCGGCTCGTCGGCATCGCAGGCAACAGTCCTCGACGGCTTTCCGCTCTCCAAGCAAGGGCAAGCGGCACGCGCCCTCGCCGCCGCCTTCGTCTCTTCGCTCTTTGGCGGTCTCTTCGGTGCCGTCATCCTCACCTTTTTCATTCTGATCGCGCGCCCGCTCGTCCTCGCCTTCGGTTTGCCGGAACTCTTGCTGCTCACCATTCTCGGCTTCTCGATGGTCGGCGTGCTCGCCGGCAAGAGCCTCTTGAAGGGCCTGGTGACCGCCGGTCTCGGCATGGTCGTGGGCACGATCGGCGAGGCCCCTGCCCAGGGATCGTCCCGTCTCGACTTCGGATCCTGGTATCTTCAGGACGGCTTCAGCCTGGTCGTCGTCGGCCTCGGCATTTTCGCCATCCCCGAAATCATCTCGCTGCTTCGCCAAGATCGCGCCATCGCCGGCGAAGCGAAGCTCGGCGCCGGCTGGCTCGACGGCATCCGCGATTGGTTCGCCAATCTCTGGCTGTCGATTCGCTGCGCCACCATCGGCGTCGTTGTCGGTGTGATCCCCGGTCTCGGCGGCTCGGTTGTCGATTGGATCGCTTACGGCCACACCATGCAGACCTCAAGTGACCGTTCGAAGTTCGGCAAGGGTGATATCCGCGGCGTGATCGGTCCGGAAAGCTCGAACAACGCCAAGGAAGGCGGCGGCCTCGTGCCGACCCTCCTGTTCGGCATCCCGGGCTCCGGGTCGATGGCGGTCTTCATCGGCGGCATGATCCTGCTCGGCTACGAAGCCGGCCCGCAGATGATCCGAAACGATCTGCCCGTGACTTACACCATCGTCTGGTCCCTGGCGCTCGCCAATGTGCTGGGCGCAGGTTTGTGCATCCTCTTGTCGCCGGGCATCGCTCGGCTAACCACGATCCGGTTTGCGCTGCTCGCCCCCTTTCTCTTCATGATGATCTCCTTTGCCGCCTTCCAATCCAAACAGACGCTTTGGGATCTGAGCGCGCTGGTTGCGATCGGCCTTCTCGGCATTTTCCTTCGCCGGTTCGAGTGGCCGCGCCCGGCCTTTCTCATCGGCTTCGTGCTGGCGAGCCAGGCCGAGGTCTACACCTATCAGGCGACCCAGATTGCCATGTCCCGGTTCAACCGCGGCCTGGAGGACGGTCTCGCTTACATCTTTTCACCGATGGCCATCATCCTGATCATCATCATCGTCGCCTCGGTATGGTTGGGGGCACGCCAGTCCAAAGAGCTTCAGCCCAATGAGCCGACCCTGAACACCCACGGCAAGACGGCGCCGATGGCGTTCGCAGGGATCATTACAGCCTTTCTGGCCATGGCGCTCATCGACTCGCTCGCGATCTCGGTGTTCATCGATAAAGTGTTTCCGATGACCGTAGCCGGCTTCTCGCTGATCGGCGCCTTGATCCTGCTTTGGCAGATGCGCATGCGTTCAGAAACCGACGTTCTCTTCAACGATGGTGAGCAGCACGGCGAGGATGCCGCAGCACCCATAGGTCTTTGGCCGACGCTCGCCTGGTTCATCTCCCTCTTGGTGCTCACATCAATCTTCGGCTTCGTCATCGCGCTCACCCTGTTCTTCCTGGCCTTCCTCATCCTTCGCGCCCAGGCCAGCGTCATGCGATCTCTCCTGCTCACGGCCGCTGGGGTTGGTACCGTGCTGTTCATCGCGTTTGCCCTCAATCGCGATTTTCCGCCAGGCCTGCTGCAGGAGCTCGTCGAGCTGCCCTGGCCATTCGGATTCTGAGTTCATGCAGACCCCCATTCCGTTTCTGTTCATGCGCGGGGGCACATCCCGCGGCCCCTACTTCAGACGCGAGGATTTGCCAGCAGATCGGGAGACGCTGACCGAGGTGCTGATGGCCGCCGTTGGCGCCGGCCATCCTCTTAATATCGATGGCATCGGCGGTGGTTCCGCCGTTACCACCAAGGTCGCCATGCTCTCGCCTTCGGAACACCAGGGGGCGGATGTCGACTACTTCTTCGCCCAGGTCGCGGTGAACAAACGCCTGGTCGACTTCAAGCCAACCTGCGGCAACATCCTCTCAGGCGTGGGGCCGGCCGCGATAGAGATGGGCCTGATCGTCGCGAATGATCCCGAGACCGTGGTCCGCATTCATGCGGTCAATACCGGTGCTTTGATCGAAGCCGTGGTGCAGACGCCGGGCGGCAAGCTTCGCTATGACGGCGACGTCGAGATCGCCGGTGTGCCGGGAACGGCGGCGCCGATCGCGCTGAACTTCATGGATGTGGTCGGCTCCTCCACCGGCTCCCTGCTGCCGACCGGCCACGCGCGAGAGAAGATCGGCGGCATCGAGGTCACCTGCATGGATGTCGCCATGCCCGTCGTCATCGCAAGAGCGGCCGATCTCGGCTTGAGCGGCTATGAGACGGCGGAGGAACTTGACGAGAACAAGGATTTCTACAGGCGCTTCGAGATCATTCGCATCGAGGCTGGCCAGCGCATGAGCATGGGTGATGTCACCAAATCGGTCATTCCGAAATTCGCCATCCTAGCAGCGCCACAGGATGGCGGCGCGATCGCGGCCCGCTACTTCATGCCCTGGAATTGCCACCCATCGATGGCCGTAACCGGCGCTCAATGCCTAGCGTCCTCTGTTCTGACGCCGGGCACCGTCGCTGAAGGCATAGGCAACAAACCCGATGGCAACCCCACGACCGTGATCATCGAGCATCCGTCCGGAAAGATCGAGGTCGTCGTCGATGTCGATCCCGATGCGCACAGTTTCACCCTTCGCTCCGCCGGTATCATCCGCACCTCCCGCTTGCTTGCACGGGGTGACGTTCTAGTGCCTGCTCATATCCTGACGTTGCTCCCTGAACCCGGACCAGGACGGTAGAAACGAAACCGACCTGGAGGGACGAGATGAGTAAGCAAGCGAGGCGGGGTTTTTCGCCTGAGTATAAGGAGCAGTCGGTTGCTCGGCTTTCGGAGCCTGGCGCGACGTGTAGCTGTGTTGCCGCGGAACTCGGGATCACGCCGACGCAATTGAAGACATGGCGACTTGAGCTGGAGGCCGCGGGTTCGGCGACGGCGATCGCGACGTAGAAAGCTGCAGCCGCCGAGCTGACAGCTCCGAAGATCCGGCATGACGGGTCCGACCTTCGCCGTGAGGCGCGTGCAGACGGGGAGGATGCGCTGAACATGGCGATCCAGCGCCGCCAGTCGCCAAAAGGACTGAGCCATCACAGTGATCGTGGCGTGCAATACGCCTGCGGCGACTATCGCAAACTCCTCAGGCTCCATCGCATCGAGGCTTCCATGAGCCGAAAGGGCAATTGCCTCGACAATGCACCCATGGAAAGCTTCTTCAGCTCGGTTAAAACCGAGCTCGTGCATCGAACCCGGTTCACCACACGCCGTGAGGCCAAAGCCTCACTCTTCGAGTACATCGAGATCTTCTACAACCACCAACGCCGCCATTCGAGCATCGGCTACCGCACGCCAGCTCAAGCAAGGATCGACATCACCATAGCAAAGGCTGCATAGATCAATAGCGCCCTGGTCCGCCTTCAGGGACCAACGTCATTCGGGCTATGCGCCGGAAACTGGACCCGAGAGTGCAAAATCACCCGGCGTTCGGGCTTTCCAGCCCATTCCTGCCACAAGGCTGGCGACCATGGAGTGCCAGGAGGGGAAACTAGGTTTTTCCCGCGCAGCCCTCGACTGGGCAGCACTTGAACCAAAGGAAACTCTAGGGTATCCGCAACGTCTATGAAGTTCCTTGTCTAAGCTGTAAAATATCAGTCGAGCAACCACGTTAACTGTGCTGTCGCTTACCACTAAACCTTGGCTTGATGAATAAATTTTGGGAACGCCAATGAATGTCTTGATCCTGAGAAGGAACGACCGCGCGACATTGACCTTTCTCTGTGCTTTGGGCCTCGCACTCATGGCCCCCAACAGTCTCATTGCGGATGACGGTTCCACCGCTGCAATTGACCACTGGCGGCTGAACGGATTATCCGAAGGTGCTCGCGTGCATCGCGAGGGAGCGCCATTCTGGCAAATCGCCAATGGCAACGACAGAATTCGTGCCGGTAGTGATGTGGAAATTCCAGGTCAAGGTGGGCTCCTACGATCCGACATAGGCGCCATCACCGCATTAAACACATCACGCTTTTGGATTCCACCTGATGTTGACGGGCAGCAATTGGAGCATGTTCGAGGTAGCGTTCGCTATCATATCAATCGGTCTTTGAAAGAGCGCTTTCAGGTTCAAACGCCAGAGCTTTCTCTTTCGACCCCAGGCTCAGTCTTCAATGTAAGGGTCAGTGTTCTGGGCACGGAAGTCGATGTGATTGAAGGCTCTGCAACTGTGGCAACCAAGGACGGTATTTCTGAAGTGCGGCTTGATGCTGGCCAATCGGCTCGTGTGGGCTCCACCGACCTTGCAAGGTTGGAGATCCGTCGGCGATCAGAGTCTAATTTCATTGTCGCTGGCCTTCGCCGCGGCGATTCTTCAGACGATGATAGTGGGGTTGCTGCTCCCGAAAACCAGGCAACTCCTGAGAATGATGATGAGGGCGTCGGCAACAGCAACAATGGCTCCAGCAGTGGTGGCAATGGAAATAATCGTCGCGACGACAAAGGGAAAGACGGCGGCAAAGGGAAAGATGGCAGCAAAGGGAAAGACGGTGGCAAAGGGAAAGATGGCGGCAAAGGGAAAGACGGTGGCAAAGGAAAAGATGGTGGCAAAGGGAAAGATGGCGGCAAAGATAAGGGGGGTGGAAAGGGAAAGGACAAGAAGTGAGAACCACCCTCCGTACCAATCCAAGACGGCACAACTCTGCAGCCCATTGGGCACACCACTGGTAAAAACTGACTCACTGTGGGGTCTGGACGACCAGATTGCCCCATGCTCTAGGCGCTGATTGCAGACTGATGGATATGTGGAGTGGCCCCTTCCGGTCAGGTTTACGCTGTCCGGCGTCAGCGCTTATGGGCCAGAAATTGGTTGTTGAATAAGAGAGGATTTCTGGATCATCGTAGCCATTCAAGGAGCGAAGATGAGCCAGAGATCCGGGTCGGTGAAAGAACCGGCCGAGA
>JBPCVQ010000204.1:0-7056 GCA_051010395.1 Geminicoccaceae bacterium | reverse complement strand
ATTCTATAGTGTTGTCAGATAGGCCAAACCCAGGAACTGCAAACCATCAATTTACAGGAGCTAGCGAGACGGTTTTACTTTGCCATGCGGACGCGGCGGACACGGAATTCGTGACCACGCCGATCTTGACTAGTGGCACTGCGCAATCACGCTCGGCTGAAGTGCTCGACACGGGCGTTGTCATCGCGTCTGAATTCGGATTGCTGCTTGATGTAACACTCCCAAGAGTCGTGGGCGTGGGCAATACGATTACGCTGATGGGGCCGAGCACCACGGCAGAGGACATTATCCGCGTGGATGAGAACTTCGACGTGATCATGGATGATGGCGGCACGCCGGTCACGATCGGCACATCCGTGTCCGGAGCCAGAATTCGCTTGTCCTATGGCCGAGATGCCTCTGGTAGGTCCGCATCGCTCGATGGCGCCACCGCTGTCACTGGAGGGGCTCCAGGATCAGGCCATGAGGGAGAGAATTTCGAGCTCGGTTCGCGCGCTGGGATCAATCAATCACGCTGCTCGCATCATCTAACGACGATCTATGCCGAGCGCCCATCGGACGCCGAGCTCGAAACGCTATCGACCCCGCCGTGAAAGGACCCCGCCCTGCTGTCATTTGCTGACGAATTCGTAACACTTCAACTCGACAATGGAACAGGGCCGCCAGTCGCAAATTGGGTGTCGTATTGGCACACGTTCAACGTGCGCCATTTGGCGGGCAACAACGATCAAGCGTTGAAGGTCGATTCCACCTACAGGGGGAGCGGTGGGCCGACGATCAAAGATCACGGTCTGGTTGTGCATGATGCCTCGAATGGCACACTCAAGCTTTACGGCGTCGAGACCCCGCCGGCCATTCAACCACAATATTCTGGGTTCCCGTATCTCGGCGGCATGATCTCAGGCGAACGGATCTTCGCTCAGCGTTATGGCTACTGGGAAGTCAGAATGCGGATCGTGACATGCTCTGTTGGACACCATTTGGCGATCTGGCTTCTAGCGCAGGACGGCAGCTATCCGCCTGAGATCGACATGCTGGAGGTTATTGGCTCCAATCCGGGGAACCCTTCTGAAGCTGGCGAGTTTTTCTTCAATTCCCATGGCCCCGGACAGCCAGGCCTAACCAGGGTGACCCCACCCAATGGCACCTTTGCCTGGTATACGCTCGGGTTCCTTTGGACGCCGCAAGACATGCGTTGGTTTCTGGACGGGAACGAGGTTCGCCGGGTTCCCAATTTCATCACAGATAATGATCTCTATTTCCTGATATCGCCAGAAATCGGTAGCAATTGGCCGGGCCCAACAGATGGGACCACTGTGTGGCCGATGGAGATCGAGATCGATTATGTCCGGGTCTACCAACTGCCGCAGGCGTAGGAGAACGAGTCGTGGCGTTTGAAGACCAGAACCCCAACGAGACGATCTACACCGACGGGGCCAAGGGTTCCGCCGCTCAGGCGACCACGGCCAAGCTGAGGATTCAAATCCAAGGCCTCACGATCGGCGAGGACACTCTCACGATCAACTTCACTGATTCCGTCACCGGCACGTTCGACGCAGCAACGGGCGTCGCGACCATCCCGATCACGCCGGGCGCCCAGCAGGCCAACCAAAATGATCTGGTCGGCCGGATTAGCGCAGGTACGGGGCAGCTGGAGAACTTTCAGCCGCTCAGCCTGACCAATGACACCACGCCATCGGACGTGACCTTGGTCGGCCAGCGCACCACGGGCGGGACGGAGCTCGTCCGTGTCGACGTCGGCAACCTGCCTACGAGCGGCGGTGGCGAGGTCAATCTGGGCGCCAATGTCGGCACGGGCATAGGGACGTTCGACGGCAAGACCGGCCTTACCCTCAACATGCGCTCGATCAACGGGCAGGGCATCATAGAGAGCACACTCAATGCCCAGTCGGTCGAGCTGGACTTTCAGGACACGACACAGCTTAATTTTGTCGGTAGAGCCGATGTGGGCACGGGCAAGCCGACCTTTGTCATGGCAAGCAACCCATTGTTTCAGGAGGCTTTTCAGAGCAATCTTCCCAAGATCGTCATCGCTGCCGATCGGGGTCTGTCCCAAGCGAGCGACTACAAGCGCTTGGTGGATATCGACAACGATCTCGCGGCTATCACAATCACCTTGCCAGACCCCACCGGCGCTCAATTCGCCGGATTCGAGCCGGGTCACTTCTGTGACATTCGGGTGCGGAGCGGGCTGCAATTCGCCTCTCTCGTGGTCGCGGTGACGAATACCTTTCGGCATCAGAACGGATACGGCACAGCCAACACTGGCATCGAGGACCAGATCTATCTGGGGTATCGGCGCAACCGGGGCATTGGCCAGGTCTACCGCCTGTACCGCGAGAATGACCGTTGGTTGTTCCAGGGCGACTATAGGGTTGTTGAAACTGACGACCTCACGCTCGACGGGCCACTACATGGCGGCGCGATCGAGGTCCAGGACGAAGGATCGCAGGTCGTCGCGGCGGCCACGGCTTTGGATTTCCGCGGGTCGAACCTCCAGGTAACCGACCAGGGCAGCGGCGTCGCACGGGTTACGTCGACGCCGGGATCCGGCGCGTGGCCAGCCGTCAACATCGAGGACTTCGCCGTTGGCGACGGCGTGACCGATGACACCACCGCGGTTCAGAATGCCCTGAACGCGGCACAGAATGGCAAGCTGGTTTTGCCGAACAGCGGCGCCACATACCGGCTCACCAGCCGCGTATCCGTTCCTGCCGGCACCAACGGAATGATCATCGAGGGCTGGGGCGAGCCCGCGCTCGAATTCGAAAGCAACACGTCGGGCGGGTTGGGCGTCGCTGCTATCGGAATGCGGCAGCTGGAGCTCCGCGGCTTTAGGATCGAGTACACGGGCGGCGCGACCGGCGCGATTGGGCCGATCGGCTTCGCCACCATGGACGACCTCAGCCAACAGGGGTTCGGCGGCGACACCTCGGCCGATATCGATCGGCTCTATGTCGAGAAAATGAAGTTCGTCCGCTGCAAGGTTATGGCGACCCAGGAGCCCGGGAACCAGGTCTGGATCGAGAAGAACCATTGGAGTACTCCGGACGCCACGGTCAAACTCAACCCCTACACCCTGCATGTTCGCTATGCCAATGGAGGCGAGAGCGGGGTTTGGATCGAGAACAACGACATCCGGGTTCACGCCGAGGACGATGGCACGATCAACAGCGGCGGTTTTCTTGCCAACACGGATGTGGTGAAGCTTACTTGCGATCAAGGCGCGTCTCTGTACAAAAAAGTCAAGGTCATTGGAAATCACATACAGAACTTGAACCAAGCCGTTGCCAACGGACAGTTCGATATCTTCTTCGGAGGCGGCGAGGGGTATTTCGAGGGCAACACGCTGATCGATGTGATTTGGCACGACAAGCAGGACAACACGATCCTGGTGCCGGCTGAGACCTACTCCAAGATCTCCTACATCGGCAACATGCACGAGATGACGGCGAACATTGGTGGCGAGGAGCATTCTTGCTTCTTCATTCGTGCCGGAGGCGCTCGGATCATCCAGGGCAACCACGGATACCTGCACCACGGCGGCGGTCGGTCGGCGATGATCCGGCTCGACAATGGCACCGTCAACTCGGACCACGGCTTTCCCGGCACCGACACCAACTCCCCCATGGGAACGATCATCCAGGGAAATACCTGCTGGCTGGACGGCGCCACGACCAACATGCGCTTCGTGCATGGCGACACCGGTCCGCGTCCTGACAACCGGGGGCCGCAGATCCTCGGCAACTTCGTATTCCCGAACGAGAGCCAGAGCGGCAACGTGGTGCAGTGCAGCGGCCTGACCGACATGATCATGACGGGAAACCACTCGGTGCCCGCCAGCACATGGGCATCGAGCGCTACAGGCCGGGTCGGCGCTGCCGGCGACAATGTCGGAATCACCTTTGTGACGTGATCGATTCAATGCAACCCATTTACGCATTCCCACCGAGATTTGCGACGCGGACTTCGTCGATTGTTAGCCTGTTCCTTCCACGTTGCCCAACGGCAGTTTTCTTTATTGTAGCCATCATCATTGTTGCGCCGGTCTATTGTTAGGCCTGAGGCAGGCACGCCCATGTCAGCTATGAAATTTTCGAACTTGTTCCACCTCTCGCAAACAAAAATACCACGGGCACCATAATATGAATACGCTACGTTGCTTGGGTCATTGCACCGCCTCAGCATATTCTGCCAAACCAAATAGATCTTAGTTTTTGACATTCCGTGTTTTGTTACTGCTTGATTTCGACGTTCTTGTTTAAGGCATCCGCAGCTCTGAGTGTTTCCAGATCGAAGATGATGCCCAAAAACCACTGTTTGGCTGCCACAGTCACATCTACATACCCAGCATGGGTGGATACTGCGATTTTTTGTGCGTTCTAGGACGATGAGTCGCCCGAACCGCTGCTCTGTGATATCAATGAATTTTCCCATGATCGTGTCTCCTCACGGTCTTGGTTGGGCGGGTGGGAGCGTCAACTCCCACCCGCTATTTCTACACCGCAGCGCTTATGGTGTCCACATTTGTTCACTTCGAAAAAGTCAAGTATACTGGTGTAGATTGTAACAATCATGAGCGCACCGCATGAGCGAAGGCGGCAACGGAAATGGGAATGGGAGCCGTGTCCCGGCTTGGATGTTGGTCGCGGCCATGGTTGGAGGGCCGATCGGCGGCGCAGGCGGGGCGAAGGTTGCCAGTACCTGGAGCGCGAACTCCGATGTCCCTGCGATCCTCACGCAATGCCTGCGCCGCACCGATCGGATGGAATGGCGCATCCAGCTTTTAGAAAACCGAGCTCGGCAGACAGCACCGCCTCACCGGCTGCCGTGACGTGTCCGAGTCCCGATGGGACCGTGAGGACAGGAGGATCGAGGCTCTTCGCAAGTGGGGCGCCGTTCTCCACTATGGGCTGGCTAGCTGCTTCCTGCTGGTCGTGGCGGGACTTACGACCTCGGTGGTGGTCGATAACGTATCCACCGTGTGGGCATCGACCAGCTACCAGGCCGGCTATGCGATGGGCAGGTATGGCCGTGAGTGGCCCATGTGCGTGATGACATATCCAGAAACCCCCAAGCCGTTCGAACCTGCGCGAGTGCCGCTATGATCGAAGCCCAGCAAGTCATGTACACCCACTTCACCGAAGCCGAGGCCGAATGGCGATGGATCTATTTCGAGCCCAAGGAGATGCGCTGCACCTGCTGCGGTAAACTTCTGGTGGTGTCTGAGTTCATGGACCGGCTGCAGGCCCTACGCGGCGCCTATGATCTACCAATGATCGTGACCAGCGGCTACCGGTGCCCGGACTACAACGAGAAGATCTCGACCACCGGTCGCTCAGGGGTTCACACGAAAGGCAGAGCGGTCGACATCAAGGTGAACGGCGAGTCCGCCTGGGATCTGGTGCGCTACGCCATGACCTACGAGGTTCGGGGGATCGGCATCAAGCTACGCGGTCCGCACAATGCACGGTTCGTTCATCTCGACGATGATCCGGCCAGACAAAAGCCCATCATGTGGAGCTACTAGGCGGATCGATCGTGCGGAACATGGATTGAAGCTCGATCAAGCGTCCGGGCGAGATGTACAGCTTGTTCGAGTCGCCCTCATGCGACTGACAATTTGGGCGTACGAGCACCCAGTAGCCGATCGAATAAGA
Source organism: Geminicoccaceae bacterium (assembly GCA_051010395.1). Classification (GTDB taxonomy): domain Bacteria; phylum Pseudomonadota; class Alphaproteobacteria; order Geminicoccales; family Geminicoccaceae; genus JANQPX01. The sequence continues at coordinate 1,375 of JBPCVQ010000204.1, read as the reverse complement.
GAATTCCCCAAGATACACACCACCCTGAGGCCAACCGATCAGCGCAAAGACCATATGAGGCGGCGCCTCCTCGATCGGCCGCCAGCGCGCCGCCTCATAGGCTTCGATGATTGCTTTAACGCGGTGGTGAGGAATGGGATTGTTGGGCCAAAGCAGATCGTAACGACTGATGGCTTTGTCCAGCGCTCGTTCATCGATAACAGCCTTCATGTCCCAACTCCAAAGAGCGCGACCCGGTGCCGCCCGATCAGCCTCACGCAGGCTCGACCGTCCATGTCGACCCAGGCCATGGTCCACGAGCCCGAGCGCTCGGAGTAGTAGAGCCGGTATTGGCCCTTGCTGCGCTCGGTGCCCATGACGATCAGGCGCTCGCCGTGTCTGGAAGACAGCTTGGCCTCAAGGTTTTCGACCGTATCGCAATACTGAGCAGCCGGCGGGATCGGATGCCATTCTATCGCCCCGCACGGCGTCACCCAGCCCAGCATGAGGCCGAGGGTGATCCCGATCACTCGCACTTGCATGTCAGACCCCGCTCTGGATGGTTGCCCTTCGGCATCTCCATGATGGAGCCTATTTCCGTTCCGATGAAGGACGATGGGTCCAGCTCGCCACGAATGAATCGTCGCACGCAATCATCTTCGATTTGGGCAATCGGCGATGGGGGTGGATCGATCCTGAACCGGCCATTGCGGCCGACGCTGCGACTGCTGCACCGATTTTTGCGAGCGGGCACTATGGCGCCACTGTAGGACAGCCAATCACTCATCGCCGGCACTCCGCACCACGCCCTTGGCCAGGAGAACCCCCAGAAGGATCACGATCGCCACCGGGACCGCCACCGGGATCACTACCAGAATTGCTGGGGCTGCCACTAGGAGAGCCCCCACGCCCATTATTGCCAGGATCACCGCCCCCGACAACATCCCCACGACCTCCATCCAATCCAGCGCCGCGATCTTGCGCATAGCTTCCGAACGGCTCAGGAGGGCCATCACACGCGCGAAACGGCCCGACTTCGTAGCAGGTTGTTCCGTTTCGGATGCTGGATCGCAGGCCGGCGTTGGCTTTTCCTCTGACGAGCTCTTGGGCTGGGGCTGGGTCATAGTCGGCTGCACTCACATCGATGGCTGGCAGGAAAATAACGGCGCTCAGGGCTAGGATTTGCATTGCTTTCATGGTCGCTCTCCAAGGGTTTTTAGTTGGTCAGGGCGGCGAAGATGGCGCGGGTCATGCAGCTGGCCGCATTTGCCTTTTGCACTGCGCGCAGACCGCAGCGTGAACATTGGGCAATCGCTTTTCAGCGTTGCCGCATTCGCACTTCCACCAATGAGCCGGTCCATCCCATGAGTAGGTTTTTGATGTTGCGGAAGTGACG
>JBPCVQ010000203.1:0-28415 GCA_051010395.1 Geminicoccaceae bacterium | reverse complement strand
GTCCATGCGCTCGGACCCGAAGATGCGCATGAGATCGTCTTCGAGCGACAGGAAAAACTTGGACCGCCCCGGATCGCCCTGACGGCCTGAACGGCCGCGCAGCTGATTGTCGACCCGGCGCGATTCGTGACGTTCGGTGCCAAGCACGTAAAGCCCGCCCGCCTCAAGAACCTTGGTCTTCTCGGCTGCGACTTCCTGCTCGATACGCTGCCCCTCTTCAATCCGCTTTGCCGCGTCGGCAATCTCGCCGAGCTCCTGCTCGATACGCATGTCGGCATTACCACCAAGCTGAATGTCGGTGCCGCGGCCCGCCATGTTGGTGGCGATGGTGACCGAACCGAGGCGCCCCGCCTGGGCGACGATATAGGCTTCCTGCTCATGATAGCGTGCGTTCAGCACCTGATGCGGCACCTTCCGCTTCTTCAAAAGCTCGGCGAGATGCTCGGACTTTTCGATGCTGACCGTGCCCACCAGGACAGGCTGGCCTTTCTCATGGGCTTCCGCGATCGCATTGACGATCGCCTTGTCCTTCTCAGGCGCGGTCCGATAGACCTCATCATCCTCATCCAGCCGGATCATGGTCTGATGCGTCGGCATTTCGACCACGTCGAGGCTGTAGATCTCGGAGAACTCGGACGCTTCGGTCGCCGCCGTGCCGGTCATGCCGGCGAGCTTGGGATAAAGGCGGAAATAGTTCTGGAAGGTAATCGAGGCGAGCGTCTGGTTCTCCGGCTGGATGGTGACCTTCTCCTTGGCCTCCAGAGCCTGATGCAGACCATCGGAGTAGCGCCGGCCTTCCATCATGCGTCCCGTGAACTCGTCGACGATCACCACCTTGTCGTTCTTGACGAGATAGTCGACGTCGCGCGTGAACAGCACATGCGCACGCAGCGCCTGGTTGATGTGATGCACCAGCGTCACATTGGCGATGTCGTAGAGTTCCGGGTGCTTCAGCATGCCGCTTTCTTCGAGCCACACCTGCACCTTCTCGCCGCCGGCCTCGCTCAAGGAAACGGCGCGCTGCTTCTCGTCCTTCTCGTAATCCTCGGGCTCCAGCCTCGGGATATAGGCATCGATTGCCGTGTAGAGATCAGAGCTGGTCTCGGCCGGACCGGAGATGATCAGCGGGGTTCTCGCCTCATCGATCAGGATGCTGTCGACCTCATCCACGATCGCGAAATTGAAGTCGCGCTGCACCATGCGCTCGGCTTCGAACTTCATGTTGTCGCGGAGATAGTCGAAACCGAACTCGTTGTTGGTGCCGTAAGTGATATCCGCGGCGTAAGCGGCCTTCCTCTCGGGCTCGGAGAGGTTGGGAATGATACAGCCGGTGGTGAGGCCAAGGAACTGGTAGATCTCGCCCATCCAGGCGCTGTCGCGACGCGCCAGATAGTCGTTGACCGTGACCACATGGACACCCTTGCCTTCGATCGCGTTCAAATAGACCGCAAGGGTCGCAGCCAGTGTTTTGCCCTCGCCGGTCTTCATCTCGGCGATCTTCCCCTGATGCAGCACCAGGCCGCCGATCAGCTGCGTATCGAAAGGGCGTTGGCCGATGGTGCGCTTGGCCGCCTCACGTATGGTGGCGAACGCATCGTTCAGCACATCGTCCAGGGACTCGCCCTCTTCGATGCGGCCGCGCAGCCAGTCGGTTCGAGCCTTGAGCTCGTCATCCGAAAGAGCCTCGAGCGCAGGCTCGAGCGCAGTTATCGCATCGACACGTGTGCGCAGTGACTTGACGAAGCGGTCATTGGCCGAACCGAACAACCGCTTGGCGAGGGCGCCGATCATGGACGCATGGCCCTCCAAATAGGGGAAAGAAGACGCATTTTTGCAAACTGTCAGATAGGCAGTTTGATGGGAGGTGTCAACGCAGGCACCAGGGTGATCCCCGCTTTCCTGCGGTCTTCGGCCTTGCTTCAGGCCGCATACCGACTAAATGCCTGATCAATGCGGGCCTAGTTGACACCTCGATCGTCAACGGGCGCATGCTTGTGGCAATAGCCGCTTTATGTTTTCTATGCCCCCTTATTCAATGACCCCTAGGAGTTCACCTCATGTTGGCCAAATCTTTAAGCGCCGCCTGCGGGCTGCTGGCGTTCTGCTCGGCGGCGCTGGCCCAGGATCAGGCAGCCACTGAAAATCCCATCGTGGCGACCGTCAACGGCACCGAAGTTCTGAGAAGCGAAGTCGAGGCCGTGATGCGCACACTGCCTGACCAGATGCGCCAGGCCCCCATCGAGCAGATCTATCCTATGCTGCTCGACCGGGTGATCGACTTCAAGCTCCTGGAGGTGGAAGCGGCAAAGTCCGATATCGCCGATGACCCCGATGTGCAGCCGGCCCTTGCCCAAGCGCGCGCTGCCGTGCTGCGCGATGCCATGCTCCGGAAAAAGGTCGAAGAGGGCAGTAGCGACGATGCCGTGAAGGCACGATACGAAGAGATGAAGAAGGGCGAAGGCTTCTCTTTTGAAGAAGTTCATGCGCGCCACATTCTTCTCGCCTCCGAAGACGACGCCAAAGCCGTGATCTCGGAGCTGGAAGGTGGTGCTGACTTCGAAGAGCTCGCCAAGGAAAAATCCACCGGCCCCAGCGGCCCTCAGGGCGGCGATCTCGGCTATTTCAAAATGGGTCAGATGGTGCCGGAGTTCGGTGACGCCGCCTTCGGCATGGAGATCGGCAGCACCTCATCCGAGCCGGTCAAGACGCAGTTTGGCTTTCACGTCATCAGGGTTGAAGACAAGCGCAAGATCGATCCAAGCTTCGAGGAGACCGAACCACAGATCCGCCAGGAACTCGCTCGCGACATCGTCACCGCTCTGGTCGAGGATCTCAGGGAAGGCGTCGAGATCGAGCGTTTCAACATGGATGGCTCACCGATGGTCGTGAAGGAAGATGCAGCCGAAGAGGAAAAGCCCAAGAATGGCAGCTGAGCGGCGAGGCGCCGCTGCCTTGACTTTGGTGCCGGTGGCATGAGCGTCAAGCGCTCGCCGCTGGCGCCGGCGTCGTTTCCGACGATCGCGCCGGTAGCAGGCGTTGAGCTTGCCGCCGGTGCATCGGGCATTCGCTATGCCGGACGGCCGGATCTCGCACTGATGGCGTTCGCGCCGGGCACCACGGTCGGCGGTGTCTTCACCCGCTCACATGTGCCTGGGCACCCCGTCGTCTGGTGCCGGCAAATCATGGAGCGCGGCACGGCGCGTGCCCTGGTGATTAATGCCGGAAACGCCAATGTGCTGAACGGCGCCCACGGCGATGCCGTGGTCCGCATGGAGGCGACTGCGGCAGCCGGCCTGCTCGGCTCCGAGCCCGAAGATATCTTCGTTGCTTCCACCGGCGTCATTGGCGAGCCGCTCCCTGTCGAGAAGATCGTCCAGACCCTCCCCGACTTGCATAGCCGCCTGTCACCGGAAGGCTGGGAAGCCGCTGCCGAGGCGATCCGCACCACCGACACCTTCGCCAAGGCATGCTCGGCGAAAACCACCATCGGCGGACGAGAGGTCACCATCACGGGCATCGCCAAAGGCTCCGGCATGATCCAGCCGGACATGGCCACCATGCTCGCCTTCATCACGACCGACGCAGGCCTTGCCCCTCCCGTCCTGCAGAAGCTCGTCGAGGACGCCAACGAACAGGCATTCCGAAAAATTACCGTCGACAGCGACACCTCCACCTCGGACATGCTGCTGCTGTTCGCGACCGGCCAGGCAAACCACCCCGCACCGACCGATGCCGACGACCAGTTGCTGGACGCCTTCAAGAAAACGCTGACCGCCGTCGCTATCGATCTCGCCAAGCAGGTGGTGCGCGACGGCGAGGGCCTCTCCAAGTTCATCCAGATCGCCGTCGAAGGCGCCGTCAGCGATGCGTCTGCGCGCATCATCGGACTTTCGGTGGCGAACTCGCCGCTGGTCAAAACCGCCATCGCCGGTGAGGACGCGAATTGGGGTCGCATCGTCGCCGCCGTCGGCAAGGCCTATGAGCCTATCGAACTCACCCATCTCGGCATCCGCGTCGGTGGCCTCCTGGTCGCCGAAAACGGCGCCCGCCTCCCAGGCCTCGATGAACAACCGATCGCCGAACACCTCAAAGGCCAGGAAATCGACATCACCATCACGGTCGGCCCTGATGAGGGCAAAGCCACCGTCTGGACCTCCGACCTCACCCACGACTACATCTCCATCAACGCGGACTACAGGTCGTGATGGCACGGGCGGCATGGCCACCTCATTGACTTTCAGAACGCCAGCAGCAGCGTCGGCACCGGAACCCGGTTGGTGAAGGCCGGGGCTTTGGAGACAGACGGAGGCAAGTCGACGAGGTCGCCGTGCGACATCAACGTTGTTCTGGTCGCCGCTTGTGCGTTGATCGACCCGGATCATCGCATCCTCTTGGCCAAACGTCCCGAAGGCAAAGCCATGGCTGGGCTTTGGGAGTTTCCGGGCGGCAAGGTTGAGGCTGGTGAGACGCCGGAGGCCTGCCTGATCCGCGAGCTGAAGGAAGAGCTGGGCCTCGACATCGTCTCTTCCTGCCTTGCCCCGCTCACCTTCGCATCCCACAGCTACGAAACCTTCCACCTTCTGATGCCGCTCTATGTCTGCCGCGTCTGGGACGGCATCCCGCGGCCGCGGGAAGGGCAGACACTGAAGTGGGTCGGCACGGCAGGCTTGGCGAAGTTCAAGATGCCGGATGCTGATGTGCCGCTGGTGGCGTTCCTCAGGGACTATTTGTAACGCACGGCTAAAGCCTTCTCATGGCTCCCGATCAGCCCGATCCCATCCAAGTCAATCTCCATCCGCGGCGGACCGACGCGGCCATATGGTTGATGTCATGGCTGCGGATTTTTGTGATCTCAATGACGATCGGGATTGACTGTGGTGGGTTGACGAGAAGGGGGGATCCTCCCTCGCCAACCCACACTAATTTTGCCGTAATGCGCTGTCACCAGCTGTGACAATTATTACACTTCACAAATGTGTTAGAATGCGTGATTAGGGCTTGATTTCGCAATGCTTGGATTTCTGCCGAAGAGCAGGCCAGTCAAACGTATTTGGAGCCGCCAAGAACCAAACTCGGAGCATGAACCTGCTCTCTAACTGGTACTCGTCAATTGGAAAGAATTATACAAGAAGACCGTGAACGGATCCCAGAATTCGCGTTCTGACTCGGGATAGGTGAGATAAGCGACGATCGATCGATTTCCGGTTCGCCGCCCCATACTATAGAATAGTTCTTCGGCGACCCTGCCGGAAGCGACGAACCAGGTTTCCGCAAATCTTTGGTGTGCGGAAGTCCCGACTATCAGCCTCGATGACTTGCAGGTTTTCGGCCCCGGAATCGCTAGATAGCGTTCTGTAACCGCGACCGGTGTGATCGTTCCACGGTAGGACGCGGCTCGGATAGGCGAGGCTTTAGCCGGCCGAGTTGTCGATCAGTTGCCTGAGCCCGAATTCCTGATGCAATGATGCTGCTCGCTTGAACAGCTCGATCACTTGCCAATCCGACAATTGGCCGGTTCGCGGGACACCCAGGCTCTCTTGAAAGGCACGAATAGCTCTTTCGGTCCGAGGTCCGAAGTTACCGTCCACTGTTGAATCAAAGCCACCGAGAGAGATCAGAGTTTCTTGGATCTGACGTCGAACCACGATCGGATCCATAACTTCGCTCGGCAAGAGAAAAGAGCTCTGTTCGGACAGCATGGTAGCGTCAATGGAAGTCTCATCTTCGCCAACCACCGGCAGATCGACATCCTGGCTCCCAGCCAACTCATGGGCACTCTGCTGGAAGCCATCTGCAACTGCCGGCGTCCCCTCGCTGAGACCGGAGGTGATAACGAGCGAGCCGAACGTCAATGCGCAGGCCACCGGCCAAATCTTGAAGAACCGAGAATTCAGCCGGGCTAAGCTCTGGTGTATACGCATCTGAATGCACTCCCATTAGACAGCTACGGCAGCACGCGCACAGGCACTTTCCATGATGACGTGCATGCCCTTTCCGACATCTTCAATAGTGTGGAAATCGATGTGGAGCTGTAATGGTTGCTACATTAAGGGAGCATCTTCGGCTCTCGCCGCGACCCCATTCTTCGTTGAAGCTATGCGGTCTTCTGTGTTGCTGCCGACTTTCCTCAAAACGTCAAGAATGAGAACGCCTCATGACCACCACCACACAACTGCGCCACGTCGTCCTGTTCGGCTTCAAAGTCGGCACGGCCGACGCCGAAATCACTGAGATCGCTCGGCGGTTCGCCGAACTACGCGGCCTGATACCGGGCATCACTGATTTCGAATGGGGTGTGAACAACAGCCCCGAGGGGAAAAACCAGGGCCTCACCCACTGCTTCACGCTGACGTTTTCCTCGGACGAAGCACGGGATGCTTATCTACCTCACACCGACCACGTCGCCTTCGCCAACTGGGCCAGAGCGTGGATCGAGCGGGTCACGGTCGTCGACTATTGGACGAAAGCTTAGGCGCTCGGCCCCTATTCTCCCAACACCTCGGCAAGGCTCGCCTTACCGCTCCCACGCTTCAGCGGCTGCGGCTGACCCGGCCCCGGACTCCAGGCAGCGAGCATCAGGAGCTGGAAAGTCGCGGCGACGCGCCCCTGTGCATCCGCATGACGCTCCTGGTAAAGCCGGCAAGCCTGCAGCAACGTGCTGCGGCGTAACGGGATTCCAGCGCTTTCCAGGAGCATATTGGTCTCCGCCATACCGCGAAGATCCTTCAGCAGCTTCAGCGGATGGCCGTAGGTCACGTTCAGCGTATCGATATCCGCAACCGGCAGCGCATACCCCGTCCGCCGCAACAAATCCCCCGCATCCGGCACATCAATAAACGGCGCCACGCGGGGGGCAGCCGCTCCCGGGGTTACTTGAGTCTGAGCATCCGCGAGGCAGGTTCGAAGCTCATGCAGCGTCCGCCCCCCCGGCATGGCCGCCAGCAGCAGGCCGTCCGGTTTCAGCGCATAACGGATCTGGATGAGGGTGCCAGGCAGATCGTTCACCCAATGCAGATTGCCCACCGCGATCACCAGATCGAAACAATCGAACCCAAACGGAAGCTTTTCTTCATCGAGTGCGACGCGCACATCGTTGACTTGTTCGACCATCGACGGTGACAGGTCGGCCTGGATTACGTCTCCGACCTGGGCCTTGGGAAGGCGCGCCGCCACTTGGCCTGTATGACAGCCGAGCACGAGGGTTGTCCCGAAGCTGCGACGGACGTCGGAAAGGCGCTCGACGACGCGCTCCGTCATCTCGTTGACAAGAAAGTCAAAGTCAGCGAACCGCATCGCCATGCGGTCGCGGCGCCTTCGGAGCAGACGGCGATCGAAAATCGCGGACGGCGGGATGCCGCTCAAGCCAGCTCCGAGGCGAGGATCGCCCCACGGGACGCCATGAAATAGAGGCCCATATGGTGGGTTTCGGCCTTTGGATGGGCCGCCGCCGGAGGCAATCCCAACTCTTCGGCGACAGCCAGTGGCAGATCATAGGTGGCGGTCGCAGGCTCATAGACCACGATGTCCTCCAGCTTCGGCATCAGCCCGTGATTTCTCGCGGACAGCAACGTCAGCACGAAATCCATGACGCAGATATCCGTACAAATCCCGACGGTCAAAACCGCCGACAGCCGATGCCTGTTGACCCAGTCGACCACCTTGTTGTGGCTTTGCCCCTGGCAACTGCCGCCATGGGTCGCCTCGATGCCGCCGACAAAACCGTTGATGCAGTCCTTGCGCATGAGGGTCGCCGTCCCACATTCCTCAAGCCAGGCCAGCTCCGGCACCAAGTTCTCCTCCCCGCTGCCGCGCTCGCAATGGGACGGATAAGGCGGCTCGGGCTTACCCGGTTCATGGGTGTCGAGAAAAGCGAGAATCGGTGCCTTCGCCTCGGCGAAGCGGCGCGCCAGCCTGTCGGTCTCATCGACCATCTTCGCCACCTGATCATCCGGCGCCGGTGGCGCAAGATTGCCGCCGCCCACGGAACAAAATCCATTGACCTCATCGACGATCACCAGACCGGTCGGAAGCTCGAACGGCGCATAGCTTCCAAGCGAGATCGGCATGGACGCCTGAAGCCCCTCGAGCAACGCAGCACTCTCCACCATCACCAAATCCCTCCCCAAGGCAGGGCCTTGATCCTACACGTGACCCCGCCAAGCTTCAAACAGATCGGCAGGGTCAGACAGCCTTGACTTTGCAGGCTGGGCGGCCTGCGGAAGCCTGGCACCTGCGTCGCACCAGCGGATACAGGCAAGTCATCGGCGCAGCCGTGCTGCCTAGGCGGCTTGGGTCTTGCCCATTTCCAGGAATTTCTGACGGCGGTGGCGGCGGATTTCGGGGCCGCTCAGGGCGAGCAGCGGCGTAAGGGCGTTGTCGATGGCATCGCCTACGGCGGCGATCGCATCATCCGGGGTGCGATGGGCGCCGCCGACCGGTTCCTCGATGATCCGATCGACCACGCCGAACCCCTGGAGATCCTGGGCGGTGAGGCGCATGGCTTCGGCGGCGGCCGGGGCCTCCTCACCGTTGCGCCAGAGGATCGCAGCACAGCCCTCAGGCGAGATCACCGAATAAACGGCATGTTCGAGCATCAGGACGTGATCCGCCGTCGCGAGCGCAATCGCCCCGCCAGATCCGCCCTCGCCGATCACCACGCCGACCACCGGCACGGTCAGCTGCAGACAAGCCTCGATCGACCGCGCGATCGCCTCTGCCTGCCCCCGCTCCTCCGCGCCAAGTCCGGGATACGCCCCCGGCGTATCGATCAGCGTGATCACCGGCAGCTTGAAGCGTTCGGCAAGCTGCATCAGGCGCACGGCTTTTCGATATCCCTCGGGGTTCGCCATCCCGAAATTATGCCGAACCCGCCCCTCGGTATCGTCCCCCTTCTCATGGCCGATCACGACGACGGAGCGCCCACGAAACCGCGCCGGCCCGCCAAGAATCGCCTTGTCGTCGCCAAAGGTCCGATCGCCGGCAAGCGGCGTGAAGTCCTCGAACAGCGCCTCGATATAATGCCGAAAATGCGGCCGCTCAGGATGGCGCGCGACCTGGGTCTTCTGCCAGGGTGAAAGCTTGGCATAGGTCTGCCTGAGCAGCTTGTCCGCTCGCTCCTCCAGCCTATCGATCTCGTCCCCAAGATCGATATCACTACCCTTAGCCAGATGCTGGAGCTCTTTGACCTTACCTTCCAGCTCGCTGATCGGTTTTTCGAAGTCGAGGATTTTTTTAACTCCAAGCCAGGGGCTTAGCCGGGTTTTGCACTGCCACGTACAGATCGCGTGCAAAAGCCCTCGCGTCAAGTCGGGACGCCCGACGGCGGTTACTTGTGGCTCGGCATACTGGTGCCATGCTCTCGATGGGCTAGTTTTGCCCTAGGCTGTGGCGTCATTGTGACTGACATAGATCACCGGACGCCTGTCTCGGCCCCATCCTTCATCATCGGTCTTCTCGATCACATCCGGCAAACGCGCCGGAACACGGTTGATCCGCTCCAACCGCCCAGGCTTCAAACAGCCAGCTCCCGGCTCACCCGCATCATGGTGTCATCTTCCATACGCCCGATCGGCTCTTTGATCTCGTCTCGTCGAAGAAACCGCTGGTTATCAAGCCCGCTCTACCTTCGTCTCGCCCATCCCGGCCTCGGGATCGGCGCCGGGGGGCACGACCTTCAGAAGCACTATCTGGTTCTTCTGGCGGCGAAGTACGACAAAACGAAAGCTGTGGAAGGCGAAGCTCTGGCCGACTTCGGGAATACGTTGGGCGCCGTGAATGACCAGGCCTGCAATAGTCGCCGCTTCCTCGTCCGGCAGTTTCCAGCCTAGCGCCCGGTTCAGATCGCGCATGGTGATCCAGCCACTCACCAGGTAGGAGCCGTCCGACTGCGGCAGGATGCCTTCCTGCTCGATGTCGGTCTCATCGGCGATCTCGCCGACGATCTCCTCGATCACGTCTTCAAGCGTCACCAGCCCCTCGAGATCGCCATATTCGTCGACCACCATGGCCAGATGCTGACGGCGCTGGCGAAAGGCGATGAGCTGGCGCTTGAGCGGCGTCGTATCAGGCACGAACCAGGGGCGCTGGTAGAGGTCGTCGAGCTTCAGGCCTTCGAGCTCGGCGCCGTGTTTTTGCACCGCGGTCAGCAAGTCATTCGCATGCAGCACGCCGACGATGCTCTCCGGCTCGCCGCGCCAAACGGGAAAGCGCGAATAGGGGCTGGCCACCACCTGCTCCAGGACCTGGATCAGCGGCTGCGAGGCATCGATGGTTTCCATCGAACCTCGATGGGTCATCACGGCGCGCACCTCGACGTCGGCAAGATCGAGAATGCCGCCGAGCATGTCGCGATCCTGCTTGGTCATGGTGCCCTGCTCGGCATGCATGTCGATAGTGCCGCGAAGGGCCTCGAAGGAGGACGAATAGAGGTCTGACTGCGCCCCTACCCCCACAAGGCGAAAGGCGCCGTTGATCAGCCACTGCACCGCCTGGGTCACGGGTGAGAGCACCAGCACCAGGAGATTGGCGAGCGGCGCCACCGCAAGCGCCATACGTTCCGGATTTCTGATGGCATAAGTTTTCGGCAGCACCTCCGCGAACACCACCACGAGCACGGTCATGATCAGCGTAGCATAGGCGATGCCCGCGTCGCCGAAGAGTTTGATGAGGACATCGGCGGCGATCGCCGTTGCCAGCACGTTGAACAGGTTGTTGCCGAGCAGCAGCGAGCCGATCAGGCTTTCCTTGTTCGCCAAAAGTCGCTTGGCGAGGCGTGCCTCGCGGCTGCCCTCGCCCGCCATCTGATGAATTCTCGCGCGCGACGCGCCAGTCATCGCTGTTTCAGTGCCTGAGGTGAACGCCGATGCCATCAAAAGCAGTAGCACCGCCAGGGTTGCGTAAAGCATCATGCCCTCGGTTTCGGTTGATCAGCTCTCTCCTAGCAAGGAGCAGGCCTTCGCCACAAGAACTGGCTGCACCAGCCCCCGATACGCAGCACGTCAAGGTCGGCAGATTTCTTCTGTTACCCCTGGACAATGGGCGATATGATGCCGGTTCTTGGAAGATCGGAGTGCTTACAATGACACGAGCCTTCGCCCTGGTCGCAGCCCTTGCCGCCGCTCTTTGGGTGCAAAATCCCGAGAGGTCACACGCGGCTTCTTCGTCGAAGCTCGACGCGCCGCCAGCGCAGGGTATACCATCGGCGCATGACATCACCTTTACCTCGATCGACGGTGATCCGCTGCCGCTCGAAGATTTCGCAGGCTCGGCCGTCCTGGTGGTGAACACCGCCTCCCTTTGTGGTTTCACCTATCAGTATGATGGTCTTCAAACGGTCTACGATCGTTACCGCGACCGCGGCCTCGTCGTGCTCGGTGTGCCCTCCAACGATTTCGGGCAGCAGGAACCGGGCAAGGAGGAGGAGATCAAGCATTTCTGCGAGGTGAATTTCAACCTCGACTTTCCGCTCACGGAAAAGCAGGCGGTGAAGGGCGAAGATGCCCATCCGTTCTTTCACCATGTCACCGAAACTCTCGGCGCGGATAGCCTGCCACGCTGGAATTTTCACAAATATCTGATCGATCCCAATGGTCGGCTGGTTGGTGCCTGGCCGTCGAAAGTGGAGCCTGCGGGGGCCGAGATCATCAGCGCCATCGAACAAGCCCTACCCTGAGTCATGACCGAGCCGCACGATCCCACAAGGCTGCCTCCAGACCTGCCCCGCCCCGAAGATGACGGCGCATGTGATCATCTGTCCGGCCGGCCGCTGCATGCCATCGCCCTGCCGTCGACAGCAGGCGGAACGCTCGATCTCGCTACGCGCGCAGGCCGCACGGTCGTCTATTGTTTTCCCCGCGCCGGCAGGCCCGACGTCCCCTTGCCTGAGGGCTGGAACGACATCCCGGGCGCTCGCGGCTGCACACCGCAGTCCCTAGCCTTTCGCGATCAGCATGACGATATCCGCGCCCTGCATGCGGATGTCGTCGGCATCAGTACTCAAACGCCTGAGGATCAAACAGAAATTACCGGACGGCTGAGCCTGCCCTTCCCTCTCCTGAGTGATGCCGAACACCGGTTCGCCGAGAGCCTCAACCTGCCGACATTCAAGGTCGATGGATCAAGAATGATCAGGCGTCTCACGCTGATCGTCACCGAGGGCATGATCGATCATGTGTTCTATCCGGTTTTCCCCCCCGATAAAGCAGCCGAAGAAGTGATCGTCTGGCTCCTCGCACACCCACGGCGACCGACCGTCTGAAACGACCCTTCCTTGGTTCGCTTCCGTCCATTTTACCGCTCGGATTGCCATTTAAGCGTCAAATAACGCTTCGAGACGTCTGTTTTTGCAGAAATTGCAACTTCGTTAATAAAAAATTCAACTTTTTCGGGAAAGAAGACATTGATGAAAACCGTTTCGGAGATTGTTGATGGCAGTTGCCACCCAGGTAGGATCCAAGGTGAATGGCGCGACGCCGCCTTGGGCTGGAACACCCGCTAAAAAGAAACCGATTACTACCCCGAAGAAACGCGCCGGCAAGGCGAAAGCCGCCGCTAAAGCTACCGCGAAGAAAGCCGACACGAAGAAGACCACGGCAGCCAAGACCACGGCCAAGCGCACAGTGAAGGCCGCAGCGAAGAAAGCTGCTCCCAAGAAGGCCGCCGCCGCCAAGACCAGGACAGCCGCTAAGCGTCCCGTCAAAGCAAGCGCCAAAAAGACCACGGCAGCCAAGACCACGGCCAAGCGCACCGTGAAGGCCGCAGCGAAGAAGGCTGCTCCCAAGAAGGCCACCGCCGCCAAGACCAGGACAGCCGCCAAGCGTCCCGTCAAAGCAGCCGCCAAAAAGACCACGGCAGCCAAGACCACGGCCAAGCGCACCGTGAAAGCGGCGGCCAGGAAGACAAGCACCCGCCGGTCGGTGAACAAGGCCAGCACCGCACCACGCGCGGTCAAGACCAAGCGCATGAGCCCCGAGATGATCAAGCATGCCTCGATGGTCGGCATGGCCGCTGGCGGTCATATCGGACAGGGCTTCACTCGTCTCTGCCGAGACTGGGCGCAGCAGATCAAGCAGAACAAGACACTGGATGCTGCCGGTCGTCAGTATCTGGACATGTTCGTCCGGATGGCGACCTGGATGGACACCCAGGAGACCAAGGCGCGTCAGCGCTGATCCGACTTGTCCGTTAGATAGACCGAGCCCCCGCTCTTCTCATTCGGTGAGGAGAGCGGGGCTTGCTTTCGATCAGTCCCGATCGATCTCGACGGTGAGGCCGAGAATGAGAAAACTCCAGGACTTACCGTGAGCGTCGAGATTGAGCGACAGGTTCACCCCGCCTTCCAAGGCCTGATCCATGACGAAGTTCATGCCGTGGAGATGGTCGAGCTCAAACCGTTCGACGTGGCCTTTCAACAGTTCTGGAAACGCCGCCTTCAGCCTTTCGGCCGTGATCTGCGCCTTGATCACGGGATAGTCGGCAGCATCAAAGGCAAAAAGACTGACATTGGAGCGGTTGCCCTTGTCGCCGGCTCGGGCATGAGCGATTTCGTGAAGAGGGACCGTTCTCTTCATGTTTCGACCAGACGCAGAGTGGGCTGAATGCGATCACGTTCAATGTAGGTACTGTGGGTCACGACACTTGGCGTGATCTGTCCGCGAAAACCACCTCCACCGGCCGGACCGCAGCAAAGCAGCGACTCCACTTCCCAAAGCAACAGCTCGGCCGTATCGCGACGATCGGACCGAAGCGCTGCGCGCACCCGGACATCAAAAAGCTCGTCGATCGGCAATGCCACGCCCGTTCCTCCCGCAGTGACCGTGTCACCCGCAGTGACCGCGTCACCTGCGGTGACAGCGTCACTTGCGGTGGCGTGAAGCGAGCTCTGCCCGATCAGATCGAGCCGAAGAGGCACATCGCTGCCATGCAACCGGGTCATGCGCTCTTCCAGAATGTCTCGTGCGAGCATCGCGCGCCGACCTGCACCCGGACCTGCATAGGAAACACCGGCTTCCGCGAGAAATCCGCCATCGAACGCGACCGTCACCTTCAGATGATCCGGTCGCTTGCTACCGCTTGCCCCGCTGATTCGCACCCGTTGATCCCCAGCCGGCTCCAGCGTCACCTGACTGAAATCGGCCGTCACATCCGGCGTCAGATAGGCGCTGGGATCATGCACTTCATAGAGCAACTGCTCCTTCACCGTGCGTTCGCTCACCTCCCCTCCGGCACGCTCGAGTTTGGTAATGACGGCACCACCATCCGGGTCCACTTCCGCTATGGGAAAGCCGACATAGGCGAGATTGGCGACATCCTTTCGTCCGGGGTCGGCGAAATAGCCGCCGGTCACCTGCGCCGCGCACTCCATCAGGTGGCCGACCAGCGTGCCCGCCCCCAATGTCGCCCAATCGTCGGGACGCCAGCCGAAGGTGTGACAAAGCGGCGCCAGGAACAGGCTGGGATCGGCCACGCGGCCGGTGATGATGACATCGGCCTCAGCTTCAAGCGCCGGCAGGACCGCCTCCACACCGAGATAAGCGTTGGCGCCCACCATGTTGCGGCCGACATCGACAACCCTGAGACCTGGTTGATCGAGTTCGGTGTCGTCAGTGATCAGCGCACTCACATCGTCACCGCCGACCGCCGCAATCTTTCGCCCCCAAAGCCCAAGGTCGCGCGCGACTTCGACCGCCCGGCTGGCGGCTGCGTTGGGGTTAGCCACGCCCATATTGGTGATCAGCGTTGTGCCATTGGCGATGCAGCCGGGAAGGACGGCGCGCAGGCGGCGCTCCAAAAGCGGGTTATAGCCCTTCGCGGGATCGGCCATGCGATCCCGATGACCGAATGCCAGGGTACGCTCGCCAACACATTCGAAAACGATGGCATCGAGTTCGCCATCCCTGATCAGATCGACCGCCGGATCGAGCCGGTCGGCAGAGAACCCTGCCCCCGTTCCCAGTCGAAACCGACCGTCTCCCGTCACACCATGCCCCCTCTCAACACGTGGCTTTAGCCTTCACCGCCAACCAAACTCCACCCGGATGGCAGGAGCGGCAGCCTTCCCTCTATCCATGGCTTAGCGTTCCCGAAAATTCCAGTGTTGGACATGGGAAACATTGTGAAAGGGCAATGCCTTGGAGAGCCGAACCGGCTGCTCAACTTCGGGATAGATTGCCTGATTTCACCATCCGCGCCGTGACAAAATCCAGCTTCCGCCGTGCGAGAGCGACCAGCGCCTTCCGATCTGTGGCAGGCGGTGCCTGAAAGGTGACTTCGGCCAGCGTATCGGGGTCAAGGGCGGCAACGCGCAGGACATTGCCAATCCGCGCAATTTCCAGGAGGATTCCGTCGTCTTTCGATAGGCTGTTCATTACATCCAACTCTTTGATTCAAGGTAGAAACCATGCGAAGGTCTTGATTCAATCGGAAAACGGTCAACAATTGGTTAATGCAGGCGATCGCCATTGACCTTGAAGGTCGGGCATCGGATTGTTGCATGATGCCCTCCCGAATAACGCCCGCCTCAGGCCCTCTCCTCATGTATATGCGCTACGCTCTCCTGTTTTCGGCTTTGCTCCCGATGGCCTCGGCGGTGACGCCGGCGATCGCCCAGGAACAGCCGGCGCTGGTGCAGGTGGATGCCGTCAGGGTCGAACCTCTGAACCAGACGCGGTCGGTGCTCGGGCGAATAGTCACCAAGCGGCAGGGGCAGGTGGCGGCACGCGTCGGCGGATTGGTCGCGCGGGTCGAGATCGATGTCGGTGATCGGGTCATCCGTGGCACCGTGCTGGTGGAGCTCGATGCCGAGCCCGTGCAGTATGACGTCGACCTCGCCAATGCCGAGTATCTGTCGGCCGAAGCCGACCAGGCGACTGCCAAAGCCGAGATCGAGCTCCTGGAAAATGAGCTGGTCCGCATCAATCGGCTAAAACAGTCAGCCGCCTTTTCCAAGGCGCAGCTCGAAGATAAACTCCGACAGATCACCGTCGCCAAGAGCCGCCTCGGAGCAGCCACGGCGAGGCTCGGCCAGTATCGGGCCAAGCAGCAAGCGAGCCGGCGCAATCTCGAGGACATGGTGATCAAAGCACCTTATGATGGCGTGGTCATCCGCCGGCTGGTCAGTCCCGGTGCCTATGTGCGCCCCGGCGATCCGGTGGTTGCTCTGATCGACGATGGTGCACTCGAAATCGAAGCCGATGTGCCGGTCGATCAGCTTCAGGGACTCATCCCCGGCACAGAGGTCGGCGTCACGATTGCCGGCAAGCGCCACACCGCGACGGTTCGAGCGGTCGTGCCCGAAGAAAACCCACTGACCCGCACCCGCGCCGTGCGCTTGACGCCGGCCTTCGAGGCGGAGGCCCTAACCCTGGCTGTGGCGCAAAGCGTGACCCTGGATATCCCAATCGGCATCACACGCGACGTCGCTACGGTCAGCAAGGATGGAGTCATCCAGAGGCCGAATGGCACGATGGTCTTCCTCGTGCGAGATGCGGCTGCAGCCCCTCAGCCGGTGCGCCTGGGCGCTGCCGTGGACGGCCGGTTCGAGGTGCTGGACGGCCTCGACGACGGCGACCTGGTGGTGGTCAGAGGCAACGAACGCCTGCGCCCAGGCCAGCCGGTCACCTACCCGGGAGCGCCTGGGAGCGCAAACCCCGGAGCGCCGGGGAACGCAAACCCCGGAGCGCCGGGGAACGCAAACGAAGAACCGGCAACCAGTGAGAAGCCCCACGAAGATGGTCAGGGAGAGGGCTGATGAAACGCGAGCAGCAGCCTTCTTCGGATGACCGCATACCCCTCGATCTCCGGGCTCGTTTTGCGCAAGCGGACCAGAAGTTCATGATGTGGACATGCCACATATGAATCTTATTCGGATAGCCATCGAGCGTCCGATAGCCGTCATCGCTGCGGTGCTGATGTCGCTGCTTTTCGGCCTTGTTGCGCTCAACACCATCCCGATTCAGCTCACGCCCGACGTTCGAAAACCGGTCATTACCATCAGAACCAGCTGGCCGGGCGCCGCCCCCGCCGAGGTCGAGCGCGAGATCGTCAACGAACAGGAAGAGGTGCTGCGCGGCCTGCAAGGCGTTGAGAAGATGACCTCGCGCTCCCAGGATGGCAGCGGCAGCGTCACGCTCGAATTCCAGATCGGCCAGGACATGGATCGCGCGCTCCTCCTGGTCGCCAATCGGCTGGACAGGGTATCTACCTATCCGGAAGAGGCCAATGAGCCGACACTCGGCACGTCGGGCTCCGAGGACAACCCGATCGCCTGGTTCATCATCAAGCGCGCCGATGGCAATGACCGCCCGATCCACACCTTCCGAGATTTCATCGAGGACACGGTGCAGGATCGGCTGGAGCGGGTGGAGGGCGTCTCCGGGATCAACGTGTATGGCGGCAGCGAACGCGAGCTGCAGGTCACCGTCGACCCGGACCGCATGGCGCGCTACCGCCTGACCGTGCCCGAGGTGGTCGACGCATTGAGAAACGCCAACATCTCGACCACCGCCGGCGATGTCGAGGAAGGCAAGCGCCGTTACATCGTGCGCACCGAGGGCGAGTTCGTCGAGCCCAGCCAGATCGAGCAGGTGGTGCTGCGCAGCGTACGCGACGATGACAGCGGCCGGCTCGGACGGGTGATCGTCGGCGACATCGCGACCGTGGCCTTCGCGCATAAAGAGCCTGGCGCCAATATCCGCGTTCTCGGCGAGCCGGCGATGGCGCTCAATGCCCAGCGCGAAACTGGCGCCAATGTCATCGACACCATGGCGGCCATCAAGGAAGCGATATCCGAACTGGAAGCCAATGCCTTGCCGCGGGTCGGGCTCACCATCCGTCAAGTCTATGACGAGACCGTCTATATCGACAGCGCGATCAATCTGGTCAACCAGAACATTCTTGTGGGCGGCGCGCTCGCGGCGCTCATGCTGCTCCTCTTTCTGCGCTCCGGCTACGCCACTCTGATCGTCTCGATCGCGATACCGGTTTCGGTGGTCGCCTCCTTCGTCGCCATGGCCGCCATGGGGCGGTCCCTGAACGTGATTTCTCTCGCGGGTATTGCCTTTGCCGTCGGCATGGTGGTGGATGCGGCGATCGTCGTGCTCGAGAATACCTACCGCCTTCGCCAGGCTGGCAGGGCGCCGGCCGAAGCCGCTTATGCGGGCGCAAGGCAAGTATGGGGCGCCATTTTGGTCTCGGCGCTCACCACAGTGATGGTGTTTATTCCGATCCTCACCATGCAGCTCGAAGTCGGTCAGCTTTTTCGCGATATCGCCGTTGCGATCTCGGTTGCGGTGATGCTCTCGCTCGTGGTGGCGATGACCGTCATTCCCGCCCTTTCCAAACGTCTGCTGACCAATGTGCGACCATCGGGTGAGGGCTTGAAGCTTCCCGTAATCGACCATCTGGCCGGTGGCTTTTCAAATGCCATCATGGCCTTCACCCGCTCCGTGGTGCGGAGCCGGGCGCTTGCCTTCGGTGTCGCGGCCGCCGTCACTGTCGGCGCACTCGCCAGTGCCTATGCGCTTCTCCCCAAGCTCGAATACCTGCCCGACGGCAACCGCAATCTGGTCTTCGGCGTCATCATCCCGCCGCCAGGCTACAATCTCGCGACCAAGACCGAGATCGCCAAGCGTGTCGAGGGGGCGTCGCAGCCGCTCTGGGTCAATGACGACGAGGAAGCCGACCCCGACGGCCCGGCCCGCATCAAGAATTTCTTCTTCGTTTCGGCACGCGGCTTCATCTTTCTCGGCGCCCAGGCCGAAGATCCGCAGCGCGCCGGTGAGCTGATCGACCCGCTGTCCAAGCCGGTCTTCGCCGAGCCCGGCACCTTTGGCTTCATCACCCAGCCGTCGATGTTCGGCCGCGGTATCGGCGGCGGACGCACGGTCGATCTCGACATCTCCGGCCCGGATCTCACCGAGGTCTTGGGCGTAGCCCTGCAGGCGGCCGGCCTGGTGAGTGGTGTGCTGCCGCGCGAACAAGGGCACCAGCTTCGGCCCAAGCCTGGCTTGGAGCTTGGTGCTCCCGAAGTCCGCCTGATCCCGGACCGCATTCGCCTGGCAGACGCGGGCATATCCGCGCGAACCCTCGCCACCACCGTGGACGCCTTCAATGACGGCCTGCGCGTCGCCGAGATCACGGTCGGCGGCAGCCGGCTCGACCTCACGCTGCTCGGCCCGAAGCCGGACGGCGAGCGCACCCAGTCGATCGCCTCCCTGCCGGTGGTCACCAGCTCCGGCCAGATCCTGCCGGCGAGCAGTCTCGCCCGCATCGAGGTCACCGAGGGACCGAACGAGATCCTGCATCTGGAGCGGGAACGCACCGTCACGCTCGAAATTCGCCCGGCCAACGACCTGCCGTTGGAAAGTGCCCTCGAAATCCTGGAGAAGGATGTCGTCGGTGCGCTGCGCGAAGGCGGCCTGCCGCCAGGCGTCAAGGTCAATCTGGCGGGTACGGCGGATCAGCTCACCCAGACTTGGGATGCGATGGTGCTCAATCTCGCTCTCGCCGTGATCATCGTCTATCTGGTGATGGCCGTGCTGTTCGAAAGCTTCATCTACCCGCTGATCATCCTGGTCTCGGTTCCGGTGGCCGCTGCCGGCGGCGTCGGCGGCCTTGCTCTTCTCAACCTCTATCAATACCAGGCACTCGACATGCTGACGCTGCTCGGCTTTGTCATTCTGGTCGGCATCGTCGTAAATAACGCCATACTCCTCGTTCACCAGACCCTGCATCTGGTGCGGGAACAGGCCATGAGGGTTGACGAAGCCATCCAGGAAGCCACCCGCAACCGCCTGCGGCCGATCTTCATGAGTACGCTGACCTCGGTCTTCGGCATGCTGCCGCTGGTGATCTTCCCCGGCGCCGGCTCCGAACTCTATCGCGGCCTCGGCTCGGTGGTGATCGGCGGCCTCTCGCTCTCAGCCTTGCTGACCCTCCTCCTGATCCCGCCGATGCTCAGCCTGTTCATGAGCCGGCAACAAACCATGAGCGATCGAGCCACCGCCAGCGCAGAGCCGGCAGAATAACACCTTCACTCATTCTACTGGGGGATGATGAGGAACCCTTCGCGTGTTAACCTCCGTCGAGGTCGACATGCGCCGTACCGTTCGGCGGCCAAAAAGGGGGATCCATTGTCATGACCGATAGCCTTCGTTCGCCCATTGCCCGGGCAGGCATCACACTCAAGATTGCAGCACTCGCCGGTGCAGCACTGCTGCTCTCCAGCTGCGCTTCCTGGCCGAGCGCCGGCAATAACGGACTTTTGTACACCAACGTCACCAAGCCGGTTGCCGTGCTGGGAGAGGAATCGGTCGTCACGCGCACCGGCGAGGCCTGTTCGACCGGCATTCTCGGCCTGTTCGCCCATGGCAATTCCAGTGTGAATAAGGCAAAAGCACAAGCAGGTATCGAAAAAATCGCCATCGTTGAAGAGCGCTTCACGCAATTTCTGCTCGGCGCCTACAGCACCTACTGCACGGTCGTCAGCGGGACGTAGCGACGTCAACAGAACGTAACGACGCCTTCAGCGATTAACCCGATAGTGATGTTTTCGTCGTAGCCTCGTCGCAAAAGAAGATGAGGAAACGATCATGCGATCGGGTGTCGGCATCCTGCTGGGTGCCTTATTGCTGGTCCCGGGATGGCTTCCGGGACCAGCTTCAGCATTGGAAAGCTATGCTGCCGTCAAGCGCACCCTCTATGCGGAAGTCTTCGCCAGCAACCGAAAGACCCTCTATTGCGGCTGTCCGTTCAATGCCGATCGCAGGCTGGACCTGAAGGCCTGCGGCTATGACAGCCCGCGCGGCGGCAAACGCGCCAGACGCGTCGAGGTCGAACATGTGGTGCCCGCCTCCTGGATCGGTGCGGGCCGCACCTGCTGGACTAAGAAAATCTGCCGGAACGCGAAGGGCAGCGCCTTCAAAGGCCGAAAATGCTGCCTCGCCATCGATCCCGCCTTCAAGGCCGCTTACCAGGACATGCACAATCTCTGGCCGAGCGTCGGCGAGGTTAACGAGGTCAGGAGCAATTACCGCTTCGGCCTGATCACCGGCGAACGCCGTGCGTTCGGCCGCTGCGACATCGAAATTGACCGCAGCACCCGAAGAGCCGAACCCCGCCCCGAAATCCGCGGCGACATCGCCCGCATCAGCCTCTACATGCAAGCAACCCACGGCACCCGGCTGAGCGACGCCCAACGCCGGCTATTCGAGGCCTGGCACAGGGAGGACCCGCCCGATGCAAACGAGCACCATCGCAACGCTGCGATCGCTGCCCTCCAGGGCCGCTGGAATCCGTGGGTAACGCTGGGTAATTAGGCCTTCGATATCAGGCGGCGAACTGCGAGCGAAATCGGCGGCGTATCATGTCAACAACAGGCGGGACTGCCGAATCATTCAGCACCCCGTCAGGTCGAGTTTTTTTTGTTATTCTGCGACCGCGAAAGTCGGAAAATCGCCGGTGATGTTCGCAAAAGGGCAACGAAGCGGGAGCGAAAAGTGACCGGCACTCCGGCGCGCCTAGTCATCCGATAGAGCACGAACAGAACGAACCAGCCATGTAGACTTGCCGTATAGGCGAAGAACGCCGGAGCACCGAACCGATCGATGATCAAGGCGGAGATCAGCGGTCCGATCGACGCTCCGAGGGCGTAGAAGAGTGTAAGTCCCGCGGCGAGTTCAATGAACTCGCCATCCCTGGCATGATCATTGGCATGGGCTGCCGACAATGAATAGAGAGGCAGTGAAAAACCTCCGAACAAGAAGCCGCCGATCAGGATGGCACTCACTGAATTTCCCCCGGAGAGAGCGAGCGAAAGGCTTGATGCAGCGGCTCCTCCAGTCGCCAGCAAAAGAATGACACGCCGATCGGTACGATCGGAAAGCCAGCCGAAGGGATATTGCGAGAGTGCGCCGGCGGCAATACTGAGGCTCATGAACAGCGCAACCTGATCGACGTTCAAACCCATGATCTGCGCGTAGACCGGACCGACGGTGCGGAAGGCGCCATTCGTGAGGCCAAGCGTGATGCAACCGGCCGCAGCGACCGGTGACAGGCGCCAAATCCAGCTCGGCCTGAGCCTCGTGCTGCTGGGCGGCGGCGGCGAACTGGTGCGGGACAGGCTGATCGGAATGAGTGCCGCCGTGAACAGGATGGCTGCTACGGCAAATATGTGAAAACCTTCGGCGCCGACCAGAGGCAAAAGAAACTGACAGCCCGTAACGGACGCCAGATCGACAATCCGGTAAAGGCTGAGAACCCGTGCCCGGCCACTGCTTACCGCTCGCTCGTTGAGCCAGCTTTCGACGACCATTGAGAGCCCCGAGAAGCAAAATCCGGTCAGGCAGCGTATGGCGATCCAGGCATAAACGTCGACGATCAGAACGAAGCCGAGCGTTCCGATTGCCGCGAGCGCGCAAAACGCCGCAAACACGCGGATGTGGCCAGCGCGGATAATCAGCCTCGCCGTCGTGACACAGCCGCCGAAAAAACCCAGAAAATAGGCCGTGCCCATCAGACCGATCGATGCATCCGAAAAGCCCTCGATCGAGGCGCGCACGGCAATCAGCGTACCGATCAATCCGTTGGCGCCAAGCAGAATACCTGCGGAAACCAGAAGAGGGAGAATGCCTTGGGCCAGCATGATGCATCTCACAATGCGGCACACAATTTGGAGCCAGGCGGAGGTCTACACCCGAAGTCGCTTGAAACCAATGCAGGATTTGGGGCCACCCTGCCGCCTGGGCTCATCATCAAAGATGATGCAGACGCAGGTGAACGCCAGAAGCCCGCGCATCCCAAAGGAAACGCGGGCTTCACACGTCATTCAAAGGCCCAAAGTCAAGCCGAGGCGGCTCGCCTCAAGTCGAGCCTCGTAGCGCTGCTACGTTATGTGGGCGCCGGTGGTTTCGACGTAGACGGCGTAGAGGGATTGGCTGGCGGCCATGAACAGGCGGTTGCGTTTGGGACCACCGAAGACGATGTTGCCGCAGATTTCGGGCAGGCGGATCTGGCCGATTTTTTCGCCCGCGGGGTTGATGATGTGGACACCGTCGTAACCGTCGCCGACCCAGCCCGCACCTGCCCAGATATTGCCGCTTTCGTCGCAGCGTAGGCCGTCATAGGCGCCTGCCTTGCCGTCGAGCTCGGTGTTGCAGAGCTCCTTGCCGTTTTTGAGGGTCGTGCCGTCGACGTCGTAGACCCAGATCTTGTGCACGGCGCCGTCGGCGCCGTAGTGGGAAGCGCCGGTGTCGGCGATGTAGACCTTGGTGTAGTCGTGGCTGAAGCACATGCCGTTCGGCTTGAAGGGCTCGTCCGTCACCATTGTGATGTCGCCGGTCTGGCCGTCGATGCGGTAGACGGCTTCCTTGCGGAACGGGCGCGGGTCCTCGTTGTGGCGCTTGCCCTCGTAGTTCATGAGGCCGCCATAGCCGGGATCGGTGAACCAGATGGAGCCGTCGTTCGGGTGGACCATGCCGTCATTGCAGGCGTTGAAGCGCGCGCCGTCGAAGCTGTCGGCGAGGACCGTGACCTCGCCGTTCGCCTCGTAGCGGATGACCTGGGCGGGATGGTGGCAAAAGCTGATCTGGCGGCCCTGGAAGTCGAACGTGTTGCCGTTGGAGTGGTTGGAGGGATAGCGATGCTGGCGGGAGACGTGGCCGTCCTCGTCGATAAAACGGAGGTTTTCAGAACGCGGGATGTCGGACCAGACGACATACTTGCCGACGCCTGACCAGGCGCAGCCCTCGGCCCAGTAGGTGCCGGTGTAGAGGCGCTCGATCGGGGTGTTGCCGAGCTTCGCGCCGAAGCTCTTGTCGAGCACGACGATATCAGGATCGGGATAGCGGGCGGGCTGACCGGTGTTGAAGTTTCGGGCGAACGCTTCCGGCGCCATGGCGGTGCCGGCGGCAACGGCCGAGGCGGCCGCGAGAAAGCTTCGGCGGTTGACGCCGCTGTCGTCCCGTTTAAGTGCCGGCTTGGCGAGATCGATGAAACCTTGTTCTTGCACACGACGCATGGTCGGTAACCTCCCCGTTTGGCCGAGGGGTTAGGTGCCGGTCCCCTCAGCATTAATCGTTGTATAGATGGTTCCCCATTAAGATAGCACAGGGAAGACCAAGGAAAAGAGAGGGGTAGGATCGGCGATTTTGTTCGACAACCAAAAGGGAAAGAGTCCCGGCAACCTATCGACAAAGGGCCGCATACCCTTGGATTTCCTGGTTCTTTCTTCGAAGGCGGTGGAAACCCAATGAAGTGGTCACACCACCCGTCCGGGATTGTTTGCCGATGCATCCACGCTTTGCCCCCTATCTTTTCGCCCTTCTGTTGTCGGGCCTGATGTCGTTCTTCGTTTCGGGCATCGCCACCTTTCGGGCGACAGGCGCCGTCGATGGCTTCCTCGGGCTTTGGATTTCGGCGTGGCTGCCGTCCTGGGCGGTCGCCTTCCCAACAGCCCTCATCGCAGCGCCGATCGTGCGCCGGATCGTAGCCCGCGCGACACGTGTGGTGTGACCACTTCATTGGCTTCCCACCGCACGCGCAGAACGCGCCAAGAGTTCAGCGGGTATGCGTGTGTTCCTTCAGCAAGGCTTCGGGGATCAAATGATGTGGTCACACCACGAGTGTCATCATCCCCTGGCTGCGTTTACCATTAAGGAGCCTTCAGCCCCAGCATCTCCCGCGCTTCAGACGGCGTCGCGGGCGTCGCCCCCATCAAGTCCAGGACCTGGACAGCGCGTTCGACCAGAACGGCATTCGAAGTCGCAAGCTCGCCTTTTCGAATATAGAGATTGTCTTCCAGGCCGACTCGCACATGGCCGCCGAGAATGGACGCCATTGCGACCGTCGGCAGCGACATGCGGCTGATGCCCATCGCAGCCCATCTCGCTGCCGCCGGCAGCTGGTTTTTTGCATACAGGAGCGTTTCCATATCCCCGGCGAAACCGTAGCGGATGCCCATGACCATCTGAAAGAGAGCGGGTGCTGCGAGCACGCCGTCTTTCAGCATGTCCTTGGCCATGCGGATGTCGCCGCTGTCGAAAACTTCGAGTTCAGGGAGGACGCCGGCCTCATTGATGAGCTTTGCCATGGCTGATGCCATCTTCGGCGTGTTCATGACCACGCCCTCGCCGAACCACATGGTGTTGAGATCGAGCGTGCAGATCTCCGGCTTCAGGCGGACCACATGTTCGACCCGGACAGCCGCTGTCTGCAGGTTGGTGGCCGGGCCGGGAACTTTGGGGTCATCATCATCGGGAACGAAGCGACCACCGGGGCCTGTGGTGAGGTTGATGACCAGGTCGGTATCGCTGGACCGGATGCGGTCGACCACCTCCTCGTAAAGTTCGAACGCCATGCTCGGCCGGCCGGTTTCAGGGTCGCGCACATGGATATGGGCGACGGCGGCGCCGGCCTTGGCGGCCTCAATCGCGGCCGTTGCGATCTGCTCGGGCGTGATCGGGATATAGGGGCTCTGGTCCGGCCTGGTGAGGCTGCCGGTAACAGCACAGGTGATGATGGTATTCGACATCATATTTTTTTCCGCCTTTCTGATTGCCGCCCTGATAGCTGGTCTCGACCACGTCGCGAAAGCATCCTTCATGCACAGGAAATGTGCGAAGCGAGGCCTCTGACGTCGCTGTTAATCAATAATTAGAAAATGCGCGCTAGAAAACGATGCTGGTGACCAATCAGGTCATTTCTCATTTTCTCAACAGGCAACCACATCCTCCTCCGCAGAAGGTCAATTTGGACATGTCGATTAGCCTGAAGAACTTCTCCGTTGCCGGCAAAACCTATCTGATCGCCGCAACCTTCATGTTCGGAATGATCTGCAGCGGGATCTCCAGTGTGGTGCTCTTGAACGGCGTCACGAAAGAGATGGTCGAGATTGCGGAAGAGGACATGCCGCTCATCCGCGCCTTGACCGAGGTCACCGTCAATAGCCTGGAACAGGCTATTCTGATGGAGAAGATACTGCCCCAATCCAACGACCCGGAGTCTTTCAAGGCCTATCAAGAGGAATTCGCCGCCCGCACCATCAAGAACCGGGAAGGCTTCTCGAAAGCCACGGAACTCACGTCGCATGCCGGCGAGCTTGCCGCAAGTCCCGAAGCCCTTACGGAACTCGAAAAAATCGGCCGCGAGATTGAGGACATGCAGGCAGCGTATGATGACTATCTGCTGCAGGCGCAGAGCATGTTCGAAAATGCAGCATCCGGCCAACCGATTACCGCGGCTGACCGGGACAATATCCAGGCGATCCAGAAAAAGATCGATCATGCGGTCGAAACCGAACTCCTCAAGATTGAGGAGTTCGCGGAGAAATCGGCACTGCGCGCAGAGGCAAACGGCGTGAACGTGCTTTGGACCATTATCATCATATCCATAGTCGCTTCGCTTATCGGAGCCGTAGCGAGCTGGCTCCTGGTCCAAGCTGTGGCCAACCCCATCCGGGCCATGGCGGGCACTGTCACCGAGATGGCGAAGGGTAATGCCGTCGTCGTCCCTTGCCTGACCCATGGCGATGAGCTTGGCCTGCTTGCCCGCTCGCTGTCAAAAGTTCTGCAGAAGGGCCTGGAGGCGATCCGCCTTCGCCAGGCGCTCGATCGCTGCAATACCATGGTGATGGTGGCCAACCGCCGCAATGAAATCGTCTACATCAACCCGGCGCTGCATCAGCATCTCAAGACATACGACGCCGCAATCCGTGCCGATCTGCCGAATTTCTCTGCCGACAGCATCATGGGTTGCAGTATGGATATTTTCCATAAGGACCCGACCCATAACCGCCATATCGTCGAAAACCTCAAGACCACGCATAAGGTCGCCATTGATGTCGGGGGTCGGCGGTTGCAGCTCGGCCTCAATCCGGTGTTGAATGAATCTGGGACATTTCTTGGCACGGTCGTGGAGTGGTATGATCATACGGAAGAACTGACCATGCGAGACTCGATCGACCAGCTGGTCAACGCAGTCTCGAACGGTGACTTCAACCAGCGGATCGACCTCGCGGAGGTTGGCGACACCCACCGCAAGCTCGCAGAGGGCATGAATACATTTTCCAAGGTTGTCGATGACGCGACCAGCGAGATGAGCGAGATTCTCACTGCCCTGGCCGAGGGCGATCTCACCCAGCGGATCGAGACCAGCTACCAGGGGCGGTTCAACGAACTCAAGCACAGCGCCAACAGAACGGCGAATCAGCTCTCCGGCATCGTGGCGCAGATCAAGGCCTCGGCCGACGAACTGAAGAACGCTTCATCGGAAATCACCAGCGGCACCGAGGACCTCTCGCAGCGCACCGAACAGGGAGCGGCAAACCTCGAGGAGACCGCAGCATCCACCGAAGAATTAGCGGCCACCGTCCGCCAGAATGCAGAAAACGCCAAGAACGCCAGCGAACTCGCAGGCGATGCCGACCAGAATGCGAAGAAGGGCGGCCAGGTCGTGGAGCAGGCCGTCAATGCCATGGCAGGTATCGAGGAGTCGGCAAAGAGGATTACCGATATCATCGGCGTCATCGACGAAATTGCCTTCCAGACCAATCTTCTCGCCCTCAACGCCAGCGTCGAGGCGGCAAGGGCGGGCGAGGCCGGCAAGGGCTTCGCCGTGGTTGCTCAGGAGGTTCGCCAACTCGCCCAGCGCTCGGCTCAAGCGGCCGCCGACATCAAGACCCTCATCCAGGACAGTAACGGACAGGTCAAGGACGGGGTGCAGCTCGTCAACCAGGCTGGTGAGGCGCTGACGGAAATTGTCGGCTCGATCGGCAAGGTGGCCGGAATCGTCCAGGAAATCGCGCATGCTTCCCAAGAGCAGGCCATCGGCGTTCAGGAAATCAATAACTCGGTCGCCAGCATGGACGAGATGACCCAGCAAAACTCGGCCTTAGTCGAGGAGAGCAGTGCTGCAGCGCGTGCGCTCAGCGATCAGAGCAGCAAGCTGGCGCGGCTCGTGGCCTTCTTCAAACTGAATCGAATGGCCGACCATCGGGAGGCCAAGCATGCCGAGACGCCGCGCGCGGCGCCTAAAGCTCCACGCCGAGTCGAGCCGAAGACCAGGCCTGAACCGGTCATGGCCGCTGACAATGATGGTTAGGATGATTTCTAAGTTCGCGAGATTGGTGCTGGGCTGAGCAAGTTGCTCTCGCAAACAAGCATCAACGGATGCGTGACGTCCTCAATCTTCGGAGCGTGATCATGCCGATATTCGATCTCAGGGCGCAGTTCAGCCTTTCCGTTTGAATTGCTCGGTAGCCTTTTGTCGATCGCTCTTAGATCGGAAAGCGGAACTTCGCCGATGAACGCTCTTCCGGGCATTCATGACCCTACCCGGATGGGCAACGACATAAATTTTGAGCAGAATCTCACGATTCCGCAAGAAGGGGGTTGCATATGCAACGAGCAGGTTGTATATGCAAC
>JBPCVQ010000202.1:0-3235 GCA_051010395.1 Geminicoccaceae bacterium | reverse complement strand
GAAGGGCGCGTTCGCCAGGGGGGAGCGCGGGCAAAATTGCAGATCGATATCTTCTGGTATGAGCGACCTGTCGTAGAGGCCGAGATGCGGGATCGCGATCAGCTGCGTGTCGTCCCAAAGGGCGGGCAGAGTTGGTTTGGCTGCACTGGGCAAGCGCCTGACTTTTCCCTTAGGTAACAACATCTTATCGCCATGACGCGCCTTATTGCCGAGTGCCGCGATTTGAAGGTCTGATCGAGGTGTTCCGAGGCGGACGATGAAACGGTCGTCCCAGCGCTGTCGTCGATCGGGCTCAAGGAGGAGGCGCTCGGATGACGGGCGCTCCCGGCAAATAAGCCACCGGCCACGAATCATGAGAATGCGACAATAGGCCAGGGTTTTACGATTCTCCGGCTTCCCGTTACGGAGAGCTTCGAAAAGTCGAGACAGAGCCTGGCGACGCGGTGGGTAGATGCGGCCGCCGATCGTCATGAGAAGCCGGACCAGAAGATCGAAGGCGAGGTTGGATGGGAGCTGACCGAAGCCATTGGCATCCAGCGTAGCAAAACCTGCGGGATCGATGACGACATACCGAACAAGCGCTTCGGCGACGCACCGATCCGTGTACTGGCGCAAGACACCTTGCCGCTCGGCCTCGTCGACAAGCCCGTCGATGTCGAGCCCCGCATGGCGCAGCCGATTTCGCTCGAAGGCAGGGCTGTCATTGCTGGGATCATTGAGCCAGGGTTGCCCTTCGGCCCGAAGGGCCCCTTCGAGGCTTGCCTTGTCGACGCCAAGCAAGGGACGTAGCAGATGGAGACCCGGCATGTCTCGAATGGCAGCCATGGCGGCAAGACCGGCCCCGCCGCTTTGTCGCGCCTTTCTGAGCGCAACGGTTTCGGCCTGATCCTGACGATGGTGGGCGGTCATCAAATGGAGGCAGCGATGTCGTCGGCACCAATCCGTGAGCAGCGCATAACGGGCGTCCCGGGCGTGGCGCTGCAGGCCAGTCCTCGGCTTCTCACCGGACCAGACGAGGATGTGATGTTCGACCCCCCTTGCCTCCAGCCAGAGGGCGGTCTGGCGCGCCTCTTCGGACGAAGCGGATCTAAGGCCGTGATCCACGGTCAGGCCGACAATCCTGCCGTCGCGCTCTCTCGCCCAGCGATCGGCGAGCAGGGTCAGGGCAAGGCTATCGGCGCCGCCGGAAACGGCAATCGCCAAGAAAGGTTTGTCTTCGAACGGTTCGAGACGTGCCATACAGGTGGAAAAGGCAGCTTGATCAAGCACGACTTTTTCATGCGTCCAGAAATGCTCACCGTCAAAGAGGGGACGAGCTATTTTGTCGCGGTGCAGGCGTCGCCGCCCAGCCTTGTCGAATCAGCTGCACTGC
Organism: Geminicoccaceae bacterium; assembly: GCA_051010395.1. Taxonomy (GTDB): domain Bacteria; phylum Pseudomonadota; class Alphaproteobacteria; order Geminicoccales; family Geminicoccaceae; genus JANQPX01. Next base: position 1,863 of record JBPCVQ010000202.1, on the reverse strand, counting down.
GCGCGCGCGCGCTCCCTGGAAAGGGCCTGCTGAATGTGGGCCGGCGGCTGAGGAAACGCGCCGGTCAACTCGTCATAGGTAAGGCAGGCCTTGTCCTGCTCACCGAGATTGGAGAGCGACATGCCCAACTTCAGAAGATTGTCGATCGCTTTAGAAGACTCTCGGCCATAGGTGCGATAATTGCGCGCGAAAGCCGCGGCTGATGCCGAATAGTTCTGGCGGACATAGTGTGTCTCGGCCAGCCAATAAGCCGCATTCGAAGCGAGCTGATGATCAGCGTTGAGGTCGAGAAACACCTCAAGACCGCCTTGTGCTCCTTGATAGTCGCCGGCCTGCAGCAGCTGAACTGCATTTTCGTACTGCTGTTCCGCCGTAAGCGTGTTTCTGTCCGGCGCCGCCACTTCGACAGGATCCGGCCTCGGGAGGCCGGCGATGGCGCTTTCCGGCACACTTCCAAGCTGCCCATCGCCGCCGGGCTGGTCGCTGCCAGCGGGCTGGTCTGCATCAAGGGGGGCTGAGAGATTCTTGAGCGCCTCTTCCGCTCGCTCCAGCTCGCCATCACCCGCGCCGGCCGCCAGGCCGACGCCGCCCTCTTCGAGCGTGCGCAGGCGCTGATCCAGATCCTCGACCAGCTGATCGAAACGTCTGTTGACGCTGCGTTGCTCATATTCGAGCTGCTCGATCCTGCCGGTCAGTCTGCGGATGTCTTCTTCCAGCCGGGCGATATAGGCCTGCTCACGCGCTCGCGCAGACGGGTCCTGGCGCGCTTGGACTTTGTGGATACCGGATCGGGCCGAATGGTTCGCACCTTCCGCCGCCGGCCCGGTGCCGAGAATGGCCACACCAGCGACGGAAGGAGCCGACGCCATCACCAGACCGAGAGCCGTGGCGAGTGCGAATGCTCCTTGGCGAAGCGGCGTGGCGCTGGTCACTTGCAGGCCGGTTGATGTCATCAGTTCACGGTGGTCACGACTGTGACCGCGCGGCGATTATTGGCCCAGGCGCTTTCATCGCTGCCGGCATCGGCCGGGCGTTCTTCGCCATAAGAAATGGTCCGGACCTGATTGGGTGCGACATTTAGGGCCAGAAGGTAGTTGCGAACAGCGGTCGCGCGACGATCACCGATTGCGAGGTTATATTCACGGGTGCCGCGTTCGTCCGCATGACCCTCGACGGTGATCGAAAGGTTCGGGTATTGACGAAGCCAAGCGCCCTGTCGATCCAGTGTCTCGGTCGCGACCGGGCTGAGCACGGCGCTGTCATAGTCGAAGAAAACGCGATCGCCGACGGAGAGCTCCAGTTCTTCCTGGGTGCCGGCCGCCGGCTGATTGGCGGGTACGCTGTCGGTGCCGATGCCGCTCTGGCCGTTGTCGTAGGCAGTCTGCTGGTCGGCAGCACCGACAGCGTCATCGGCGCCGTAGTCGTACTCGTCATTGGACGAACAAGCCGCCAGCAGCAAGGCGACGGCCATCAGGGAAGAAGTGGTCCTGAACATCGATAGCTCCCTATCGGCACCCGCGGTGCCCTTGGCGAAAAAACAGCTCTCGTGCGCTTCCCCAACGCCATTTTCACCTGGTGACCGAGACCGTCTGGCACATGCGAAAAGTCGCTCGAAACCAGCTCGTCGATCACAAGGCCAGGCGGCCAAGTTCGTTAAAGTCATCTTGGCATGTCGTTGAATAAGCCGATGTGATCATGGAATCAAGATGGACCAATCCGGATCGGAGGCATCGAGCGGGGTTGGCAGCTCGCGTTCGTTGTAGCCTGTGACGTCGATGGTGAAGAGGCGGGTGCTGTTAGTCGAATAGTTCTTGCGACTGAAGAGGATCACCCGTCCGTTCGGGGCCCAGGTCGGGCCTTCGT
>JBPCVQ010000201.1:0-4148 GCA_051010395.1 Geminicoccaceae bacterium | reverse complement strand
GAGCTGCATGATGCGGGAAACACGTGAAGGCACGGTCAGTCTGATCTGGCCGCCACAGCCCCTCTATCGGCTCTGGTGGCAGTTCTGGCGACGGCACCGCGAGCTCTGGGATTACGGCAATTGGCTGATGATCGAAAAGCCGAACGTCGATATCCTGTGCAGGCGCATGGCAGCCTATGTGAGCCCGGATCTATACTGGGTCACTGCGAAAGGCAGCGAGCCGATCGTGAACGCCGCGCTTGCCGCCGGACTCGATGCCTATGGCAGCACCAGCAGAAGGCTGCGTGCTGGACGGATCGTGATACCGGACTTCAGGAAGACCTATGGCGCCTTTCTGGATGTCGCCCTAGACCACGCCGCGGCGAGGCTGAGCCAGGTGAAGCTCTCGAGCCCCAACGCGCTTTGGATGCCGGCGGCGGGCGAGCCGCTGCGGACATGGCTGGAGGCACAGGACGGAACGATCGCCGTTCGGAATGAGAAACCGGACAGCCAGCATGTGCGGCGTGTTCGGGAAGCCTTGGCGGCTTTTGTTCTGGATGACTTTGATCGGGAGATCCTCGCCGGCATGACGCAGGACGAGCCGACAACCTGCTGAACGTCTTCTGTCAGGACGCGGACGCCTTTACGATCCGCCCGGCTGCGAACATCCGAAGCGGCCGGGCCTGCATCAAGTCGACAAGCTCCTGCCCACTGAGCAGCGTCACCGTCTTTAAAGACGCCAGCTGCCGATAGGTGCCGGGCGGTGTGCTGCCGGTATGGACGAAGAGACCGCCCCTTGCGCCTTCTTTCCTGACCAAGTCGCCAAACGCTCGCACGTGGTCCGCGTTGATCGAGCCCTGATAGCGCTTCGCTAGAATCAGATACAGGCCATTGTCCAGCACAAAGCAGCCATCTGACCCGCCATCGCCGCTATATCTGGCATTGCGCATGACCTGGATGCCTTGGGCTTCGAGGGCGGTCATGATCAGCTCCTCGAAGACATAGGCATCGATCTTGCGCAGATAGTCGAGCAGCCTCGACATTCTGCTGATGCTGCCTCTGACGTCGGGACGGCCATCCGCGAGACGTCCTCCATCGCCGCCGATGCCTGGCCACCAGACGGAAAAGAAGGGCCGCCAACACCAGCAAGCCTAGCCAGATCGAACGATCCAGTAACGCCGGATCAATGGGAGGAAAAGGTCGTTCATCTCCGCTGCTCGCTGGACTGAAAAACGGCTAGGGACCAGGAAATCATAGGCTCGGGAGAAATACATGGCGGGGCGATACCCAAAATGGGACATGGCCCCGCCACGTCATTTTGAGTTATCTGTGTTGGCGAGGAGCTAGTCAGGAGTACCCTATGTCCATTACGCTTATTTTCCTTTAGGCGAGGGTACATTGGGAGGCGGTTCGGTGGATTTGGGCATCTTTGTCTGGCTGATTTTCTTAACTGCACCGATTGCCATCTGCGTTCTGGCCATGCACCAAGCTCGGACGAAGCCGGACGCCGAAGGTATCTGGGATCAGGATGCGCTCGAAGTCGCAAGATCTTCGGCTCGAAGATCAGCCGAGATCGTTGAATCTCACTTAAAACAGGAGGAGGAAAGAATGCGACGGGACGAGCGGCAGCAATATTATGATTGGCAACGATCACGCAACAGCTGACCTCTTGACGGTTGCACAGTATTCTTTGAAGCCATACCAATGCTCGCCATCCTATTTGGCCATCAATTGACGTCCCCGGTAAACTGCGGAGCTGTATCCGTCACCGAGCTTCGCTAGCAGCGGCCTCAAGGAGACTCGTTTAGAAGCGGGTTATCAGGACCCTACTCCGCGAGATTCTTTATGTTTCTGGGCGCATCAAGAACCGGCGTTCCAACATTGTCCAAAACCTTGTCACGCAAATTCTGAACCGCCAACGACCGATCATTGTGTGTGTTCATATTCTCCTTGTTTGCCTCATCAACCGCGGCGCTCTGTTCCTGGTGCGCAACGGGGACATGATCTATACCATCGCTGATATATTCTTCGACGACAGCCTGTTCCCGATTAAAGTTCTCGACACCGGGCAGCCCGGCGCGGAGACCTTTTTCAACGGCTGGCTGAATTCCACCAATGACCGGCCCACCATCCGCCAGACCATGATTGGCGCCAGCGTCCCCGCCTTTCGCAATGAAGCCTTCCGCCGAGCTAAACACATCGGCAAGGCCAGCTGCGATCCTTTCCGAGCGCTCATCTCCATCGCCGAGATGCGAGGTCGCAACCTCAGTCATGGCGTAAAGACGTGCCAGCTCGGGATCTCCGAAGCTTTCCTCATTGCGGGCGCCCATCATCTGGTGATGGAGAGCGGCTTCACCGCCTAGACGGTTTTGCATGATCAGCTCGCTGAGTTCCTGACTGGCCTCGTCACTACGGGCAATCGCCGGAATCATGTCCTTGGCGTTGACATGGCGATCGGCTGACAGGGATGATCCGGCCCGCACGGTCTCATTGTATGACTGACCAGTTGAGAGGACGTCCTGGGCGGATTGGCTTAGCGCTTCGTCCTTTCCAAGATTCGTAGCGCTGAAATAGGCGTCCGACTGGTTGCCGTGGATATCGGCAGCCGCTGCCTCGGTGATGGCGGCTCGAACTTCGGCACTGTCGGATATCTTGTCTTCGATTTGCGAGGTATATCGCTCCAGCTGCGCCGCGTTCAAGCCACGTCCTTCCGAGCTCGAAAGATCACTACTTGTATCACCACCTAAAGAACCGAGGAGTGGAATCTTGGCGCCGAAACTTGCATTGAGCGCGGCTCTGGTGACAAAGCCCTTGGCTTCCTGCTTCGATAATTGTGTTTCGCCAGAAATCATGCGGCTCACATCGCCAAAGCTCTGTTCTACGGCAGTATCGATATGCCCGCCTTCGGCGGCAGCCCGCTGGCTGAAGCCTTGTCCAACCGTAGCCGACTCCTGCGAAGACCAAGTGTTGCCAACGCTTTGCTGAAGCCTGCTTTCGAACTGCTCAGTCGCCGTTTCATGGGCACTCAAGGCACTTTCGGTCGCGTTGCCAAGGCTTTCGTTCCAGTGATAAGTCGCGAGCCTGCCTGCCGCGCCGGTTTGAAGGATGGAGCCGGCCGTTCGATCGAAGGTTCTCGCCGGATCGATCTGCATCTGTGGGTAGGGATTGAAGGTGGCGCCGGCAGCCTGGCGCTCCATCACGACATCCTCGCCTTGAAGGCGGGTGGCGAAGAAGTTCGCGCTGATGGCGCCGCCATAGACGATCATCAAGGTCAGCACCGGGACGGCCGATGCCATCAGGCCACCCGTGCCGAGCCAGGTCTGGATGATGTCGTCGCCCTGGTGCAGCCCGGCAAGGCTGGTAAGCGGCGTGCCGGCATCGGCAAGGGCGGCCATCTTCCCGGCAACCACGTTGTGAATGAACAGATTGACGATCGCCAGCGCCGGCATCCAAAGCTGGATCCACGCACCAACCAAGATGAAACGCCCAGCAGCGCCGATACCCGCCGCACCAACCGGTATGAGGAGTGCCAGGATCGGGGTGGCGGCAAACATGAAGCCTTCGACAAAGGTCAGCATCGGCCGGAGATAGCGGTCGAACAGTGACTGGTTCGCCATCCATTGTGAGTTCCGCGCCCGCACGGAATCGTCGAGCTGATCGGCGTAGGAAAACCTGCCGTCCTGCACATAGTACTTGCGCACGGCATAGTACCAGATGGGGACAAGCACCGAGGAGGTGATGTAGTCGTCGGCTGTGATCGGCTGACCGACGAGCGCGCCAGGCACGGGTTGCGGTGCTGGACCAACCCCTAGACCGTTCAAGGCTTCATTGATCACATCCTCGACCTCGGCAGCACCGGCAGGCTGCTCCAGGTCGAGCACACCCGGCAGCACGTTTTCCTTGAACGAAGGCAGAAAAAACGCCTGGGTGTAGGTTTCGAGCTGATCGTAAGCCTCCGAACAGGGCAGGCTTTCCGGGGTCGCTCCTACCTGGATCTGGGCATGAAAAAAGGTATTGTCGAAGTTCAGTGCCGAGATGAAATCCGGCGAACGAAAGAGGTCATCTTTGCTGAGCTGCCCGATCTCGATGCCGCGGATCGTGCATGTCTTGATGTATTCCGACCAGCTCTCATAGAAATCCGAACCCGGCTGGGCTTGGTTGGCCACGCC
>JBPCVQ010000200.1:0-4704 GCA_051010395.1 Geminicoccaceae bacterium | reverse complement strand
CCTCGTCTCCACGCATGGCGTGGACGGTGTCGTCCGTCATGGTCACGCGGTTCTTTCTGCTGATCAGCCGATCCAGCAGGCGAGCGTGCAGGGACTGGCGGGTGGCTTCGTGGCTTGGGTTCCGTCCAAGATCAATGAACTCGTCGGGGTCGTTTTCGAGGTCGAAGAGCTGCGGCGGGAAATGGCGAAAGTGGATGTATTTCCAGCGTTCGGTGCGCAGCATGTAACCGCGTGCCTCGGACACGTCGACATCGAGCATTTGCCTTGCCGCATAGAAGGCGTAGTCGATTTCCGAAAAGACGGCGTCGCGCCATTCGGTTGTGGTTTGCCCATGCAGGAGCAGCTGCAGAGAACGTCCCTCCAGGCGGTGATTGGCTGACGGTGCACCTGTTGCCTCCAGGAAAGTCGGCACGAGATCGATCGCTTCGACGAAGGCGTCCGTGGCGGTGCCGCGCGTCGCATCGGCTTCGGGGCGCGGGTCGCAGATGATCAGCGGCACGCGGACGGATACCTCGTGGAACAGTTCCTTCTCGCCCATCCAATGATCACCGAGATAATCGCCGTGATCGGAGGTGAAGACGATCATCGTCTCATCGGTTTTGCCGGTCTCGTCCAGCCATTCGAAGAGTTGGCCTAAGTGATCATCGATCTGCTTGATCAGGCCCATATAAGCCGGCAGCACGGTTTCCCTTGTCCCTTGTCGCGAAAAGGTTTCGCTGACCTCCATGCCCATAAACGCCGAAAAAACCGGGTTGGGATCGGTTTTTTCAGCGGCATCCCGGATCACGGGCAGGAAGGTCTCGGGGCCGTACATATCGTGATAGGGGGCCGGTGCAATATAGGGCCAGTGGGGCTTAATGTAGCTGAGATGGCAAAGCCAGGGAGCGTCCCCCATCTCCTCGATGAAATCCCTAGCGCGCATGGTCATATAGGCGGTTTCGGAGTGTTCTTCTTTGACACGCGCTTGCAGGTTCGAGTTCTTGAGATACCAGCCTGAGAGAACTTCGCCGTCCGGGCCTTCCGCTGAATTGGCGTAGTCGTTCCAGGGGTTTTCGCCCGGGTAGCCCTGCTCGCGCAGCCAGTCATTATAGCGAAGCTTGCCGCCTTTGTTGCGAAGGAGCGCTGTCGGATGCAGGCCGTCGTCGCGCTCATAAGCATCGAAGCCGGGCTGGCTGATCAGGCAGCCGATCTCCGTTCCTTCGTTGAGCCCGAGCCGCGCCATGCCCTCTTTGTCCGGCATCATGTGGGTTTTGCCGACGACAGCGGTGCGAACGCCGAGGGGGCGGAGATAGTCGCCGAGGGTCAGCTCGCCGATCGGCAAGGGCACCCGGTTCCAGGTGGCGCCGTGGCTGAAGACGGTCCTTCCTGTATAGAATGACGCGCGGGACGGGCCGCAAACAGGCGATTGCACATAGGCGCGATCGAAACGCACGCCGCGGGCGGCGAGCCTGTCGATGTTGGGTGTTTTCAGATGGGGGTGACCGTAGCAGCTGAGATAATCGAAGCGGAGTTGGTCCGCCATGATGAACAGGATGTTTTTGATATGCGCCATGGCGTCACCTCATCAGACTTGGCAGCAAGATTGCGATTTGCGGAGCGAGGAACAGCAGGACCAAAGCGAACAAGAGAGCGACGATATAGGGCACGACACCGCGGAAAATATCCGAAAGCTTGATGTCCGGCAGAACAGACTTCACCACGAAGACGTTCATGCCGATGGGGGGCGTGATCAGGCCCAATTCCGTGACCAGCACCACGATGATGCCGAACCAGATCATATCAACGCCGGATTGGATCAGCGTCGGCAGGAACACCGGCACCAGCAATAGCAGGATACCGATGGATTCGAAGACCATTCCCATCAGAACAGCGATCAGCGCAACGGCGACCACCAGGCCGATGGGTGACAATTCCAGATCCTGAACCAGGAAGACCAGGTCATAGGGCATGCCGGAGAGGTTGATGAACTGGGCAAACACCAAAGCACCGAAAATGACGATGAACAGCGCTGCCGTCGTCTTGGCTGCTTCGACCAATGTGTCGATCCATTGCTCGAAGGTGCGCAGATAGCCGCGGCTGATCGCGATGATGGCAGCCCCAAAGGCACCAATGCCTGAGGCTTCCGTCGGTGTGAAGATCCGGCCGTAGATCCCGCCTAGCACCAGGACGAACAAGCCGATGACCGGCCAGACCACCTTGAAGGCGCGCCGCTTGTCCTCATCGGATATGGGATCACCGGCGGGGCCGGCGGCCGGATCTAGACGCACGGTGACGGCGACGGCGGCCATGAACAAGGAGACCAGGAGGATGCCCGGCAGCACGCCCGCCATGAAGAGCTCGCCGATATCCTGCTCGGCAACGATCGCGTAGATCACCAGCGGCACCGATGGCGGGATCATGATCCCGAGCGTGCCGCCGGCCGCGATCGTGCCGGAGGCCAGCCGGTCCGAGTAGCGATAGGCTCGCATGGGCGGCATGGCCACCTTGGTCATAGTCGCGGCGGTTGCCAGCGAGGAACCGCATACGGCCGAAAAGCCGGCGCAGGCGGCGACGGTGGAGAGCGCAAGACCGCCGCGAAACCGGCCGAGACCAGCATAAGCAGCATCGTAGAGATCGCGGCTGATATCGGCTCGGTGAATGAAGACACCCATGAGAATGAAGAGCGGGATGACGCTCAGATTGTAGTTCATCGCGTCTTCGACGATCTGCTGTCCGGTCATCGCAAAAGCAGCCGACCAGCCGCGCTGGGTGGCGAAACCTGCCAGCCCCACAATGAGGGTGGCGTAACCGATGCGGAAGCCGAAGAAGCAAAGGCCGAGTAGCGCGGCGAAGCCGATCAGCGCCGTCGTCATAGGCTGGCAGGCCGATCGCCGGTACCCGTCGACGATCTGGAAACAAGGCCGAGGATCTGGGCCAGAAGGCTGAGGCAGGACAAGCCGGCAATGGCGAAGGCGACCACGGCGAGGGGCCATTCCAGGACAACGGTGATACGGTCGTTCTGCTGGGCTTCGATGGCGAATTCGGTGAGCTGGTAGGCTATGATGATCATCGCGATGAGAGAAAATAGCTGGATCAGCAGCGGACGAAGCTTTGGAAACAGACGGCTTAACGGCCGGTCGAAAAGATCGACGCTGATGTGATCATCGGAGGCGTTCACCAAGGCGAGGCCTGCGAAAATCGTCATCGCCAGGAGGAACTGGATCATCTCCGCCGCCCCGAAGACCGGGGCGGTGAAGACGTAACGGCCGACGACGTCCACGAAGGTCAAGATCATCATCATGAAGAGGAGAGCAGCCGAGGCCAGTTTCATGAAAGGGAGGAGCCATCCCAAAAACCTCTCGGCGCTGGCCGAGAGGCCGGGACGAATGCCTGTGGTCACTTCGAGAGTTCCTGCACCCGGCTGACATAGAAATCATAAGCCGCCTGACCATTGATCCCGGCTTCGTCAGCCTTTGCGATCCATTGCTCGGTCACGGCTGATGCGGCCTCCTTGAACGCCTCTTCGAAGGCGGGCTCGGCCTCGACGATCTCAATGCCGGCATCTTCGAATTCAACGAGGGCTGTTTGATCGGCCTCGACCCAATGCCCTGCCGCCATGCGAGCGAAATGGGCGCCGCTGACGTTCATGATCGCTTCCTGGTCTTCGGGAGAGATCTCGGCCCATTTGTCCTTGTTCATGACAAGCGAAAAGCTCGTGGAGTAGATCGAGGCGCTGAATTTGGTCATCGATTTGGTGTAGGGAATGAGGCGGAAATCGCGCACGGCCGTCGGGCTGAGCCCGATATGCGCATCCACGACGCCGCGCGTAATGATCTCGTTCGCCTGAACCGCGGGGCCAGAGACCACGCCTGCGCCGATCGCCTTCATGGTCGAAGCCAAAGCTCCCGGCAGCGCCCAGATTTTTCGCGACTTCAGATCGTCCATCGAGGTGAGCGGCGTGTCGGTCTGGCTGTAGAGTTCGGCTGGCGTGATCACCCAAAGGGAGAGGAGATGGGCGCTGTCCATTTCATCCGGGAAGAACTTGTTGCGGGTCTCCCACAACGCCTCCGACATGGCGGGCGCATCGGTCGTTGCGATGAAGGGGTTCATGGCGACCAGCGGGCCGGTCACGCGTCCCTGGATCAGGCCGTTGAATTGGGGGGCGACATCGGCGATGCCTTTTTCGACGGCGTTCAGCTGCTCCGGCGGGGCCGCCACGGATTTGGGCGGAATGATGCCGGTGACGCGCCCTTCGGTGACCTCTTCGACCTCTTTCAGCCAGGTGGGCAGGACCGATTGGCAGACATAATGCTGCGGCGGCCAAAAGCAGTTGACCAGCAGCCTGGTCTGCGCCTCGGCCATACCGGACAGGCTAACCAGCAGGCCCGCGCATAAGATCGACTTGGCGAAAAATTTCATGTCGTGTCTCCCTGAGTTTTACGATCGATTTTCTACAGCATGTCCCTCATGCACGGCGAAGTCGACAGAAGGATGCATGCCATGGTCAGGCTCCCTGGGAATGGTTCGACCGCATCACGCGGTAGCTGAGCGGGAAGAGCTGCATGTCGAAGCGCGAGCGAACGAAGCCCCAGATGCCTTTCGGCGCCTTCAGCATGACGACGATCGCCACGAGGCCGAGAACCATCAGATAAATCGTGCCGAGGTCGGCCAGCGTTTCACGAAGGGCGAAAAAGATCAGCGTGCCGATGATCGGCCCTTCGATCG
>JBPCVQ010000199.1:0-2681 GCA_051010395.1 Geminicoccaceae bacterium | reverse complement strand
TGACATCACCATTGCCGAGGATCCAGCCCTGCTGGCGCTCCAGCATGTAGTCCCGGATCGACGCCCAATATTTGTCATAGACCTTCTGCTCTTCGGCGGTGAACGCGACGCCGAGGAACTGGTCGATCAGGTAATCACCCTCATCATAAAGCGCGATGCCTTCCAGCGCGTATTCATTGGACCACTGCTTTTCATACTCGTAATCCTGAAAGTAGCCGCGCGCCTGAAGCTGGGAACCGACCGCCCAAAGCTGACTGTTGACCGGCTCGCCGTTGGTCAGCACTTCCTCGGTGAATTTCGGCGCGCCGTCGACCATGGTGTAGTGCTGGCCTTCGACGCCGAAATTCGCGAGGCGACGACCTTCCTCCGAGAACCAGAAATCGAAATATTTGATGGTCTCGACCGGATGCTCGTTGGTGTAGCCGATGGCCCATCCGTCGGGCTTGATCGGGATGCGGCGATGCTCCTCGATGCGCTTGCCGGAGATCGAAGCCGGGGGTGCCATAGCCTTGAACAGGAATCCGTCGACCTTGTCGCCCAGCGAGCTGTTGTAGCCGCTGGTCGAGGCGAACCAGTCATGGGTCATGCCGCCCAGGTTTTCGGACAGCAGATACTCACGCGACGAGTTTCCGCGGGTGAAGATCTCGGGGTCGATCAGCCCCTCCTCGTACCACTCCGCCAGGTGCTTGATGCCGTCGCGATAGCCTTCGCCGGCATAAGGGTGCTTGATCTGACCCTCGTCGACATAGAAGTCGTGCGCTGTGTCGGAACCGGATGAGCGCCCGTCCCAGAGCGTGACCAAGCGGATCAGCTCCGGCCACTGCCGCGCGAAATAAGGGATCTCGTCCTTCTGACCGTTGCCGTTCGGATCCTGGTCACGAAAGGCGATGAGCGCCGCCTTCAAGTCGTCCACCGTTTCAGGCACCTCAAGACCAAGCTTCTCCAACCAGTCGTAGCGGATGAAGTACGCGCGGCCATATTTCCCATCGGGCAGATAAGGGATGTAGTACATGTTGCCGTCAGCGGCCGAGATGGCTGAACTGATCTCCGGGCGCTCTTCAAAGAAAGCCTTCAGATTCGGCGCATGTTCTTCGATCAGGTCATTGAGCGGCAGAAAAGCACCCTCTGGCCCGTATTGATTGACGAAATCCTTGAGCCGGCTTGACCCCACGATGTCGGGAATGTCTCCCGAGGCGAGCATCAGGTTCAAGGCCTCGGTCTTGCCGCTATTTTCATCGGTCCGGGTATTGGCGCCAACCGTCACATCGATGAGGTGAATATTGGTCATCGCGCGCGCCGCCTGTTCGACAGGCCAATCCTCTTTGTAGCGTGGGTAGCGGGCGTGGTTCATCTGGATGCGCAGCTCGAGCGGCTCGTCCACGATCTTCAAGTGATCATCGGCGGCTGCCGGCGCCGTGATCGCCGTCGCGGCAAGCAAGGCGGAAGCCAAAGTCAAATATCGCATGGTTGTCTCCCTGTTGTTGTGCGATGTTCTATTCATTCCTTCACGCCACCCAGAAGGATGCCTTTGTTGAAGTATTTCTGGATGAACGGGTAGAAGAGCAGGACCGGGATGATCGAACAGACGATGATCGCGCCGGTGACGGTTTCGACGCTGTAAGGTGCGTCAAGCAATGTCGCCGAGAACTCGTTGTCGTCGGAAAGTTTGGTGATGGTGTGGCGGAGATAAACCTGCAGCGGGATCTTGTCCTCGTCTCGGAGCAGCACCATCGCCCAGAAGAACCCATTCCAGCGCGACACGACGCACAAAAGCGTGATCGTGGCGATGGCGGGCTTCGATAGCGGGATATAGACTTTCCACAACACCTGAAAATCGTTGGCGCCGTCCATGCGCGCCGCCTCTTCGAACGACTTCGGAATGCTCTCGAAGAAGTTGCGCAAGAGGATGATGTTGAACGCGTTGCACGCAAAGCCGATGATGATGCCGAAATAGCTATCCAGCAGGCCGAGATCGCGCATGTTCAGCCAGAATGGGATCATGCCGGCGTTGAACCACATGGTGAAGGCGACCATCAGGTTCCAAAACCGCCGGCCCACGAGCTGAGGCCGCGACAACGCATAAGCGCCCGGGATGATGATCAAGAGGCTCATCAATGTGCCGCCGATCGTGTAGATGAAGGTGTTGCCGTAGGAGATCCAGAACTTCGGCTCCGACAACACGAAGGCATAGGCGGCGAGGGTCGTGTTGATCGGTGTCAGCACCACGATGCCGGAGCGCGCGGCAAAGCCGGAGCTGAACGACACGGCGGCGATATAGATGAACGGGTAGAGCGTGGCGAGAGCGAAGAGCCCGATCAGCACCATGTTGATGCGAACGAAGACCTTATCGCCGCGCGAATAGAGGTTCATGTTTGCCATGCTGCCCTCCTCACCAAAGCGACGTGCGCGACACGCGCTTCGAGATGGTATTGGCAGCCATCACCAGGACGAAGGCGACGACGGCGTTGAACAGACCCGCAGCCGCGGCAATATCGTATTGGCCGCTTTCCAGGCCCTGGCGAAAGATGAAGGTGTTGATGACGTCAGCCGTCTGGTAGGTCGCGGGCTGATAGAGCAGGATGATCAGCTCGAAGCCCACTTCCATGAGGTTGCCGATGCGAATGATCAGCATGATCAGGATCGTCGGCATGATGGACGGGATCGTGATCTTCCACATCATC
>JBPCVQ010000198.1:0-15782 GCA_051010395.1 Geminicoccaceae bacterium | reverse complement strand
TGAAACAGGCTGGTCAGATTCTCGCGGGTCAGTTGCACCGGATTGCCACCGCAGGAGGGGTCAGTAATGGCCCCTTCCACCAGTTGGGGGATGGCGTCAGTTGTGACGCCAATCTCGGATAGCCTGCGTGGAATGCCCAGAGAATCGTTGAAAGTCTGAACAAAGTCGCAAAAGCCGTCAAAGCCGCCGCTGAGCCCAAGATAGGCCGCCGCCGCGTCGAAGCGCTCGGAAATCTCGGGCGCATTCAGGTCCAGCACGGCAGGCATACACACAGCGTTGGTTGTGCCGTGATGGGTGTTAAAAGTCGCGCCGACCGGGTGGCTCATGGCGTGAATCGCCCCAAGACCTTTTTGAAACGCGGTTGCGCCCATGGCCGCAGCGCTCATCATATGGCCCCGCGCCTCGATATTGCTGCCGTCCTCGAAGACGACTGGCAGGTTCTCCAAGGCAAGGCGCATGCCTTCGAGGGCGATACCCTCACACATGGGATGATAGGTGGGTGCGCAATAAGCCTCGAGACAATGGGCCAGCGCGTCCATGCCGGTGCCGACGGTGATCTGGGGCGGCATGCCGGTGGTGAGTTCGGGATCAGCGATGACGGTGTGCGGCAGGATCTTCGGATGGAAGATGACTTTTTTGACCTTCTCCGCCGTGTTGGTCAGTACGCTGGCGCGGCCGACCTCGGAGCCGGTGCCAGCCGTCGTGGGAACGGCAACAATCGGCGCGATCACCGTGCTATCTGCACGCATCCACCAGTCCCCGATGTCCTCGAAATCCCAGACCGGGCGGGTTTGTCCAGCCTGGAACGCCACCAGCTTGCCGAGATCAAGACCCGAGCCACCGCCGAACGCCACCACACCATCATGATCGCCGGCTTTGAACGCTTCGATCCCCGCCTCAAGGTTCAAATCCGTCGGGTTAGACTGTACGTCAGAAAAGAGCGCGGCGCCCAATCCAACGCCAAGTAACCGCTCCAGCGCGTCGCTGGTAATGGGGAGATCTTTGAGGCCGGCGTCGGTCACCAGCAGTGGCCTGGTCATACCAGCGGCCTGGCAGGCCGCGGGCAGCTCGGAAATACGGCCGGCGCCGAAGCGGATTGACGTCGGGAAGCTCCAATTGGCACTGAGTGACATGGGCGTTCAGACCTTCTTCAGATGGTAGGATTTCGGGCGGGTCAGATTGTGATAGCCGATCACCGAAAGGGCGCCGCCCTTGCCGGTGTCCTTGCAGCCAGTCCAGCAAAGCGCAGGATCGAGATAATCACACCTGTTCATAAAGACCGTTCCGGTCTGGATTCGGTTGCCGATTGAAGCAGCTCGGTCGGTGTCCTTTGTCCAGAGCGAGGCGGTCAGACCGAAGTCGCTGTCATTCATGAGGCTTACGGCCTCGTCGTCGTTCTTCACCTTCATGATGCCGACCACCGGCCCGAAGCTCTCGTCCCGCATCACGCGCTGCGTGTGGTCGACGTCGACTAGGATTTGCGGGGCGAGATAGGTGCCGCTGTCATCCTCCGGAAAGAGCGACGCGTCGATCAGCGGCCGGGCGCCGGCAGCGGTGGCTTCGCTGATCTGCGCCCGGACCTCATCCGCGAAACGCCGATGCGCCATCGGCCCGAGGGTGGTCGCCTCCTCCAAGGGATTGCCGAGCTTGTAGCCCTCGACGATCGCCACCGCCTTGTCCACGAACTTGTTGTACAGGGCGTCGGCCACATAGATGCGCTCGATGCCGCAACAACACTGCCCTGAATTGAACATGGCGCCATCGATCAGCGTATCAACAGCTGCATCCAAATCGGCGTCTTCCATGACATAGCCCGGATCCTTGCCGCCGAGTTCGAGCCCGATGCTCGTGAACGTCCCCGCAGCCGCCCGCTCGATCGTCCGCCCGCCCCCAACCGACCCGGTAAAATTCACATGATCAAACTGGCCGGCGGCCAGTAGCTTTTCCGTGGTCTGGTGATCCAGGAAAAGATTGGTGAAAACGGCCTCGGGGAGGCCTGCCTTGGTGAAGGCTTCTGCGAATCGTTCGCCCGTAATGAGCGTCTGGGTTGCATGTTTCAGCACCACGGCATTACCGGCGATGAGCGCCGGCGCGATGGTGTTGACGGCGGTGAGATAAGGGTAGTTCCAGGGCGCCATGACGAAGACGAGGCCCGCCGGTTCCTTGCTGATATAGCGATGGAAGGCGTCACTCTCCTCGACGACGATCGGCGCGAGCGCCTCGCTCGCGATATCAGCCATGTGGTAGGCGCGTTCCTCGACACCGCCGATCTCGCCGCCATAACGAACCGGGCGGCCCATGGACCAGGCGATCTCCTGCACAATTTTCTCGTTGTTATCACGCAGGGCGGCGATGGCCGCCCGCACGATCTTGACGCGCACGTCCAGCGGCTCGTTGGCCCAGTCTCGCTGGGCGTCACGAGCGAGACGCAGTCGCTCTTCAACCACCCCGCGGTCGGCGACCGCCCGTTCGGCGTAGATGCTGCCGTCGATCGGGCTTATGAGCTTGAGAGTCTTGCCCATGATGTTTTCCTGACATTGGCGACAAATTGTTCGACATTTTCTGAGGAGACTGCCTAGGAGGCAAGTGTCATGATCGCGCAGATGCTTTGAGTCGAGCTCGCCTCAACGTTGATGAAATCCGGGTGTGACCTCATCCTCGAACACCATCTGATGAATGGCCGTGACATTGGCAGCAGGCGGTCCCCGGCGACAGCGCTGGATCATCGCGTCGACCTTGGCGGCATCGCCTGTGAACACGGCCTCGACCGAGCCATCGGCATTGTTATGCACCCAACCACTCAAGTCGAGCCGGCGCGCAGCCCGGACGGTCCAGCCTCGATACCAGACACCCTGGACCCTGCCCTCGATCCGCACATGCACAGCCTTCCATTCCTCGGAAATGATCCGCCTCCCAAGAACAGACAATTCCCGGTCTTTAACCGGATGCCAGCTTAGCGTATGACTAACGGTATGAAGTGTCTCCCGCTACTCCTCGTTCTCGCCGCTGTGCTTGGGGTCACGAGCCTGGCCCCGCCGGTATATGCAGGTTGTGCCGACGTGCCGGCGCCAGACGTCTATTGGCGGCGCTGTGTCTTCGACCGGCAGGATCTCACCGACGTCGATCTCACCGGCGCCAGCCTCCGCGACTCCTCGTTCAAGCGCACCGACCTCTCCGCAAGCCTGCTTGAGGACGTCGATGCAAGGCGCGCCAAATTCGTCTCCTCGATCATGCAGGACGTGCTGCTCGACGGGGCCAATCTGGTGCGAGCCGATCTCACAAAAGCCGATCTCAAGGGTGCATCCCTCAAAGGCGCTAATCTGACCTGGGCGCGTATGTTCCGGGCTGATCTGAGCGGCGCCGACCTCACCGATGCGCGCCTCGACAACACCGACCTCCTCCAGGCCGTGCTCGATGGCGCCACCTGGACTGATGGCAAGACCATCTGCGCCGAGGGCTCGATCGGCCGCTGCAGACGAAGCCGCGCCGACGCGACACCCACACCCTCATCCGAATCCGACATCACCGACACTGAGCCCCCCGCCTGACCTGGCAGGTCAGGCTGAACTTGCCTGAGTTAGAGTTCGTTAAGTCCGGTGAGGACTGGAGGCAGGAGATCGGGGAGGTCTTCGGCGATCAGGCCTGGGCCGAAGGGTTTTGCCGCTTCGGCATGGAGCCAGGCGGCGGCGCTCGCTGCTTCGAAGATCGGCATGGACTGAGCGATCAAGGCTAGCACGATGCCGGCCAGGACGTCTCCGGAACCAGCGGTCGCAAGTGTCGGCGGCGCTTCGGTCAGGATCGAAGCGCGGCCATCCGGGCTTGCGACCACGGTGTCAGCGCCTTTCAGGAGCACGGTTGCCCTGCTCAGCGCTGCCGCCTTCTTCGCGCGGGTGAGCTTGTCGCCCTCGATGCCGAAAAGCCGTGAATACTCACCCTCATGAGGGGTCAGGAGAACGCGGCCGTTCCGGCGGATGCGTTCGAATAGCCGTTCTGGCGCGTCCGCAAAGCTGGTGAGTGCGTCCGCATCCAGGACGACCGCCTTTCCGCCATCGAGGCTCGCCTCGACCTTTTCGCAGAGTTTTTCCCCCACGCCTGAGCCCGGTCCAAGCAGGATGGCGTTTTTGCGGCGATCGGCCAGCTCATCGGCAAATCGCCCGTCACCGTCGGCAAAGGGTCGCACCATGACGGCGGTCAGCGAGGCGGCGTAGACCGGGAGCGCCGATGCCGGACAAAGCACCGTCACCAGGCCAGCACCCGTTCGCAAAGCAGCCCGCGCGGCCAGCCTTGCAGCACCCGATGACGCCATGCCGCCGCCGAGCACCAGGGCGTGGCCATGGTCATATTTATGGCCGTCGGCTTCGCGTTTGGGAAAATGCGCAGACCAAAGGCTCGGTCGATTGGCGAAAAGATCGATGCCAAGGCTTCGGTCGACGGCATCGGGAATGCCGATATCCGCGACCACCAGCCGGCCGACATGCTCACGCCCCGGCAGAAGGAAATGGCCGGGCTTGGCGCGATGGAAGGTGACGGTGACATCGGTTTTGGCCGCAATCCCGCACACGGCGCCCGTGTCGCCGTGGACGCCGCTCGGCATGTCGACCGCGACGACGGGAATGGCGGCGTCCGTCAATGCGCCGGTCACCGCTGCGACCGTGCCGCTGAGCGGGCGGGTCAGTCCAGCGCCGAACAGGGCATCGACCACCAGCCCTGCTCCACCGAGAACGCCGGGCTCGAGCGCCGTCGTTTTTCCCTGCCAGCGGTCTCGGGCAATGGCTGCATCGCCCTTCAGCCGGCCAGGATCGCCAAGCAGCGCCACCTCGGTTGGCCAGCCGGCATGCGCCAGAAGACGCGCGGCGACAAAGCCATCGCCGCCATTATTGCCAGGGCCAGCGAGCACCACGGTCTTAACGGGTGAGAAGGCCTCCTTGATGACCTCGGCAACCGCAGCGCCGGCATTCTCCATCAGCTCGATGCCGGGAACACCTGCCACAATCGCCCGCTCATCCGCCTCACGCATCTGAGCGATCGTATAGAGCCCACCGTCGTCAGCCATAGGCGATGGCCTTGGTCGACACCTGCCCGCATACCCTCCGTTCGAAAAACTCATTTTCCAACAGCGTCTCCAAACCCAATGGTCTGGTCACACCAGACTTGCGTGGCGGGCGTAGGCACCGCGTTCGATGGCGGTTGCGATCAGGCTGTCGACGCCGAGGCGCGAGCGCAGCATGTGCAGGAGGTTCAGTTCCTCCTCGGCGAGTTCGCCGTCGTCGGCGGCGACGTCGCAGGCGAGTGCATAGGCGGTCTCGCGCAGCTTGGTGGGCAGGGCTTCGGCGATGATGTCGAAGGCCTGGTCCAATCCATCTTCCTGGCGCAGAAGATAGGTGCAGTCCTCGCCGATTTCCGTCAGACGATCATGATCGAACTCGCGAAAGACGGGAAGAAAACGCACCAGCCGGCCGATCGTCTCAATTTCGGTATCGGCCATGACCCCTTCGGCCGCAGAGACCAGAACCATGGTGTAGATAAGCGCGCTGTGATGATCGATGGGTTGAGGCATCCGGTGCTCATTCCTTTAGGACGAAAATTCCCTGCCAGAGCATCGATAGTCGCCAGGCAGGCATCGACTTTCAAAGGCACATCTGGTCGATAGGCTGATGTGCAGGCGATCGGCGTATGACGCTGGACCTTAACGGAAAATGAAGCGAAAGGCATCGTCGATATGATGAAAGTGACGTCAGAGTTAGCTGAAGCTCTCGCCGCCGGACGGCCCGCCGTCGCACTCGAATCGACTTTGATCTGTCATGGCATCCCCAAGCCTGAGAATGCCGACCTCGCACGCGAGATGGAGCAGCGGGTGCGGGCCGAGGGTGCTGTTCCCGCCACCATGGCCGTCATGAATGGTGCTGTCCGTGTCGGCCTTGCGGAGGACGAACTCCAGACCCTCGCCACCGCCGATGACGTCGCCAAATGCACGACCCGCGATCTGCCGCTCATACTGGCCAGAGGCGGGCTTGGTGCGACCACCGTGGCGTCCACGATCTACCTTGCGGCGAAACACGGCATCGGCGTCATGGCGACCGGCGGGCTCGGCGGGGTGCATCTGGGCGGCGAGCGGAGCCTCGACATCTCCGCCGATCTCTATGAGCTGCAGCGAAGCCCTGTTGCCGTAGTCTCCGCGGGCGTGAAGTCGATCCTCGATCAGGCGCGCACCATGGAAATGCTGGAGAGCCTGGGCATACCGGTGATCGGCTATCGCTGCCGGGAGCTGCCGGCTTTCTATACGGCTGAAAGCGGCATCGAGATCGCCGGTGTCGACGATCTGGACCAGCTTACCCGTGTGGTCGGCAACCATAGCAGCCTCGGCCTCCCCTCCGGCATGTTCATCGTGACGCCGCCACCGACTGCTTATGCACTCAGCGCCGACGAGACCGCCCGTTTGGTCGATGCCGCAAGAGAGGCAGCTGAGCGGAAGAACGTGCTGGCCGCTGCGCAAACGCCCTTCATGCTCCGGCACATGGCGGAAGCGAGCGAGGGGCGAACGGTGACGCTGAACATCCATCTCGCAACAGCGAACGCGACACTCGCCGCCAAGCTCGCAGCGAGGCTGGCTGAGCAGGCCTAGTCAGATCATCGGTCACCTGAGCTATCCGTTGATGCCCTCGTTCCAATCGACACATTTCCTTAGCCTTCAGGGATAAGCTGCAGAAAGACCTTGACGTTTGCAGAAAATTGGCCAAAACGAATATATATCTATGGTTGAAAATACATAAGGCCAGGATTCTTGCTTCCACCACTATCAGTCGCCTGCATGGACGTCAGCTTCCTTTCCCGGCAAGCCCTCGCTGGAGGCTGGCATTGACCCGCCCGGCAGAGAGCGGAGAGGACGAGGAGGCCATCGACAGTCTCGTCATCGTCGACCAGGCCCACCTCGCCTCCTTTACGGAAGGAGATGCCGAGCTCGAGAACGAACTTGCCGATCTGTTCGTCAATACGGCGCGTGGCTACCTGAAACGCATGCGGGAAGCGGTAAGCGAGGAGCGCGCATGGTCGGCTGAAGCCCATGCGTTGAAGGGCGCCAGTGCCAATCTCGGCGCCAGACGCCTGGCGGCGCTGGCCCGCCAGGCGGAATTCGCGCCGCCATCCAACGAACAGATCGACGCCATAAGCGAGGCGATCGACGATGTTGCGACGTACTTTGCCAATCGAAAGCTATGAGACCTGTCCCAATGGCGTCCATGAGATTGAGTGAGGCGATCGATCAATGTTCCTGATCGGTCGATGGAATGGACGTCCGGCTCACCCTGGTTTTCAGAACGTAACCCCTTGAGAGAGCGCGGTAGAACCATGCAACGGATGATGAGAACAGGTTTGACGGTGCTGCTGCTGACGCCGATCGCCGGCTGCACCCAGTATGATCCCGAGCTGGTCGATGACATCGAAGTGGTGCGCTATGAATATGACGCCGTACGCGCCATGCAACCCCAGGGGCCCAAGTTCAATCAGGGTCTGCGTCAGGGTTATCTGGACTATGGCGACGAGCAATATGACGAGACGGATCTGACGGATTTCGTGCATTTCGCCTTTAAGGCCGTGAATTCCGCCAAGGGCCAGACCGTGCTGCCCGATGAGCTTGCCGAGCGCACCGTTCCCGCAGGTAAAGTCGATGAGCTATCGCTGGCGCGCGCCCGGCTGATGGGCGCCTTCGAGCAGGGAGGGCGAAAAAAGGCGCCCTGGAAGGCGGCAAACGCACAGACCGCCTTCGATTGCTGGATCGAGCGGACGGAAGATGACAAAGCTCCTGCTTTAATTGAAGAATGCAAGGCAAGGTTCGGCGAAGAGCTGGCCGCCCTCGAAGACAGCCTGTCCGGCGACATCGGCGGGGCCAAGCTGGTGTTCTTTCCCTGGAACCAGGCCAACCTTACGCCAGTGGCGCTTGCCACGCTCGATGATCTCGTGAGCAAGGTCGGCGGGTCGACCGGCAGCCGGTCACTGACCGTTTCCGGCCATACCGACAGCTCCGGCAGTGATGCTTACAATGATCAACTCTCCAGATCCCGCGCCCAAGCCGTCGCCGCCGCCCTGGCCGAGTTCGGGCTTAGCGATGGCGTCACGGTGGAGTGGCATGGCGAGAACAAGCCACGCATCGAACTCCCCGACGGCACCCGCGAACAGGAAAACCGCCGCGTCGAAATTTTCTCGAACTAGGCGGGCGCGAGGCGCGCCGGCCCTGACTTTGGTCGGGGGCTGAGGGGGCGCTGTGTCCGATTGCGGGAACATTTGCGATCGTGATGGACATTGGGGCCGAAGTTGGCCTCTTTGTCAGCTCGTGTCGCCCTCGCCTTTCGCCTTTTGCCTGGCGGCTTCGATCTCTTCGCGCTCGCGCAAGTAATCGTCGGTGGTGCGTACGGGTGTTTTGGCCGGACCAGCCATGGGGTTGTCCTTGGCCTCGAACTGCACGACCACCCTGCAATCCTCGCACATGCGGATACGGTCGATGGCGCCGCTGTCCTGAAACATGGCGTGTTTTTCGCCGAGCATGGCGACGATCTTCTCGATCGAGCTCTTGGTGCCGAACGGCCGCTCGCAGCGGATGCAGAGGAAGGGCTCCTCTTCCTTGACGACCGCGGGCAGCTTTGCTTCTTCCTCGAAGCTGACGCCCGGCTCCAGGGTGATCACGTTTTCCGGGCAGGTGCTGACGCACAGGCCGCACTGGACGCAGGCATCCTCCTGAAAGCGCAGCTGCGGCATGTCCGGATTGTCGATCATGGCGCCGGTCGGACAAGCGCCGACGCAGGCGAGACAGAGCGTGCAGCCCTCGGCATCGACCACGGCGCGGCCGAAGGGAGCACCTGTCGGAAGGGCGATGCGATCGGGCTTTTCAGGTGCTCGGTCATGCAGGCAATCGAGGGCCGCGCGCAGCAGGGAGCGCTTTTGACCGAGCGGCAGGAAATCGCCGGCTGATATGAGCGACAAGGGTTCGAGCTCCCACAAGGCGGCTTCGACGATCGTCGGATCCTCCTCGACCAGAAGGCGGATGCGGTCCCCTGCATGGCCGAGCCCCTCGAGGAGAGCCTGGGCGTATAAGCGCTGCTGCTCCAGCCCTGAGAGTTCGTCCCGGCGTTTTTCAGGGATCAGGAATATGAGACGCTCAGCGCCGTAAGCGAACGTGGCGAGTATCGCCTCCAGGCCGAGCTGGGTGACTTCATTGACCGCGAAGGGGATGACGCGGGCGGGAAGACCTCGCCCCACCCTCGCCATCGCGCCGATCAGGCTGAAGCCGTGGGCTTCATCATGGACGAGCAGCACCGGGGCCTCGCCCCCTGCCCTCTTATAAGTGCCGAGCAAGGTGCGCAAACGCTGGACCACGCTGGTCCCTGGCGGGTAGGCGTAAGCGGCGGCGCCCGTCGGGCAGACGCTGTTGCAGCCGCCGCAACCGCCGCAGAGAAAGGGATCGACCCTGACCACGTCACCATCCGGCTGGATTGCGCCTGCCGGACAAACGTCGAGGCAGCGGGTGCAACCCGTCTTCTGGCTGCGCGAATGGGCGCAGAGATCGGCCTTGAAATCGACATAGAGGGGCTTTTCGAATTCGCCGACCATATCGGTGAGATCGAAAAGTGTCCGTTGCACGGCGGCCGGATTGCCGGGGTCCGGCCGGAAATAGCCGTCCCGCTTTTCGTGGGCCGGAAAGAGAGGGGCACCGCCCGAAAGATCGAGAATGAGATCGGCCTCCGCGGCGACGCCGTCCTTCGGCTGACCAAAGGTCAGATTTGGCCGCGACGACACCTCCATCGTGGCGAAGCCGTCGACCGTGAGCTGGAAGCTCCCGAGATGGCCGCTGGCGGCGGCGACCCGCCCTTTGAAGACCGGCATGTCGACACGATCCGGCGGGAGGACGTCATCCGCCTCGGTGAACATCAAGGTGACCGCAAGCCTTGACGACAGCTGACGCGCGACATCGAGGGCCTCTTGACCGCTTCCGTAGACCAGGCATTGTCCTTCGCTTTTCATGGTGACGCTTGGCGTCGCCGGCACGTTGAGGCTGGCCTCCGCGATCAGGGCCGCGATCTTCGGCCCCGCCTGCCCGCTCTCCTCGGACCAGCCGGCGCGTTCGCGAAGATTGACGTAGACAGCGTCCGTCTCTGGCCCGAGCTCCGCCCTGGCCTCCTCGAACAACGGCGCTTCCTGGGTGCAGCCGATCAATAACGGTCCGCCCGCGGCGGACGCTCCGCTCGCAGCGGCGGCCTGCTTGAAACGGTCGATCTGCGCCCGGCAAAGCTGGGTGTGCACCTCGATCGGCTGGTCATGGCCGAGCGCTTCACCCAATTGCTTCCCATCCAGCGCCATGCTGACTTCGCAATTGCATACGAAGATTTTCTTATCGGACGTCGCCATCGTTAACCGCCTGTTTACCTGGATTTCGTCTTATGCCGGATGTTTGCCGGGCGCTCGGTTCCGATCGAACTTCCCCGATCGGAGGAGACGTTGCAAGCTCCGCGGTATCGACGTCGTCCTTGCCAGGCTTTTCCCGCATCTGGCATGCTTCTATCGAAGGGGTGATGGAACATCATGGACAAGCTCATTTCCATGCCGGTCGGGATCGTGGTCGAACGGCGCGAACTGAACAATCGCTGGCAGAAGATTGCCTGGAAGCCGGTTGGGATCCTGCCGGGCGCCGGCCCTGTCGATGCGAGCAAGGTGATCCTCTCCGGCGAGGGCTGGACGCATTATCATATGGCGACCCTGCCGCTCGAACTGCATCGGAAAGAGACTCTCGCCTACAAGACCAACCTCAACGACAATCCGCCGAGGCTTTTCGTGGTTCTCCGGATCAATGAGGATCCGGCCATCGAGGAGGATGTCGCGCCTTTCCTGATCACCGCCTCGGCATTTCAGGCCCAGGACTATCTGGATGCTGGCGATGATATCGTCGAGGGCGTGACCATGCCGGATGCGGTTGTCGCCTGGGTGCAAGGGTTCTGCGATCACCATCACGTCGACGAGCCTTTCAAGAAGCGTAAGCGGAAACGCTACGACCCCGATGATGTTGGCTTTGGCCGTCGTCCGAACGGTCTCGCTCCCCATCGATCCGGAGGCGGCAATGGCCGGGCGTAAAGGGACGCCTGGCGACCAACCAGAGGCCGGCGCCGATGATGGCGGCTTTCTCGGACGCTGGTCGAGGCGGAAGGCGGAAGCGAAGGCGGCGGAGGAGACCGGGCCAGCAATTGCAGCGGATCTGCGGGATGCCGAGGCGCCATCGGATCTTGCTGCTCGGGAGGCCAATCCGGCGACGGAGGAGACGGGCGAGCCCCCCGCCTTCGATGTGGCGAGCCTTCCCGATATCGACAGCCTCGGGCCCGGCTCCGATTTCAGCATGTTCATGCAGACGGGCGTGCCCTCGGAGCTGAAGAACAAGGCGCTTCGAAAACTCTGGCGGGTAAAGCCCGAACTCGCCAATCTCGATGGGCTGCTCGATTACGGCGAAGATCTCACCAGATCCTTCAAAGTCGTCGACCATCTGAAGACCGCCTACGAGGTCGGGCGCGGCTTCCTGCGCGATCAGGACGACGAAACCCGAAGGGCTGACGAACAGATCGAAGACGGTCATGAAGTGCTTGAACGAGAAGCGTCCACCGCCAAAACGCCTACGGATTCAGAGACGATCACCGACGACTTGGATGAAGTCGATGCGGTCGATGACCGGGACCTTTCGACGGACAAGGCTTGAAAATCAACGCGGTTAGCATGCCAGCGCTCCTCGGAACTGAAGCGACGGATCAGCGACTTCGACGACCTCTCGGTTGACGCTTGCCACACCCGGCTTCAGGCGATACTTTAGAAAGAGAATAAATCCAGCGTAATCTCCGAGAATATGAGACAAACGCCTGGAATTCGATGGGGGATGGCTCGAACCGCTGATGACAGCAACGAGAGCGAGGCCTGAACGATTGGTGGACGTCTTGCCTGAGGATGAGCTTCGGGCAAGCCAATATCGTTTGCTTGCGCGCTTTCTCGCGAAAGCTCCCGATGCCGCGCTTCTGCGCCTCGCTTCGAACTTCACCGGCGATGACACCGATCTCGGCCGAGCCCTCGCCCTCCTGGCCCGCCTCACGCAGAACACTTCCGAAGCCAAGGCCCGAAGTGAATATCAGGAGCTCTTTATCGGCGTGGGTCGCGGCGAGCTCATGCCCTATGGCTCATACTATATGACTGGTTTTCTCAACGAAAAGCCGCTGGCTCTGTTGCGTCGGGACATGACCGGCCTCGGCATGGCCAGGGCCGACGGCACGTCAGAGCCCGAGGATCACATCGCCGCCCTTTCAGACATGATGGCCGGCCTGATCATGGGTGATTTCGGAGAACCGCTCGACGTCGCCGAACAGAAACGTTTTTTTGACCAGCATCTGGCACCCTGGGCAGGCCGGTTCTTCACGGACCTGGAGAATGCCAAGGCTGCAACGCTCTATACACCTATCGGCACGCTCGGGCGCGTCTTCATGGAGATCGAGACGACCGCTTTTTCCATGACGGTGTGAAGGTGAGCGGAACGATATGATCAAAACGGAAAATTAAGGACGTTGAGGCAGCTTTGAAAGACTGGGACGGGCCGAAGAAGCGCAAGGCGCAGGATCGGCGGAACGAACGAGGTGGAGAGATGGACAAAAACGAAAAATCGACCACGGCAAAGCGCCGTGACTTCCTGAAGTTTGCGAGCGTGGGCGCTGCATCCGGTGCTGCAGCCGCCGCCCTTGGAACGTCGTCTCCCGCCGAGGCCGAAACATTAAGCGATACCGCAGCCGGCTACCGTGAAACCGCCCATGTGAAGCAAGCCTACGAACTCGCGCGCTTCTAGCGCCCGCTGGCGAAGCTGGAGAAAACCATGCTCAGAAAGAAAACCAACGGTGCCGCAGGTGCGCCTCATCTGGCTCAGGCACTTCATGGGCTGACCGGTCATTCGGTCGACCGCCGTACATTCCTCCGCCGCTCAGGCCTGACCGCAGGCGGCGTCGCAGCTGCCGGTGTGCTCACCGGCGGTATGGTCACCAAGGCGAATGCGCAGACGGCTGCCGCCGGCGCCGAGATCAAAAAATCCATCTGCACCCATTGCTCAGTCGGCTGTTCAGTGATGGCTGAGGTCGAGGGCGGCGTCTGGGTCGGCCAGGAACCTGGCTTCGACAGCCCGTTCAATCTCGGCGCCCACTGCGCCAAGGGGGCTTCGGTCAGGGAGCACGCCCATGGCGAGCGCCGCCTGAAATACCCGATGCGGCTTACCGGTGGTAAGTGGGAGCGCATGTCCTGGGAGGACGCGATCAACGAGATCGGCGACGGTATGCTGTCGATCCGCGAAGAGTCCGGCCCGGACTCGGTCTACTGGCTCGGTTCCGCCAAGCACAGCAACGAGCAGGCCTATCTGTTCCGCAAATTCGCGGCGTTCTGGGGGTCGAACAACGTCGACCATCAGGCCCGCATCTGTCACTCCACCACGGTCTCCGGTGTTGCCAACACCTGGGGCTATGGCGCGATGACCAACAGCTACAACGACATTCACAACAGCCGCGCCATCTTCCTGATCGGCGGCAACCCGGCTGAAGCGCATCCGGTGTCGCTGCTCCATCTCCTGAAGGCCAAGGAGCAGAACAACGCGCCGCTGATCGTCTGCGATCCGCGCTTCACCCGCACGGCGGCCCACGCCGATGAATATGTGCGCTTCCGCCCCGGCACCGATGTGGCGCTGATCTGGGGCCTTCTCTGGCACATCTTCGACAATGAATGGGAAGACAAGGAGTTCATCAAACAGCGCGTCTGGGGGATGGACCAGATCAAGGAAGAGGTGAAGAAGTGGGGGCCTGAGGAGGTCGAGCGCGTCACCGGTGTTCCCGGCTCGCAGATGAAGCGGGTCGCGCGCACCATGGCCAACAACCGGCCGGGCACCGTGATCTGGTGCATGGGCGGCACCCAGCACACCAACGGCAACAACAACACCCGCGCCTACTGCGTCCTGCAGCTGGCCCTCGGCAATATGGGCAAGTCCGGTGGCGGCACCAACATCTTCCGCGGGCACGATAACGTCCAGGGTGCGACCGACCTCGGCGTCTTGTGCCACACGCTTCCCGGCTATTACGGCCTGAAGGAAGGCTCCTGGAAGCATTGGGCGCGCGTCTGGGACGTCGAGTATGACTACCTGCTCGGCCAGTTCGAAAGCGCCGATCTCATGCAGGCCGCCGGCATGCCGGTTTCCCGCTGGATCGACGGCGTGCTCGAAGACAAGGCCAATATGGACCAGAAGGACAATGTCCGCGCCATGGTCTATTGGGGCCACGCACCGAATTCCCAGACCCGCCTTGCCGAGATGAAGGTGGCGATGGAAAAGCTGGACATGCTGGTGGTGGTCGACCCCTACCCGACCTTCTCAGCGGTCCTGCATGACCGCACGGACGGTGTCTATCTCCTGCCGGCCTGCACCCAGTTCGAGACCTACGGCTCGGTGACCGCGTCCAACCGCTCGATCCAGTGGCGGGAAAAGGTGGTCGATCCGATCTTCGAAAGCCGGCCGGATCAGGACATCATCTACGCGTTTGCCGAGAAGCTCGGTTTTGCCGAGGAGATGTTCAAGAACATCCCGGTGGACGAAAACGGTTCGCCCTCGGTCGAGGACACCACGCTCGAGCTCAATAAGGGCATGTGGACCATCGGCTATACCGGCCAGTCCCCTGATCGCCTGAAAAAGCACATGGAGAACCAGCACACCTTCGACAAAACCACGCTTCTCGCCAATGGCGGGCCTTGCGACGGTGAGTATTACGGCATGCCCTGGCCCTGCTGGGGAACCGCCGAAATGGGTCATCCCGGCACGCCGAACCTCTATGATCCCTCCAAGCCCGTCGCCGAGGGCGGCCTCACCTTCCGCGCCCGTTTCGGTGTCGAGAAGGATGGCGACAATCTCCTGGCCGAGGGTTCCTATGCGGTCGGCTCCGAGATTGAAGACGGCTATCCCGAGTTCACCATGGCCATGCTGAAGGAGCTTGGCTGGGACGGTGATCTCACCCCTGAGGAAGCCGCGGCGATCGAGGCGGTGGCCGGCGACAAGACCAACTGGAAGACCGACCTTTCCGGCGGCATCCAGAGGGTCGCGATCGAGCATGGCTGCTCACCCTTCGGCAACGCCAAGGCGCGCTGCGTCGTCTGGCAGTTCCCCGATCCGGTGCCGCTGCACAGGGAGCCGCTCTATACGCCGCGAAGGGATCTGGTCGAGGACTATCCAACCTACGAGGATCGGCAGATGTACCGCCTGCCAACCCGCTACGCCTCGATCCAGAAGCAGGACTTTTCGACCGAGTTTCCGATTATCCTGACATCGGGCCGTTTGGTCGAATATGAGGGCGGCGGCGACGAGAGCCGTTCCAACCCTTGGCTGGCTGAGCTGCAGCAGGACATGTTCTGCGAGCTCAATCCCTTCGATGCCAATTCCGCCGGCATCAAGGATGGCCAGATGATGTGGGTGCACTCACCCGAAGGCTCCAAGGTCAAGGTGATGGCCATGGTGACCGAGCGGGTCGGCAGAGGCGTGGCCTTCATGCCTTTCCACTTCGGCGGCCATTTCCAGGGCGAGGATCTCCGGCACAAATACCCGAGCGGCGCCGACCCTTATGTCCTCGGCGAGGCCTCGAACACGGTTGGCACCTATGGCTACGACTCGGTGACCAACATGCAGGAATCCAAGACCACGCTTTGCCGCATCGAATCAGCGTAAGGGAGTTAAACAATGGCACGGATGAAATTTC
>JBPCVQ010000197.1:0-14639 GCA_051010395.1 Geminicoccaceae bacterium | reverse complement strand
GTCAAGGAGCGCATGAAGGGTTGTCGGGGCGTCGTTCATCTTGCCGCCGTTTCCCGTGTTGCCGATAGCGAGAGCGATCCGGAGCTTTGCTGGCAGACCAACGTCATTGGCACGGAAGTGGTGATGCGCGCCGCATCCGATATGCCGATCCGCCCCTGGGTGCTTTTGGCGAGTAGCCGTGAAGTTTACGGCGAGCCTGGCGAATTGCCGGTGCGCGAAGACAGCCCCATGCGGCCGGTCAATGTCTATGGTCGCTCGAAGGCAGCTGCCGAGCGCGTGGCTCTGGCTTGGCGCCGAAGTGGCGTCGACACGGCTGTGGTTCGCCTGGCCAATGTCTACGGCTCCTTGATTGATCATCCGAAACGGGTGGCGCCCGCCTTTGCTCGCGGTGCTGCGGCTGGTGAGCTTCTGCAGGTCCACGGCCGAGAGAACACATTTGATTTCACCCATCTTGATGATGTCACGCTCGGTCTCTTGAGCATGGTCGAAGCCTTGCAGGCCGGCGAAGTTCTGCCTCCGGTTCATCTTGCTTCCGGTCTACCGACGACGCTCGGTGAGCTCGCAGACATTGCGGTTAAGCTTGGCGGTGGCAAGGCAAAGGTCGCAGAGATCCCTGCGCCGAGCTATAATGTTTCACGTTTCGTCGGTGATCCCGCAAGAGCACGGGAGCTTCTCGGCTGGCAAGCGAGGATCAAGATCGGTGAGGGCATGAACCGCCTGATCGAAGCTCATCGTCATGAGCAAGGTACGGCGCCGACATCGAATGTTGCCTGATAGAATCAGGATGTTGTGGTAGATCGAAACTATTCAACCCGGTCGTGGTGAGCTCTCATTTAAGCTGCACCGCGACCGGTGTCTTGAGCTGTTTTCTATGCAAAGTACGTAGTTGCGGTCGCAGTGTAGACCGATTGCTCCTCGCATTGGAGCACGCAGACATCATTGTAACGATTCCTTCTCGCCTTTTGGTAGTGGCATGCGCTAAGGTCCGCCTGCGAATAAGAGCTGACTGAGCGCGGCTGTTCTCATGGCTGACAGAGGCGACTAGTGCATCAAGACGTGTCGAATCAAAGTCCGATAGACAGCGTCTTTCGTCGTATGGGCGGCGGTATGTCTGCCGACCAGGGCGGGGTTCGCCTGGAGCCCATTTTTGGGTTCATCGCGATCTTGCTCTGCATCACCATCGGGCAGCGCTTCGCGGTTCCCTTTGACGAGAGCCAGTTCGGCATCGGTTTCCTGTTCTGCCTTTTGATTACGATGATGCTTGCCCTTTCCGGGAAGCTCACCGTCGACCCTGCCCGGGTTCTCCTTTATGCACTGGGCATGGCGGGCTGCCTTCTGACGATATTCTTCAAGCGCGACTCGTTTTCCTTTATTTCTCTGGTCATGCTCCTCGTCGTTTATTTTTCCTACGTTTTTTCTTTCAGGTTGTATTACGATCAATATCTTAGGATTTTAAGCAACTTTCAGGACATCATGCTGTTCTGCGTATGGTGTGGCATTGCGCAGTTTCTGATTCAGTTCCCGCTCTCACCAGATTTCATGTTTCCCTTCGATATGATTTTGCCGGACCAACTGTTCATTCCGGATTTCAATCTGCGCATTCCCATCACGGACACCCTGCCCTACGAGAAGAGCACGGGACTCTGGTTCCTCGAGCCCTCCCATTTCTCGCAGTTTTTGGCTTTTGCCGTCATTATCGAGCTTCGCCATTTTAATCGCCCCAAGCGACTGATCCTCTACCTCGGCTCCATGGCCCTCTGTTTTTCTGGCACAGGGCTCATCTTGCTGACCCTGGTGGGCGCCCTATTGATAGTCGCTCAAAAACGGTTCGGCTTGATCATCCTCGCGATTCTCGGGTTCTTATGTGCCCTTCTCTTTCGGGATTTCTTTCCTTTTTCGGTATTCTTCGATCGGTTGTCGGACTTCACTAACCCGCTGGCCAGCGGTTCGGGACGCTTCATCGCGCCCTATTGGGTCATCGCCGATCTGATCGAGGAAGGGCGCAGCCATGTCTTGCTCTGGGGACTTGGCCCCGGCCAGCTGAAGCTGATCGTCGAATATACGGACTATTTCGTTCAGGACTCATCGTGGTTTAAGCTGGTAGTGGAATACGGCTATGTTGCCGTCATGTTCTTTGCTCTTTTCTTTCTTTCGAGCTTGTTTCGCAAGTCACCGGACAAGATTCTGGCAGCAGCCTGTCTGATCCAATTTTTGTTTTTAGGCGGTTACTTGCTATCCTTTTACGTTCATTTTCTTTATCTCATCCTCGTCGTTTGGCCCGAATTGATCGACGAGGACATGCCTTATTGGATCGGTGCAGAGAATGGTACCCAGACTGATCCGGCTTACGGCGCGCAGAGTGAGGCTCACTGGGTAGGGGCGGAGAGAGGAGAAGGTCCACCTATTCGTTGCAATGACACTGTTTGAGTGGCCACAACATAGGCCTCCATCTTCTGGATCAGCCAGAGGCTGCACAGTTCACTGATAAATTGAGCTTCGTCGTTCCATGCGAAGAGCATCAAATTTGCAAGCATCCCACTGACAGGCTGGCGCGCAGACCGGGGGGCTCTGACAGCCGGGCTCGCCCCGGTAAGCATTTCGGTTGACGCGAACTCGATCGACGTAGTCCGTGGATTCGCCAGATACTTCTTGTTCGATGGCAAAGGATGTTCGGGGCAAGCCGTCGGCGTCGCAGTGTCTGGGCCGAAAAAAGTTCGGGACCTGTGTCGGTGATGACCAGAAGTCATCCTTATCGGCAGAGGTCAGACCAGGAGATTGAGACGGGATCCGGGACGATCCTGTTGCGGTCTCTCTTGAACCGGCGGCCGGCTGTCCGCATCCGGGCGCGCGGGCGCTTCCGTACGTGGCGCGGCGTCGGCCCGTTGGGCAACGTTCGGTGTCGGCCGTTCGGTGGATTCGGGCGCGACAGGCTGTCGAACCTGTGTGGCCGCCGGTGTCGCGCTGTTCAGGGAGCTGCCGAAGGCTTGCAGCGTACTTTGGGATGGGGTGATGTTCATGTCATCCTCCTTATAGACAGAAGCATCGCACACCTGACCTTAGCATTTGGTTAAAATCGCACCTGCAAACTTATCAGCGCTCGAAAACCGGCAAAATTTGGCTATACAGGATCGGCCAACAGGGTAATTTTTGCCGGTTAATACCATATCTATATTTTTTATAAATCGTTTGTTTTCAATAGGTTGCTATTTTCTTGCCGATTGGCATAGGCCTTGCAAACCTAGGATCGGCATGAACGGTCCGAACCCCATATTCCCCCTCGCCGGCACAGGCCAGACTGCGTCTGCTCAGACCGCTCAGCCGTCGGAAAGCGAGAATACGGTTTTTGCCGAGAACCTGACGGCGGCGCTCGCAGCCCCGTCCCTCACGCTCGCGACATCCATTCAGCAGAAAGCCGAAACACCAATCGCCTCCTTTCAAGGCGGTTTGGTCGATGGCTCGCTTGAGGCTGCATTATCAGCGGCCGATAAGCCTGTTCTGGATGATGTCGTTCAGAGTGCGGGTCTCATCAGGCCTGTCGGTCATGCCGACATCAGCACAGCCAGTAGTACTGATATCGGCGCCCAAGCCGGATCTCCCGGATCGACGACGGCGCATGATGGCAGCCCATCGGAGGTAGATCTTCGTACCATCGGTATCGTGAATGCTGCCAATAAGGTCATCCCTGCAGCGGATGCCGAGCGGGTGCCAGCTGGTGTCGACGTTGCGCGCCAGGACCGATCGCCGACCACGACGTCCAGTCTTCCAGATATGCAGCATTCTGATCTGGTTTCACTCAATGTCGCCACTATGCGGCCATCCGGAGATGCCGCGCTCGATCAGCGAGTGGCGAACGATGGGGATGGGCTCGTGCCCGCATCGCCCATCGGTTTTCAGGATCGACAGACGCTGATCATGCCCGGCGGGCGTGAGGTGTCACCGATGGAGGAGCCGTCAAAGCTGGCTGCGCACGTACCTGGAAAAAATGCTCAGAACACTGGAGCCGGCTTGATAGACATGCTGCCTTCGGAGGAACCTCTGGCAAACGCGTCTCTGGACGGTGAAATGCGACTGGCTAGACCCGCACTAGCCATCCCAACTATCGCTGAAGAAACTCAGGCACGAGCGACACCATCCTCTGCATCAGAGGCTGGGCTCCAAACGGTCGCGCAACGCATGTCCTTGCTCTCGGAGAAGCCACTGCAGCTGCAGCCCGTCGTCGATAGGGCAGTTCGGCCTGATAGCGGCACGAGCCTGCAGATTGAAGCTCCGAGCCTGTTAGCAAGCCGAGCAGGGGTCGTTCTTTCGGCCCAGAGACCTTCGACGAGTGCGCGCAGCTATGAGGCCTCTCATCATCTGACGAGATCTCCCGCCCCCACCGCAAATCCGAGCGGCCTGTCTGAAAGTCGCTCCCTTGCAGGCCGGCCAACCCCACACTCGGTAAGTGTCAGCGAAGCCGCCGTCAATCCGGAGCTGGTCGTTACGCCAGGTGCCGCTGCGCGGACGATGGTCGCCGACGGAAGCCTTCGTCCCAATACCGAGCTAGGCGGTTTCGACCGTCTGCAGCCCGCCTTGTCGGCGGAAGGCGCGCCGCTCGACAATCTGCGTTTCGAGGCGGCTTCGAACCTTGGTCAGTCGAGGGCGCAGGCATCTCTCGCGCATGCTCCCGCCAGTGCTCAGATCGCCTTGCAGATCGTGCGCTCGCTGCCTGAGGGTGTCGATCGCTTTTCAGTGCACCTTCAGCCCGTCGAACTCGGCAGCATCGACATCCAGCTGAATTTCGAAGGTGGGGGCAGGCTTAGCGCCCTGATCACGGCAGAGCGGCCGGAAACCCTCGAGCTGCTGCAGCGCGACAGCCGTATTCTGGAGCGCAGCCTTGGCGATAGTGGTCTGAAGCTCGCAAGTGACGGTCTGAGCTTTGCGCTGAAGCAGGATCACAGTCAGCAGCACGGGCAAGGTTTTCACGAGCAGGCCCAGGCGCGCCAGACGGCGTTCCGCGCCGGACGCGCCTATGACGATACCCCGGACACCGAGCAGGCGCCGTTGGCCATGAAGGTCGACGGGGTTCGGCTGCTCGATATCGAGACCTGAACTTTTCCCGAGACCTGAGAGGAAAGCCGGATGGATATCAATGCACTTACGGCAACCACGGCAAACAGCGCGACGAGCGCTAGCATTACCGGGCTTGCTGAGGACTTCGGCAGTTTCCTGAAGCTCCTGACCACGCAGTTGCAGAACCAGGATCCGACATCGCCGATGGACGCCGACCAATTCACCCAGCAGCTGGTACAGTTCAGCGGTGTCGAGCAGCAGATCAGATCGAACGAGACGCTGGGCGAACTCGCCTCGTTGCTGCAGGCCGACCAACTCAGCCAGTCGGTGAGATATCTGGGCGCCGAGGTCGAAGCCGAAGGCGATGTTTTTCGTCTAGGTGACGATGGTGTTGCCAACATTCACTACACGTTGGAGAGGTCTGCCAGCACCTCTCTCTTGAAGATCACCGACGAGTTCGGCCGGGTGGTCGCCTTGAAGCCCGGCGAGAACGGTGCCGGACGGCACGGTCTGACCTGGGATGGCATGGGAGACGATGGTGTCCAGCGCACCGATGGCTCCTACAAAATTGAAGTTCTGGCGCAGAGCGCCGACGGCGAGCCGGTTTCGGCAAGCACTATGATCAGCGGTGTCGTCGATGGCGTCGAAATGGACGGTACTGAGACCATGCTGTCTGTGGACGGCGTGTTGATGACCCTGGAGCAAATCTCGGCGATCCGAACACCGGCGGCAGCGGTCTGACACTGGAACTCGTCAACGAACTCAATCTATTGAAAAAACTGCGGAGAAATGTGCCATGAGTCTGTTTGGAGCGTTGTTTTCAGGAGTATCGGGTCTGACAGCGCAGAGCCAGTCGATGAGTATGATCTCCGACAATATCTCGAACGTCAGCACCACAGCCTATAAGGGGGCTGTCGCCGATTTTTCGAGCCTGGTGACCGGCTCTCCCAATGTCTCCTCTTTTTCGCCAGGCGGTGTGCTGTCTAATACCAACTACGAGATCAACCGGCAGGGGTTGATCGAGCCCAGCACCTCGCCAACCGACGTGGCGATCGTTGGCGACGGCTTCTTCGTGGTCAGTGATCTGGCCGATGACACCGGTGGCCAGCTTTATACGCGCGCCGGCAGTTTCAAGACCGACTTCCTTGGCAACCTCAGAAACTCTGCCGGCTATTTTCTACAGGGCTGGGCGCTCGACAACAATGACGAGATTATTGACGTCAATCAGGTGTCAACCGTGAACGTCCGTCTGGTCAACGGTACGGCCACGGCGACCAGCCGCGTTGAAATCGGAGCCAATCTCGATGCGTCGGAGGCGCCGTTCGCAGGCGCTTACGCAGCTGGCAATTTGGCCGAGTATCATGCAACGGACGGTGCATCCGGCATCCAGCCGAACTTCGCACGCAATGTTCAGGTCTTCGATTCGATCGGCAGGCCACACAACATCAACATTGCCTTTCTGAGGGATGCGGCAACGTCGACCTGGAACGTCGAGCTTTACGCTGATACGGCGGAGGTCGAAACCGGCACACATCCAAACGGGCTGATTGCGGCCGGGCAGATCACGTTCGGAGGCAATGGAGGGTTGGCGTCCAGCACCATCGCACCACTGACGCCGACGACCACCGCGGGCGCGCCGGTCGGCATCGATTGGCTGGACGCCGATGGTGCCAATGATGCCCTCATCGAATTCGATCTCGGCACCATCGGCGAAACCAACGGCCTTTCGCAGTTTGCCGCAAACTATAATGTCGTTTTCGTCACGCAGAATGGAGCCGAGGTGGGCCAGCTGAACGGCGTCAGTATCAGCGAAGAAGGCTACGTCATCGCATCCTTTTCCAATGGCGAGCAGCAAAAGCTCTACAAGCTGCCGATCTCGAATTTCTTCAATCCTCTGGCGCTGAACCCGCTCAGCGGCAATGTCTACAGCGAGACCGCCGCGTCGGGAACTTTCAATCTGCGCGAAGCGGGGATTGGCGGTGCCGGCACGATTTCTCCCTCATCTCTAGAGGCTGCAAACGTGGATATCGCCGATGAGTTCACCAAGATGATCGTCACCCAGCGCGCCTACTCGGCTAACGCGCGAATCGTTACGACCACCGACGAGATGCTGGATGAGTTGATCCGGATCAGCAGGTAATGAGCGCTGATCTGTAGGGCAAATTGGGGTGTGCCAGGCAAAGGCCCCATTTTTTCTGCGATGTTTAGACTTTTTTTAAAGCGCTTAGCGGATACTTCCCTGAACCACCCATGAGGGAGATGGAGACCGAGTGATGTCGACAAACAGTTTGAAAGCGACAAACGAGCGGGAAACCCACCGGGTCATCGGGCCTGATGGCAAGCTCCTGACCCTGGACGATTTGCCGCCGCCCGAGACCAAGCGCTGGGTTGCACGGCGCAAGGCCGAAGTGGTCGCCGCCGTGCGAGCCCAGCTCCTGACACTTGAGGAAGCCTGCAAGCGTTACAACTTGTCGACCGAGGAATTCGTCGGCTGGGAAGCAGCAATCGACAAGCATGGGCTCGGTGGTCTTCGCGTAACCCGCATCCAGGATTTTCGTTAGCATCATTTTGATGCGCTCTGCCCCTATTCGGGCGCTTCTTTATTATCGAATCAAGATTGGATAGCAGCACCGGCAAAAATTGCCCCGGTTAAGGGGTTATTAATAATGATCTCGTAGTTTGAAGACTGCTTCGATTTTCGCAACGCAGTCTCAAGCCGAGAGGTCATGAGCGATACGCCTGCAGATCTGCCGACAACCCTGGATCAGACCGCTGTGACGCGGCCGGATGAGGGAACACCGTCGATGCTTGATGCCCTGAGCCGGTTCAGCCCTGGGCAGATGATCGGCCTTGGTGCCACCATAATCGGTCTGCTCGGCTTCTTCGCCTATCTGACGCTACGCATCGTCGAACCCGACTTTGGTCTGCTTTATAGTGGCCTCGATCTTGAGGACAGTGCCGAAATCGTCGGCCGGCTTGAGGCGCTGGGTGTACCTTACAAACTTCATGGCGGCGGCGAGGGCATCATGGTCCCTGGTGATCGTGTCGCTCGCCTGCGCATGACAATGGCCGAAGAAGGCCTGCCGCGTGGAGGCTCTGTTGGCGACGAAATCTTTGATCAGGCCGGTGCGCTGGGAACTACCACCTTTCTTGCCAACGTCAATCAGCGTCGTGCTCTCGAAGGTGAGCTTAGTCGTACGATAGCGGCGCTAAAAGACGTAAAGGCTGCGCGTGTTCATCTCGTCTTGCCAAAACGTGAATTGTTTCGAAGAGAGCAGATCGAGCCTAGCGCCTCGGTTACCCTACGCATGTTTGGCGGCCGGCGACTGGACAAGCGTCAGACTGCCGCCGTTCAGCACTTGGTGGCGGCGGCCGTGCCCGGCTTGCAGCCCGATCGCATCACTTTGGTCGATGATCGTGGGACCTTGCTGGTCAAGGGGGGCGAGGCGGCGTTTGAAGGTGGCCTTGCCAATCAGGCCGATGACTACCGAATCGCCTATGAGACGCGGTTGAAGAATGTCATCGAGCAACTCCTGGAGCGGTCTCTTGGTCCAGGGCGTGTTCATGCCGAAGTCAGTGCCGAG
The DNA here is from genome assembly GCA_051010395.1 of Geminicoccaceae bacterium. Taxonomy (GTDB): domain Bacteria; phylum Pseudomonadota; class Alphaproteobacteria; order Geminicoccales; family Geminicoccaceae; genus JANQPX01. The sequence continues at coordinate 6,006 of JBPCVQ010000197.1, read as the reverse complement.
ATCGACTTCGATCAGGTCACGATGATGGAAGAGACATTTGATCCCGACGGTCAGGTCGTGCGCAGTACCCAGTCGATCGAAGAGGAGACCGAGCGGTCCGAGCGCAACGAGGATGGCGCTGTGACGGTTGGTAACAATCTGCCTAATGCGGGGGTCGATGGCGACGGCGGTGGCAATAGTAACAACGAAAACTCTGTGCGTACCGAGGAGACGGTGAACTACGAGATCTCGAGAACAGTGCGCAATCACACGCAGGCAGGTGGAGAGATTAAACGTCTGTCCGTTGCGGTTCTGGTGGGTGGTAGGGAGCTTCTGGATGCCGAAGGTGGTCCCCTTGGTTACTCCACCCTCGAACAGCAGGAGCTCGACGAAATCACCAGCCTCGTTCGTTCGGCGATCGGCTTTGATGCGGACCGTGGCGACACGGTCGAAGTCAAGAATATGCCCTTTGCTGAACAGAGCTTGGAAGAGATCGAATCCTCACTGTTCGATCTGACCAAAGGTGACATTCTCCGGCTTGTCGAACTCGGCGGGTTGCTGCTTTTGGCATTGATCGCAATTTTTCTCGTCGTTCGTCCGGCATTATCAAAGCTGATGCCCGAACCAGTCACTCTCGACGCCCCCGCCATGGTTGGTGCTGGAGGTGAAGTGGGCGGGGGGGTGCCGGCTGTTATTGATCAAAACGGGCAGGCCATAGCAGCGGATGGTTCAGTCTCAGGGGGCCAAAGCAATTCGCTCGGGGCAGGTGCGTCTTCTGGGGCGGATGACCAGTCCAGCGCTAAGATCACGGGCCTCGTCGAATTGGAGGACCCAGTAAGAAATGGGCTGATCGAGCAGACCCGTAATCTCATTGAAACGCGTCCTGATGATGCGGCGGCGATCGTTAGAACTTGGATCGATCAACCCTCTGGGAAGAGCAATGGCTGAGCTGAACGAATCCGGCAACCCAGAGATCCAGATTCATGATGATCTAGAGGGTCGCACCAAAGCCGCAATGCTGATGATGATTGTCGGAGACGACTACGCTCAAACGCTGTTCGACCGGCTCCACATCGACGAGATCAGGACAATTACCCAGGAAATGACCGAGCTTGGTCGGATAAGGGGCTCTGATGTCGATGTTCTGCTTCGAAACTTCAATTTTGTCATGGGAGCTGGCTCCGGTGTCGTCGGCAGCTACGACACGGCAAAGCAAATGCTTTCTCGTATCATGGATGAAGACAAAGTCACTCTGATCATGAAGGACATAGGCGGTCCTCCTGGTGGCAATATATGGGAAAAATTGAGCAAGATCGACGACCCGACCCTCGCCAGCTTTCTCAAGAACGAATACCCGCAGACCATTGCAGTCGTCCTCTCAAAAATCCGGACTGAGCGTGCCGCACGCGTCATGGCTCTGTTGCCCAAGGAATTATCCATTGAAACCATGATGCGCATGCTGAGGCTCGATGCCGTTCAGGAAGAAATCATGACGGGGGTTGAGGATCTCTTGCGTGTTGAGTTCATGGCTAATGCGATGGGCGAACCGCCCCCGGATCAGCATGAGGTCATGGCAGGAATCTTCAACTATTTCGATCGCACTACAGAGGCATCCTTTATGGAAATGTTGGAGGAAAGAAACAAGGAATCTGCCGAGCTGATCAGGTCGCTGATGTTCACATTCGATGATCTCGTCAAGCTGGACGGGCAGGCCATTCAGCTCCTCCTGCGCAATGTCGACAATTCACGCCTTGGCCTCGCACTCAAGGGAGGAAAGGACGAACTGAAAGAATTGTTCTTCGGCAATATGTCCGAGCGGGCGGCCAAGATTCTTCGGGAGGACATGGAGAATACGGGCCCCGTCCGGGTCAAGGACGTCGAAGAATCTCAATCCGAGATCGTGATTGCAGCCAAGGCCTTGGTCGATAGCGGCGAGATCACGATTGCCGGTGACGATAGCGAAGACATGATCTCATGATCACGCAAATGCCATTTCCTCTGGCAGATCTGGCAGAGGGGCGGGTCGATAGGACATGCGAGAAGGTCCAGAGCAATGGCCAGGACCAAGATGGTAAACTGGGTATCCAACATTGCCGATCGATGGAGTTCAAATCTCTTGACCTGGCTCCGGGAGAAACATCCGAGCCCGATCGTCTCTATACAGAAGATGATCTTGCCCGTGCTGTTGATGACGCTAGGCATACAGCGGTGCTCGAAGCCGAAGCTGCGGTGCGTTCAGAGATGGCTAATGACATTGAGAAGCGCCAAAGTGACATGCTGGCCGCGATCAAAGATCAGCTCGAGCAGCACAGGTCGGTGTTCGAAGAAGAAGTCGCCCGATTGGCCGCCGTTAGTTATGAGCTTGCCATTGCGCTGACAGAAGCCGTCATCCCACGGGCAATCGGGCGCCAGCCACTCGTCGACATCACTGACCTCTTGAAGATCACAATAAGCCGTTTGGCAGTGGCACCCGCCATCCAGCTCCGTCTGCATCCTTCTCAGATAGAGAATGGGAAAGTGCTCATGGCGGATCTTGCCAGGGACGCGGGCTTTGCTGGCGAGGTCACGACGGTCCCTGATCCTGCCCTCGGCGAAGGTGATGCAGAGCTTCGCTGGGAGAGTGGTGCTGTCAGTCGACGATTAAGCCACTTGCAGGCCGAAGCCTTGGATCTGGCAGGTCGTTGGCTGCAGGACCTTCCGGAAACCGAAAGTGGCGAAGTCCCCAAGTCGCTTCCCGCACCGCTGGAGTAGGAGATTCCGAATGCTGCGTCTGACGAGGTGATCAACAAGGAATTCACGAATGAGGGAATCAAGCGATGAGTACCGAAATCGACAAGCTGAACCTGGACGACTTGGCCGGAAAAGATCAGTCATCTGAGGATGATATCGAGATGTCGGTTGATGAGGCAGTAGGCTTCGATCCTCTGATGCCGAGCGACGGCGACGGTTCGCCAGAGTCGTTGGATGCGATTTATGACGTTCCCGTGCAGGTGTCGGCTGTCCTGGGTAAAACATCCATGCCGATTAACCAGCTTATCAAGCTTGGACGCGGCGCCATCTTGGAACTCGATCGAAAGGTCGGTGAGTCGATCGATGTCGTTGTCAACAACCGCCTTGTTGCAAGGGGCGAAGTTGTGATTGTCGACGAACGCATTGGAATCACTATGACCGAAATCATCAAGAGTGATGGTTAGAAGCACGATTATTTCGACGGGAAGAACATCAATGATCGACGTCTCCGAGGAGATTGGAATGGCCGGGCTATGAATGTTCTTGTGATCGGCGCTAGCCATGCAGAAGTCACCATTGCTTGTGCAATGGCGGCGGCGAAAGGGACTGAAGTCCGGCATTTAGAGGCCGTTGATGACGCGATGGCATCTCTTCGTTCGAGCGCGTCGCCGGATCTCTTGCTCGTCGATGTTGATATCGATATCGAAGATCTGATCCGAAACTTGACGAAGGAACGAATCCTCGTCCCCATTATTGCTTATGGTATCAACACTGATGCCCGAACAGCAGTGCGTGCCGTAAAGTCGGGCGCTTTGGAATTTCTTCCATTACCTCCGGATGAAGATCTGATCGCAGCGCTCATCAGCTCTGTGTCCGGCGATCAACATGCGTTCATCTTCGAAGATAAGGCAACGAAGCATGTTCTTTCCATGGCCAAAAGGGTGGCACCATCGGATGCCAGCCTCTTGATAACGGGAGAGAGCGGCACGGGTAAAGAAATGGTCGCCCGCTATGTGCACCAGCACAGTCGTCGCCATGCAAAACGCTTGGTTTCCGTGAATTGTGCTGCGATTCCGGACAATCTTCTGGAATCTGAGCTTTTTGGTCATGAAAAGGGAGCATTTACCGGTGCCAATGCACGTCGTATCGGTAAATTTGAGGAGGCGGACGGCGGTACTTTGCTCCTGGATGAGATCAGCGAGATGGACCCACGCCTGCAAGCCAAGTTGTTGCGCGCAATTCAAGAGCGCGAGATTGACCGTGTCGGTGGAAACAAGCCGGTGAAGGTCGATATCAGACTTCTTGCTACCAGCAATCGCGATCTGCCGGCGGAGGTGCGGGCTGGCAGATTTCGTGAAGATCTTCTGTTTCGCCTTAACGTAGTTCAGCTGGAGCTGCCGCCATTACGAGAGCGCTTGGATGATCTGGTGCCACTAAGCCATCTTTTTATCGAGCGCTATGCTAGGGCCAACAGCACGTCAGCGAAAGCGCTCGATGTCGGAGCCATTGCACGCCTTCGACGGTATCGGTGGCCGGGTAACGTTCGTGAGCTTGAAAATTGTATCCATCGCGCTGTGCTTCTTTCTCAAGGAGAGGTCATTGGTCCTGATGATATCATCTTGACGGATGACAACAGTGCTTCTCAGGAAATGCATCATGACCACGGTGATGAGCGGACAACCCTTGTGGGTAATTCGGTGGCTGAGGTCGAGCGGCGGCTCATCGTGGAAACCTTGGCACACACCCTTGGAAATCGGACACGCGCGGCCGTAATCCTCGGCATCTCCATCCGTACACTTCGTAACAAGCTGAAGCAATACAGTGATGAAGGGATAACAGTACTTCCGTCGGGTCTCACTGCGGGCGACTTTGCTGTCAATCAATCTTGACGATCGAGAACGTTTAGGCGCGTGGAATTTAGTATGGCATCAAAAGCTGACATAGTCGGCGGTACGCTCGTGGCTCGCATGGTCGAGAGTCTCAGGCATGGAGACATCGCGCTCGCTATTGGTGTTCTTGGCATTCTCGTTGTTCTTATATTGCCAATGCCAAGCATCATGCTGGATCTGCTACTGGCCGTTTCCATAACGTTTTCCGTGATGGTGCTACTCACCTCCCTTTTCATCGAAAAGCCTCTGCATTTCAGCTCATTTCCTACAGTATTGCTGATTGCAACGATGCTGCGTCTTGCCTTGAACCTGGCATCTACCCGCCTAATTCTGGCATCCGGGCATGAAGGAACCGCGGCGGCAGGGCGTATGATTGAAGCCTTCGGCGGTTTTATCATGCAAGGTAATTTCGTTATTGGCCTAATTGTTTTTGCCATTTTGGTGATCGTCAACTTTGTTGTGATTACCAAGGGGTCGGGCCGTATTGCAGAAGTCTCTGCCCGTTTCTCTTTAGATGCCATGCCTGGCAAGCAGATGGCAATCGACGCCGATCTCTCTGCCGGCCTGATCGACGAGGAGGAAGCTAAAACACGCCGGCGAGAGCTCGAAGCGGAGAGTAGTTTCTACGGTGCTATGGATGGTGCCTCGAAGTTTGTTCGAGGGGACGCCGTTGCTGGTTTGATGATTACCTTCATTAATCTTGTTGGTGGTCTTATTATCGGCGTCGGCCAGATCGGTATCAGTTTTGGTCAGGCTGCACAGAGCTACACGTTCTTGACGGTCGGAGATGGTCTGGTCTCACAGATACCAGCCTTGATCGTGTCGACGGCAGCAGGTCTGCTCGTCTCAAAAGCCGGGATTTCAGGACGCACCGATCGTGCGTTATTCGGCCAGCTTGGCGCTCACCCACGAACCCTAGTGACCACCAGTGGTCTTCTTTCGCTCTTGGCGCTGATGCCAGGTCTTCCGATGTTTCCCTTCGCTACGCTGGCACTCTTGAGTGGCATCGTCGCCTGGCGATTGACCAAAGCGCCTGAAGAGTCGATCGAAGAGCCGCCGCCTGAGCCGGCATTGGCTGAAGGTGTTGCAGAAGAACAGATCGGCTCGTCGCTTGCTATGGACCCCCTGAGGCTTGAACTTGGCTATGGATTGCTTGCACTGATTGGCGACGGTGGGGGGCCTAAACTTACGGATCAGATCAAAGCGCTCAGGCGCCAACTGGCAGCCGATTTGGGATTCATCATGCCGCCTGTGCGGATTCAAGACAACATTCAACTGCCAGCCAATAGTTATGCCATCAAGCTCAAGGAAATCGAAGCTGGTAGAGGCGATCTACGCGCCAACATGCTGTTGGTCATGGATCCGCGTGGCGAAAAGATCTCACTTCCAGGTGAGGATACAATGGAGC